>JBKJRO010000092.1:0-33720 GCA_046594555.1 Solirubrobacteraceae bacterium
GGTCGTCACCGGCGAGCTGCGCGACCTGGAATCGGTCGAGCGGGCCGTCGAGGGGTCACAGGTCGTGCTGCACCTCGGCGCCCAGATCGCGATCCCCTACTCCTACGTCAACCCGCGGGACTACCTGGAGACCAACGCGATCGGCACCCTGAACGTGTGCCTGGCCGCGCAGCGTCACGGCGTCACCCGGGTCGTCGGGACTTCGACGAGCGAGGTCTATGGCACCGCGCAGACGATCCCGATCACCGAGGCGCACCCGCTCGAGCCCCAGTCGCCGTACGCCGCCAGCAAGGTCGCGTCCGACAAGGTCATCGACGCCTGCCAGCGCTCGTTCGAACTCGACGCGATGGTGCTGCGGCCGTTCAACACCTACGGCCCGCGCCAGTCGGCCCGCGCGGTCATCCCGACGATCATCACCCAGGCACTGGCTGGCGGCCCGCTGCGGCTCGGCTCGCTCGAGCCGCGCCGCGACCTGACGTTCGCCGCGGACACCGCCGACGGCTTCGTCCGCGCCGCGACCGCCCCGGGGGTGGAGGGGCGCACGATCCAGCTCGGCACGAATCACGACGTGTCGGTCGCCGACATCGTCGGCGTCGTCGGCGAGATCGTCGGCCGCGAGCTGGAGGTCGAGCTCGATCCCCAGCGCGTGCGGCCGGCCAAGAGCGAGGTCCTGCGGCTGATCTCCGATCCGGCGCTCGCGACCGAGCTGCTGGGCTGGACGCCGACCGTCGACCTGCGCACGGGACTCGAGCGGACGGTCGCGTACATCGAGGCCAACCAGGGTCGCTACCGCACCGGGGAGTACGCGGTATGAGGGCGGTCATCCTCGCCGGGGGCCTGGGCATGCGCCTGCGGCCGTACACGACGATCCTTCCCAAGCCGCTCGTCCCGGTCGGCGATCGCCCGATCCTCGAGCACATCCTGCGGCGCCTGGCCGCCTCCGGCGTGACCGAGGTCGACCTCTGCGTCAGCCACCTCGGCGAGCTGATCCAGACGTACTTCTCGCAGTCGCGCACGGTCCCGGCCGGCATGGAGCTGCGCTGGCACTGGGAGGACGAGCCGCTCGGGACGGCGGGTGCGCTGAACGTCATCCCCGACCTGGACGGGACGTTCATCGTGATGAACGGCGACGTCCTGACGACCATCGACTACCGCGAGCTCGTCGCGCACCATCAGGCCTCCGGCGCCGCGCTGACCGTGTCGATGCACACCAAGGCCGTGCACATCGACCTCGGCGTGATCGACAGCGAGGACGGCTTCATCACCGGCTACACCGAGAAGCCGACCCTCAACTACGACGTGAGCATGGGCATCTACGTGTACGAGAAGCGGGCGGTCGATCTGCTGCCCGCCGGCCCGTCGCAGTTCCCGGACCTGGTCCACATGCTGCTCGACGCGGGCGAGAAGGTCGCTGCGTACCGCACCGACGCCGAGTGGTACGACATCGGGACGCTGCTCGAATACGAACGCGCCGTCGGGGACATGGAAGCGCGCCCCGACGTGTTCGACGTCTAGGAGGCGGCCGGTGACGGCCCTCGGCGACGACGGCATCGCCTCCCTCGTGGGCGCCATCCGCCATCGCTGGCCGGCGGTGGTGGCGTGCCTGCTCATGACGCTCGGGGCCGCGACGGCGTACCTGCTGCACACGGACCGCATGTACGAGGCGCACGCCGAGGTGCTCGTCCAGCCCGTCGCCAGCGACGGCACCGAGCGGCTCGGCCTCGGGCTCCTGCGCGAGACTGGCGATCCGGCACGTCCGCTGCAGACCGTCGCGCGCCTGATCCGGGCGCGCGCCGTGGCCGAGCGGGTGCGGCGGGATCTCGGCCTCACGCAGACGGCCGAGGAGATCCTGCGCGACATCGAAGCGCAACCGGTCGCGCAGAGCAGCATCGTCGACATCGCGGCGCGCGAGCCGTCCCCGGCCTTCGCCCGTGACCTCGCGAACGCCTTCGGCCGCGGCATCGTGGCCGACCGCACGCAGCGCCTGCACGACGAACTCGATGCGCTCATCGCCCGCCTCGCGCCGCCCACCGGGCACTCGGGCGGGCCGGGCGCCTCGGCCGCGCGGCTGGCCGAGCTGCGGGCGCTGCGCGCAGGGGACGACCCGACGATCCGGCTCGTGACGCTGGCGAGCACGCCGACGTCGCCGGTCTCGCCGCGCCCGCTGCTGGCGCTGCTCGCAGCGTTCCTCGCAGGGCTGGTGCTCGGCGGCGCGGTCGCCGTGACGCTCGAGCGCTTCGATCCGCTGCTGCGCCGGCCCGACCAGGTGCCCGGGCACGGGACCGGTCCGGTCCTCGCGGAGGTTCCGCGGCGGCGGCGCCGCGGGCGCGACGCCGCCTGGGAGACGTTCGAGGCGTTCCGCGCGCTGCGCCTGGCCCTTGCGCCCGTCGGGGACGGGGTACGCGGATCGCGGGTCCTGCTGGTCACCGGCACGCGCGGCGGCGTCGGGACCACGACCGCGTCCGGGCTCGGCTGGTCCCTGGCCCAGGCGGGCGAGCGGGTGATCCTCATCGAGGGCGACACCGCGGCGCCCGGGCTCGCGCAGACGGGCGCCGCCGGCGGGGCGGGCCTCGTGAGCGTCCTGGAGGGCGCGACGCCGCTGGCCGGGGCGCTCCGTCCCGTCGGCGGTGACGTGCCGCTCGAGGTGCTCGGCCTGGGCGACGCCGCCGGGCTGACCGACCACCCGCTCGGTCACCCGCGCGTGCGTGAGCTCCTGCGGGAGGCGCGGCGGCGGGCCGACTGGATCGTCGTCGATGCCCCGTCCCTGATCCGCGCGCCCGAGCTGCTCGGCCTGGCGGTGCAGGCGGATGCCGTCGTGGTCGTCGCACGCGTCGGCGACAGCCGCCTGGCGGACCTCGACGCGCTTGCCGAGATGCTCGCCGCCGCGGGCATCGGCGCCGCGGGGACGGTGGTCTCCGACGCGCGGACGGCGCGGAACGGATGACCCGCGGCGGCGGTCTGCCGGCGGCGCTGCTGCTGACCGCCGCGACGGTCGCTGCGGCCGTGGCGGCGGTCCTCGCAGTGCGCGCGCCGGCGATCACGATCGCGGTCGCGGTCGCGTGCGGCCTCGGGGCGCTCGTGCTCGCCGACCTGGCGCTGGGCTTCCGCGTGTTCACGGCCGTCGCGTTCCTCGAGATCCTTCCCGCGGCCGGGGGCGGGCTCTCGGTCGCGAAGCTCGCCGGCGTCGCGCTCGTCTTCTCGTGGCTCGTCACCGGGGCGACGCCCGCCTCGCGCAGCCGGCGCTTCGCGACGGCGCACCCGGGAGCCGCCGTGCTGGCGGTGCTGTTCCTCACCTGGGTGCTGATGAGCGCCGCGTGGGCGGAGAGCCCGCGTGACGCGCTTGAGGCCGCCGGTCGCTACGGGCCCGATCTGCTCCTCTTCCCGATCGCGTTCGCCGCCGTGCGCACTCCGCGGCATGCGGGGGCCTTCGCGGCGGTGTTCGTCGGCGGCGCGATCGCGTCGGCCGTCTACGGGCTCTCGCGGGCGCCCGGCGGGTCGCGGCTCGAAGGCGCCGGCGTCGACCCGAACATCCTGGCACTGGCGCTCGTGGCCGCGCTCGCGCTGTCCGTCGCCATGACGGCCCAGCGCACCCGGGTGCCCGCGGTCCGGGCCGGCTGGATCATCGGCGCGGCGGCGTGTCTGACGGGCGTGCTGCTCACGGGCTCGCGCGGCGGCCTCGTGAGCCTGGCCGTCGCGGGGGTGCTCGGGGTCGCGCTCGCCGGCCGCGGCCGGCGCCCCCGGGCCGCGCTGCTCGCCGTGGCGGCCCTCGCGCTGTCCGTCGCCTACGTCGCCGTGCTGGCACCCGCGGCCACACGCGAGCGGGTCACGCACCCGTCGGGAGGATCGGGCCGCGCGGACCTGTGGCGCGTCGGCGGGCGCGTCGTGGCGCATCACCCGCTCGTCGGCGTCGGCGCCGGGAACTTCCCGCGGGCGACGATCCACGAACTGCTCGCACCGGGCACGCTCACGCGCAGCCGGTACATCGTCGATACGCCGAAGGTGGCGCACAACGTCTACCTCGAGGTGCAGGCCGAGCTCGGTATCCCCGGCCTGCTGTTGTTCCTGTCGCTGATCGCGTTCTCGCTGGCCTGCTGCCGTTCGGCCTGGCGGCGGTTCGCCGCGATCGGGGCGCCGGACAGCGAGGTTCTCGCGCGGGGCGTCGCGGTGGCGATCGGGAGCGTCCTGGCGGCCGAGGTCTTCGTCTCGCAGGAGTTCAGCAAGCCGCTGTGGCTGCTGCTCGCCGTCGCCCCGGCGCTGCGTGCCATCGCCCAGGAGTCGTCGCGCGCCGCATGATCCGCACGCGGGTGCTCCTGCTCGTCGACAAGATCGACGCCCAGGCGGCGGGCGCCGAGCGCTTCGTCGCGGCGCTGGCCGTCGCGCTGCCGCCCGAGCGCTTCGAGGTCCACGTCTGCACCACGCGCGAGGGTTCCGGTCCGCTGGTCGAGGGCTTGGCCGCGGCCGGCGTCGGTCATCTCGACCTCGCCCGGACGCGACGCTGGGACCTCGCGGCGCTGCTGCGGCTCGCACGGTTCCTGCGGAGCCACCGGATCGACGTCCTGCACGCCCACAAGTTCGGCTCGAACGTCTGGGGAGCGATCGTCGGCCGGCTGGCGGGAGTACCGGTCGTGATCGCCCACGAGCACACCTGGTCGTATGTCGGCCAGCCGCTGCGCCGCATCGTCGACCGGCGGATCGTCGGCCGGCTGGTGGACAGCTTCGTCGCCGTCTCCGAGGCCGACCGCGAGCAGATGATCGCGATCGAGCGGATCCCGGCGGCGAAGATCGCCGTCATCCCGGCCGGCTACCTGCCCCGCGTCGCGTCAGCGACCGTCGACGTGCGCGCGGATGCCGGCATCGCCGCCGGCGTGCCCCTCGTCGGCGCCGTGTCCGTGTTCCGCGAGCAGAAGGCCCTCGACGTCCTCGTCGCCGCCTTCGCGATCCTCGCGCGCCGCGGGCCTGACGTGCGACTCGTGCTGGCGGGCGCGGGAGAGTGCGAGGCCGCGCTGCGCGCGCAGGTCGCCCGTCTCGGCCTGGAGCGCCGCGTCGACTTCCTCGGATTCCGGCAGGACGCCGACGCCGTCTGGGCCGCCCTGGACGTCGCCGTCCTGAGCTCCGACTACGAGGGCCTGCCGACGGCGGCGCTCGAGGCGATCGCGAACGGGACGCCGCTCGTCGCCACGCGGGTCGGGGGCCTCCCGGAACTGATCGAGCACGAGCGCAGCGGGCTGCTCGTCCCCCCGCACGACCCGGAGGCCCTCGCCTCCGCGATCCAGCGCATCCTCGACGACCCAGCCTGGGGCGACGAACTCGCTGCGGCGGCCCGCCCGCGCTTGGCGGATCATCGGATCGACGCGCTGGCCGACCGGGTTGCGATCCTGTACGAGGATCTGCTCCGGCGTCGCCGCGGTGCCGGCGGGAGACACGCCGCAGACAGCCGATGACCGACGTCCTGATTCTCTCCTACCACGCGATCAGCGACGGCTGGCCTGCGGCGCTCTCCGTCACGCCGGACGCACTGGAGCGCCAGGTGTCGGCGCTGCTCGAGCGCGGGTACCGGCCGGCGACGGTCCACGACGCCATCCACGCACCGCCGGCGCCGAAGACGCTGGCGCTGACGTTCGACGACGCCTACCGCTCCGTGCTGGATCTCGGCCTCCCGGTGCTCTCGCGACTCGGCGTGCCCGCGACCGTCTTCGCCCCGACCGACTACATCGGCAGCGGCCGGCCGATGGTCTGGCCCGGCATCGACAACTGGGTCGACGGGCCGCACGCGCGGGAGACCACGCCGCTCTCGTGGGACGAACTGCGGTCGCTGGCCGATGCCGGATGGGAGGTCGGATCCCACACCCGCTCGCATCCGTGGCTCACGAGCCTGTCCGACGATGATCTCCAGGACGAGCTCCGCACATCGCGAGAGCAGTGCGAGGCCGAGCTCGGCGGTCCGTGCCGGTCGATCGCCTACCCCTTCGGCGACCACGACGATCGTGTCGTCGCGGCCACCGCCGCCGCCGGCTACACGGCCGCCGTCACGGTCCCCGACGCGCTCGTCGAAGACGGCCCGCTGCGGTGGCCGCGCGTCGGCATCTATCACCACGATGACACCGGGCTGAGCTTCCGCGCCAAGGTCTCGCCGGTCGTCCGGGCGCTGCGCCGGTCACCGCTCGCGCCCCCCTCGCTGCGCATCGTCCGGCGCGGCCTCGCGGCCGCCCGCTCGCGCCGCTGAGCTGCAACATCGCGCCCATGGCCGCCGCCGGCTGAGTCGCGCGCAGCGTTCGGCGCGGCGCCGCGCCGGCCGCCCGACGACCTGCTCGGCCGTCCGCCGCGCACCCCGTACCGCTCATCCCGATCGCCGCCGATGGCCGTCCCTCGAGCGGCTGGGGCCCGCCGCTCGAACGTCCGGCCAGCGGTGTTTGCGGACGCCCTCGGCGCACCGATAGTCGGCCGCCCCCCGTTGCCGCCGGGTTCCCGGAGTAGGGCAACGGACGAGCTGCGGTGCACCGGTCGGACCGGTGCACAGTCCGACATCGCAAGGAGTGCGCGTGAGCTTCACCCAGGCCCCCCGTCGTCAACCGATCGGCTTCCCTCGGTTCGCCGGATCACCCCCCCACCGCCGCCCGCAGCATGCCCGTGCCGGCGCTGCCGGCACCCTGCTCTTCCTGCTGCTGGCGTCTCCCGCCGCCGCTCGCCCGGCCGCCGAGCGTGCGCAGTCCGCCGCCGCGGGCGACACCGTCGTCACCGTCGCCGGTCACCTGTCCCGCAGCGGCGTCGCCCGCGTCCCGCTCGGCGCCCTCGACCCGGGGAGCATCGTCACCGTCACGGTCGCCGGCCCCGGCCGTCGCCCGGTCGCGCTCGCCCGCACGGCGGCGCGACGCGCCTCCCGCCACGGCGTGCTGCGCGTCCGCCTGCACCACCGGCGCCGGCAGGCCCATCCGAGCACGCGGCACGCGCGACGGCACAAGCAGCGCACGCGGCGTGATCGGATCAGCGCCCGGTTCCGCCTCGACACGACTGCTCCGACAGCGCCGACGAACCTCACGGGGACGGCCGGCAACAGCAGCGCGGCGCTCGCCTGGACTGCCGCGTCCGACCGTCACCTCGTGGGCTACCACGTGTATCGCGACGGCGTCCGGGTGGCGACCCTCGGTCTGGTCACAAGCTACGTGGAGTCCGGTATGACCAACGGCGTGAGCGCGACGTTCCGCGCCGACGCGTACGACCGCTCGGGCAACGTGTCGGCGGTGTCGAACGCCGTCACCGTCGTCCCGGGGACCTGGACCCCTGCGCCCACGCCCATCTCCGTGGTGAGTCCGACCACGACGGCGCCCACGGCCGACGTCTCGCCGCCGTCGGCGCCCGCCGGGGTCGTCGCGACCGCCGGTGACGCGAGGGCCACGCTCACGTGGACCGCAGCGACCGACGACGTCGGCGTCGCCGGCTACCGGGTCGTGCGCGACGGTGTTCCGCTCGCCACGGTCGGGGCGACGACCTACGCCGACTCGGGCCTCGTCAACGGCTCGAGCTACACCTACGTCGTGACCGCCGTGGACGCCGCGGGCAACGTCTCGCCGCCGTCGGCCCCCGCCACGGTGACGCCCGTCGCCCCGGTGACGCCCGTCGCCCCGGTGACCGGCGGCGGGGTCGCCGCGCCCGCCTGCACCACCACGGCCTCGCCGATGGGCGCCGCGCAGTTCCAGTCGCTGCTCGACTCGCTCACCGGCGGCGACGTGCTGTGCCTGCACGCCGGCAGCTACGGGGCCCGGGGCACGCGGGTCAACGTCACGCGCTCGGGGTCCGCCACGGCGAAGATCACGATCCGCGGCGTCGCGGGCGAGTCCCGCCCCGCGCTGCTCGGCTTCTACGTCATCACCGCATCGCACACGCAGTTCGACAGCGTGCACTTCGACGGTCCGACGGGGAACGTCGGAAACCCGGGCACTCCGTCCGGCGAGGACGTCGAGGTCTGGCTGAAGGGCGGCGTCGCGACCGAGATCTCGCATTCGGAGATCGAGGGCAGCCGCTGGCACGCGGGCATCTTCGTCTCCGCGACGTCCGCGATGCGGATCGCGTCCAACTGGATCCACGACAACGGCGACCCCGCCGACCCGATCCAGGCCAATTCCAGCCACGGCATCTACATGGCGACGGGGTCGGGAACGATCACCTCCAACCTCGTCGAGCACAACGTCGCCTACGGCATCCACCTCTACAACGGCGCCGGGTCGTCGGCGTTCCCCCATGACGTCCTCATCAGCGAGAACACCTCGGTCGACAACGGTCGCGCCGGGATCATCCTCAGCGAGGGGACCAGTTCCTCCCGCGTGGTGGACAACATCACCGCGTACAACGGGACCGTCGGGATCTACGGCTGGTCGCTGACGAACTCGACGAACGTGGCGAACAACAACATCGAGTTCGGCAACGCCCAGGGCAGCACGATGAACTACCTCGGCACCGGGTCGCTGCAGTTCAGCGGCGACGTGGTCGCCGACCCGCAGTTCGTCGCCTCCGTCCAGGGCGCGACCGGCGGTGACTATCGCGTCAAGCCCGCGAGTCCCGCCGTCAACCACGGTCTCGACGCGTATCGGAACGTGGACGACATGGACGGCGTCATGCGCCCGCTCGGCGGCGCCCCCGACATCGGGGCGTTCGAGTCGAACTGACCCCGGGGCCGGGGAACCCGGTCGCTACGCTTCGCGAGCCATCGCCGTCACGTCCTTCACAGCGCTCCGCCGCCGGCTCCCGGCGGCGGAGCCCGCCACGCCACTCGCCGTCGCGGCGGCGGCGCTCGCGGCGCTCGTGGGCGTCGCGATCGCGGTGCGCCCGTCGCTCGGCTTCGCGCTGCTGATCGGAGCGCTCTACGCGCCGGTCACGTTCTTGCGGCTGGACCTGGCGATCGTGCTCTGGACGCCGCTGGTGTTCCTCGAGGGCGTCCCCGTGCTGAACCTCGCCTCGAAGGTCGCGGGGCTGTTGCTCGCCGTGGTCTGGCTGGCGACCGTCGTGTCGGGCATCCGGGACGTGCGCGTGCTCGCGCAGCGCCCGTCCCTCGTGTGGCTGCTCGTGAGCCTCGTCGCGTGGCTGAACCTCTCGATGATCTGGGCCGAGAGCTCGTCACTCGTCCTGCAGGACGTCTGGCACTGGTGGGCCGTCGCCCTGCTGTTCCTCATGGTCGCGTCGTCGCTCGTCAGCCTGCGCGCGATCCAGCTCGCCGTCGCGGGCCTGGTGGCGGGCGCCGCGACGGCCGTGTTCCTCGGCCTCGCCAGCGGCGAGATCCAGAGGTCCGCGACCGCGGGCGACGTCGCCCGGCTGAAGAGCGGCGCCGGCGACCCGAACGTGCTGGCGGCGGGGCTGGTGCCGGCGATCGTCATGGCGGCGGGACTCATGATCGTGTTCACGAAGCCGCTCCAGCGCTGGCTGCTGGCGACGGCGATCGTGCTCTGCGCTCTCGGTCTCGTGGCCAGCGAGTCGCGGGGCGGGGCGCTGGCGGGCGTCGTGACGGCCATGGCGGCGCTCGTGTTCTTCCCCGGGCGCCGGGGACGGGTCGTCGGCGCGATGCTCCTCGTCCTCGGCGTGGCGCTGATCTCGCTCGCGCTGTTGCCGAACGCCTGGAACCGCATCACCAGCAACGACAACGGCGGCAACGGCCGCACTGAGATCTGGACCGTCGCATGGCGCATCACGAACGATCATCCGGTCCGCGGGATCGGCCTGAACAACTTCAGCGTGCGGGCGGGTGACTACGTTCGTCAGCCCGGATCGCTCAAGCGCGTGCGCCTTCTGGTCGATCATCCGACTGTCGTGCACAACGTCTATCTGCAGTTGCTCGCCGAGAACGGCATCGTGGCGCTCGGCCTGTTCCTCGCGCTGGTCGCGGGGTGCCTGCAGGCGGCGTGGCTCGCAGCGCGCCTCTTCGCCCGCGACGGCGACGAAGCAGGGCAGGTCCTCGCGCGCAGCGTGCTGGTCAGTGCGATCGCGGTGCTGACGGCCGGTCTGTTCATCTCGGCCGGCGTCGACACGCGCATGTGGATCATCTTCGCGCTCGGGCCGGCCCTCCTGTTCGTCGCGCGCGCACCCGGTCGCCGTCAGGTCGCTGCGTAGACTGCTCCCGATGGCCGACGTCCGCAACCTTGAATCCTCGGGCCGCCAGGCCCCGGCCGCGCGGCCCGGCCAGGCGGGCGTCGAAGATGCGGTGCCGCTCCTCGCGCAACTCAAGCGCCATCGCTGGCTCATCCTGGTGATCCTGGCGGCGACGGTGGCCGCCGCGATCGCCTATCTGGCGATCTCCGGCCCGAGCTACCGCGCCACCGCCCGCCTCCTGATCAACCCGATCGACCAGCAGGACGCTCCGCTCATCGACGCGCCGCTGATCCGGAACACCGGCGATCCGGTTCGCACGATCCAGACCGCCGCCGGGCTGATCCAGTCCCGCGCGGCGGCCGCGCTCGCCGCAGACAGCCTGGGCGACGGCTGGACGACGGACTCCGTGACCGCCGCGGTCACCGTCCGCCCGGAAGGGCAGAGCAGCATCGTCGCGGTCCTCGGCGACGCCTCCTCCCCGGATGCGGCGGCACGCGTCGTGAACACCTACGTCACGGCCATGCTCACGCAGCGCCATACGACGTTCGAGCGCGTCGCCGCCGACTCGCTGAAGAGCGCACGGGCGCGGCTCGCGGTGCTCGGCGACTCGCGCGGCGCCGAGGCGTCCAGCCTGGCCAAGCAGATCCGCCAGCTCGAGGCCGTCAGCCGCGGCCAGGACCCGAACATCGCGCGCGTCGAGCGCGAAACGTCGCCCGGCACGCTCACCGGGCCGCCGAGGTGGGTCGTCATCGCGCTCGCGCTGCTCGCCGGGGGCGTCCTCGCCGTCGGCATCGTGCTGCTCATCGAGAACGTCGGGCCCAAGCGCATCTTCAGCGAGCACCAGCTCGCCGGCGTCTACCCGCTGCCGGTGCTGGCGCGCGTGCCGATCGCGGTCCGCCGCGGGTACCGTCCGCACGGCCTGACGGCGCGCGACCTGCGGCCGTTCGGCGCCGTCCGGATGCAATTCGAGTTCATGAACCCGCAACCGCGACTGCTCGCCGTCACGGGCGCGCAGGACGGCGATGGCAAGAGCATCGCCGCGGCCGGACTCGCGCTCGCACTCGCCGGCTCGGGCCATCGTGTGCTGATCCTGTCGGCCGACCCGGATCGCGCCGTGCTGCGCGCCGCGCTGCGGCTCGAGCGTGACAAGCCCAGCTACGTGCACCCGTTCACGGCGCCGCTGAGCACGCCGACGAGCAGGGCGACCGAGACCGTCCCCGGCGTCGCCGGACTGCGGGTCATGGCGATCGAGTCGCCGCCGGTGTTTCCGCAGGCGGAGGTGCTCGCGAAGCTCGTGCGACACCTCGCCGAGCAGGCGCAGCCGGAGGCGGAGTACGTGATCATCGACACGCCGCCGGTGGATTCCAGCGGCGAGGCGGTCGTCCTGGCTTCCGCGGTCGACGAGTCGCTGTTCGTCGTCGGGCTCGAGACCACCCAGCGGGACCGGCTCGAATCGGCCCGCGACCTGCTCGACCGCTCAGGAGTCGTGCCGCTCGGGTTCGTCGTCCTCGGGACGACCTGAGCCCACGGTCCGGAGGATCGGCGCCCAGCGGCCAGACCCGGTCCCGCAGATGATGTCCGTTCCTCCGCCGCACTCGGTGCCACCGCCGCACCGGCGAAACCCCGCCGAGCTGCCGGCAGTCACCGCCGGTACCCCGCCGCCGGATGCCGCACGGACGCACATCCGCGGCTCCACCCTGCTGCTCGGCGGGCAGGTCTTCGCGCAGGCCGCGAACCTCGTCGCCCAGGTGCTGCTGGTCCGGCACCTGACGAAGGACGCCTTCGGGAGCTTCGCCTACGCCTTGTCGATCGTCGCGATCGCCGAGACGATCACGACGCTCGGGCTGCGGCGCGGGATCAGCCAGTTCCTGCCGGTCTACGACGAGCGCGGCGACCGCTCGCGCGCCGCCGGCCTCATCGTGCTCTCGTTCGTGCTGGTGCTGGGCTTCAGCCTCGCCGCGATGCTGCTGACGATCGGCCTGCGGGGCACGCTCTCCGAATCGCTGTCCGACCAGGAGACGGCGCTCGGCGTGATGGCCGTGCTGGCGGCGCTCATCCCGCTGCATTCGATGGAGTACCTGCTGGACTCGGTCTTCGCCGTGTTCGCGCGCCCCCGCGCCATCCTGGCCCGGAAGTACCTGTATGCCCCGACGATGCGCCTGGCCGTCGTGGTCCTCTTCGTCCTCACGGCCAGCGGCGTCGTCTTCGTCGCCTGGGGCTTCGTCGTCACCGGTGCGATCGGCGTCGTCGTCTACGCCACGCTGCTGGTCGGCGTGCTGCGGGGGCGCGGCCTGACCGAGCCGCTGCGGCGCCGCCGCTTGGACTACCCCGTCCGCGAGGTCATGTCCTACAGCCTGCCGCTCATGACGCACGACATCAGCGCGGTGCTGCTGAGCGCGATGGGCACCGTCCTGCTCGGCATCCTCAGCACGGGTGCCGACGTCGCCGAGTTGCGTGCCGTGCTGCCGATCGCGACGACGCTGGCGTACGTGCTCTCGACCTTCGGCCTGCTGCTCACCCCGGCCGCGTCGCGCCTGCGGGCGCGCGGCGAGAGCGACCAGGTGCACCGCGTGTACTGGCAGACGGCGGCCTGGACGACGGTCTTCTGCCTGCCGGTCGCGCTGATCGGCCTGGTGTTCAGCGAGCCGCTCACGGTGTTCCTGTTCGGCGAGCGCTACGCGGATGCCGGATCGGTGCTGGCCGTGCTCGTGGTCGGGTACTTCGTCACCGCCGCGGCCGGGCCCAACGCCGCGATGCTGGCGGTCTACGACCGGGTGCGGTTCGTCGTCTGGACCAACGTCGGCGGTGTCGTGCTGAACCTCGTGCTGAGCATCGTGCTGATCAAGGCCGCCGGGGCACTCGGCGCGGCGATCGCGGCGACGGCGACCTTCCTCGTCCTGAACCTCACCTGGCAGCTCGAGCTCTCGCGCAGCACCGACGTGGGGTCGTTCGATCGCAGCTACGCACGGCTCTACGGCCTGATCGCCGCGGTCACCGCCGTTCTCGCGATCATCTCGTTCACGCTGTCGCCGTCGCTGCTCGTCGCCATCCCGCTCGTCCTCGCGGGCTGGGTGGTCGTCCTGGTCGGCGCGCGCGAGCAGCTCGCGACGTCCGAGACGTTCGGCGACCTGGCGGGCCTGCCCGTCCTGCGCTGGATCCTGCGCACCCGAGGGCCCGGGACGTGAGCGGCGCGACGCCGCGCGACGCCTGGCTGCTCGACGCGCTGCCCGGGGACGCGACGCGCATCGACGTGCAGGGCGATCCTGAGCTTGCACGGGCGCTCGCCGGCTGGGGCTACGTGCTCGATCCGGTCCACCCGGAGGCGGTCGTGCTGGTGCAGGACCGGCTCGCGGCGGGCGCGGTGGTGCGCGCGCTGCTCGACCGGCATCCCGGCTGCGCGCTGATCCTCGATGAGCGGCTCGCCGCGGCCGACGTCGATCGCGGGCGCTCGGCCGCGGCGATCGCGTCACGGCTGACGGCCGGATCCGCGATCCGCGCCGCGCGCGCCGCACGGCGGCTGCGCCGCTCCGGCGCCGGGGTCCGCGCGCTGCTGACGGGCCCGCGGACGGGGGCGCACACGGTCCGGCCGGCCGGCGTGATTCCGCGCCCGGGACACGCGGCGCTCGTCGTCCGCGGCCGCCCGACGGTCGCGGACACCGCGCTGGCGGCCGCCGAGGCAGCCGCCGGGGCGCCGCTGACGCCCGCCGGCCCGATCCGCGTCCTCGGCAGCGGCACGCTGCTGCGCCACGTGCGCGGCGGCGATGGGGAACGCGCCCTGCGCGTGGCGGCGGGGCCAGGCAGGCAGCTGCTCGAGCGGGCCGCACAGGTCACCGACCGGTTGCGGTCCGCCGGCGATCCGGCGCTCGCCGGCCTCGTCGTCCCGACGCTCGCGCGCGGCGAGGCGGGCCGCGCGTGGTTCACGCTCGAGCCCTGGATCACGGGCGCGCCCCCGCGCGGCGAGCTCGACCCGGCGGTCCGCGAGACGTGCCTGTCCTTCCTCGCGGCGCTCGCGGCGATCCCGGCCGGCGGTGACCGCGTCGGCGCCGTCATCGCACGCGACGCCGCCGCCGTCGTCGCCCTGGCCGACGACGCCGCGCGCCCGGGGCTGGAGCGCCTCACCGCGCGGCTGGAGGCCGAGCTCGGTGCGCTGCCGTGCATCTGGATGCACGGCGACTTCTGGCCGGGGAACCTCATCGTGGACGACGGACGCCTTGCCGCCGTGATCGACTGGGACGGCGCGACCCCGGCCGGCGTGCCGCTGGCCGACGCGCTGCACCTGATGGCGATGACCGATCGGCGGATCCGCCGGCTGCCCCACGGCGGGCGCTGTGTCGAGGGTCTGCTGCCGCTCGCGCGGAGCGGGGACCCGGGCCTCGCCGGCGTCTGCGAGCGCCTCGGCGTCGCCGCCGCGCCCGCTAGCGTTGAGGCGCTCGTGGTGGCCTACTGGCTCGGGCGGGTCGCGCGCGACGTGCGGATGTTCGCCGATCGCCAGGGCAGGAGCGCATGGATGGAGCAGAACGTATGGGCACCACTGAGGGCATTCGGGGAGGCGGGCTGGTGAGCGCGCGCTTCGCCGGCGCCGACGGCGTTCTGGCCCCCGGCACGCCCGAGGCCGAGCTCGTGGCCCGCGTCCTCGCCGCTGCCCCGCCGGGTGCCGGCGAGGTCGTCGCGCACCTGCGGGCGCAGGGCATCCCGCCGGGCGCGCTGGCCGTCATCGGGCCGCAGCTGCGGCCCGAGCTCGCCGGCGACGCCGAGTGGGACGGGGCGGTCGCCGCCGACCGCGAGCGCCTGCGGCGCCTGGACCGCGCGGACGACCTCGCATCCGCCGCACTGGAGCCCTTCGCGGGCGACGTCGCACTGCTGGCCCCGGCGCTCAGCCGCATGTGGTCGAGCGACGTGGACGTGCTCGTCCGCCGCGGCGCCCCGGCCGCGATCGGCGCTGCGCTGCGCGCGTCCGGCTGCATCGCGCTCGATGACCTCCTCGATCGGATCGGGCGCGGCGATCCCGACGTCGACCGCTTCGCCGTGGTCGACGGCACCGAGGTTCTCGGTGCGCTCGAGCTGTGCCGCCGAGCCTACGACGACGGCCCGCAAGCCGAGCCGATGATCGACCGCGCGGAGCCGGCGCCCGGCGCCGCGATCGGGTCCGTCGTCCCAGCCGACCTGCTGCTGCGCCGGGCCGGCAAGGCCGTCGCCGCGCGGCGCATGAGCGTCCGCTCGGTCCTCGAGCTGCGCGCCCTGTCGTCCCTGGCCGGCGGTTCCGGCGACGCGCCGCTGGTCCGCGCCGCCCTGGCGCGCGCCGCCGACGTCGAGCGCGGCCTCGGGGTGGCCCCGGCGGCGCCGGAGTCCGGCGAGGCGCGCCCGTGGACCGACCGCTCGTGGGTCCGCGCCCGTGCGCGCTCCGTGGGGCGGGAGGCGCGCCGAGCACTGCGCCCCCGCGGCGTGCAGGTCGTGTTCTCCGGCATCGACGGCGCCGGGAAGAGCACGCAGGTCGAGCGCCTGTCCGACAACCTGCTCCGCGTGAACATCACGCGGACGACCGCCTGGGTGAGGCTGGGGTTCACCGGCTCGCCGCTGCTCAGCCTGAGCGCGCGGTTCGGGCAGCGCGTCCTCCCGGACACGAGCCATTCGGCGCACGTCGCCCGTTCGACGGGCACCGGCGAGGAGACGCCGATCACCCGCCGCGGCATCGTCGGCTGGTCCTGGGCGCTCGCGGTCACCGGCGACTTCATCCGCGCGTCGCGCAAAGCGGTGCGCCGCGCCCACGGAAGCGTCGGCATCTTCGATCGCGCGCTGCTCGATGCCGAGATCGCGCTCGATCACGACTACGGCGGCGCGCTGGACCTCCGCTTCCACCACCGGCTGCTGCGGCGCCTGATGCGACACCCGGACACGACCTTCTACCTGCGGATCGCGGGCGAGATCGCCTACGACCGCAAGGAGGACATGTTCTCCCGCGACGTGCTGGTCGGGATGGTCGCGCGCTACGACGCGTTCATGGCCGGCCGCGCGGGCGTCGTCATCGTCGATGCGCAGGATCCGCCGGACCGGATCGCTCTCACCGTGCTGCGCCGCCTCGCCGGCGAGCCCGAGTAGCGGGCTACCCGACGGGCGTCGCGCCGGACAGCGCGATCGCGTCGGCATACGCGTGCTCGTAGGCGACCGCGACCGCGGCCCAGCTGTGGTGTTCGATGACGTACTCGCGGCCGGCTGCGCCGAGCCGCGCCCGGAGCTCGTCGTCGGCGAGCAGCCTGGCGACCGCGTCGGCGAACGCGGCGTCCCCGTCGGCGATCAGCAGGTGCTCGCCGTCGCGGACGTCCATGCCCTGGCAGGACAGCGTCGTCGCGACCGCCGGGACGCCGCAGGCGAGCGCCTCGAGCAGCTTGTTCTTGATCCCCGTCCCGCTGACCATCGTCGAGGCGAAGATCGACGCGCGCCGCAGCCAGGTGCGGATGTCCGGCACGTCGGGGATCACCTCGACGCCGTCCAGGTCGCCGAGCCGCAGGACCGACGCGACCGGAGCGCGGCCGACGATCGTCGCGTGCGCCCGCGGATCGCGCGCCCGCACGAGCGGGAGCACGTCATTGGCGAGGCTCATGGCGGCGGAGATGTTCGGGGGGTAGCCGAGCGCTCCCGTGAAGACCAGGCGTCCCGGGTCGGGCGTCACGGCCGGTTCGGGTGCGAAGAACTCGGTGTCCACGCCGTTGGGGATGACGGCGGTGTGGAGCGTCGGGTCCAGGCGCGTCACCGCGGCGTCGTCCTCGGCGGTGATGAAGACGACGACGGGGTACGGGCGCAGCGCGTGCGACTCCCAGCGGCGCACGCGGCGCTCCTCCAGCCGGCGCAGGGGCCGCAGGATCGGCGAGCCGAGCTGGGCCGACGCGGCCATGTTCAGGTGCCACGCGTCGAGTGCGGCCATCACCGCGGGCAGGCCGCCGAGCGCGGGCTTCAGGCCCGCAAGGACCGAGCTGCTGACGTGGGCGACGTCGAACTCGCGCTCGGCCACCAGGCGCTCGACCGTCGGCCGCAGGCCCTCGGTGAACTGGTGGACCGCGCCGGGCTGCCGGCGGACCGTGCCGAGAGCCCAGTCGACGGCTCGGGATGCGACCCCGCTCGGGGGTGCCGGGACGCCGTGGATCTCGACGCCCTCGAACGTGGTCTCCTGACGGCCGGGCCAGTGATAGCCGACGAGCGTCACCTCATGCCGCTCGCGCAGTTCGTCGACGAGCGCGCGAACCTGCAGCACGAGCCCCGAGTCCGGCGGGTACGGCAGTTCGGGCGTGATGAAGAGGATCCGCACCGCGGGAACCCTAGAGGGGTGGCCGGAGGTGGCCAGGCGGCTGCGGACGCCGCGGCCTAGTGGCAGGTGCCGGTGCCGGCGTCCGAGAAGCCGGCACCGGGGACGGTCTGGTAGTCCCAGCTGTACCCGGTCGGGTGGAGCTGGAGCTTCATGATGCCCTGGGCGGCGGCGTAGCGGACCTCGGAGTTCGGCGCGACGTCGGGGCTCAGCGGGTGGAGCTCGGCCCCGCCGGTGCCGACGACGAACTCGCGGATGCCCGCGGCGTCCGCGACTCCGGCGGCCGTCTGCGGCGCGAAGCGCTCGTAGATGTGGTCGTGCCCGGCGAATACGACGTCCGCGTGGAAGTCCTCGAGTGCCTGCCAGAAGGCCGAGTAGGCGGTATTCACGCCGTGGAAGAGGCCAGAGCTGAAGCGCGGCTCGTGGAAATAGGCCAAGGTGCACGCGGCGGGATGTGACAGCAGGTCGGCTCGCAGCCACTGCTCCTGCGGCGACCCGGCGCCGCAACCGCCGACGCGCGCGCATTCGGAGTTCAGGACGATGATGTGCCAGGTGCCGACGTCATAGCTGTACCAGCCCTGGGTCGGGTCACCGGCGCGGGAGCCCCAGTAGGTGTAGTACGGCGCGGCGTCCTGGAAGTAGCTGTACTCGTGGTTGCCGACGGCCGGCCGGGTGCGCGCCTTCTGCGTCCCCCAGGTCGGGTCGTAGCAGTCGTTGAACTCGCTCGTGAGGCCGTCTTCGTAGGCCAGGTCGCCGTTGGCGAGGACCGTGCCCGCCGCGCGGCTGAGCATGTCGACCGTCTGCATGGCACCGGCGTTGCGGCAGTTGGCGATGTCGCCGGCGGTCAGCAGTTGCGGATCAGCGGCTGCGTCGACCGTGAACGTCGTGCTGCTGAACGTCGTGCGCCCGGTGCTGTCGGACTGCGTCGCGACCGCCGTGTACGTGCCGCCGGCGAGCGAGTTCCGCGAGAGGACCGAGAACGCGCCGCCGTCGGAGACGGCGGCCGTCATCGTCGCGACCTGCGCCCCAGCCGAGTTGGGCCCGCTGTAGACCGTGACGTTCAAGGACGCGTTGTCGCCGGTGCGCCGACCTGCCAGGCCGCCGAAGTTGGGGCGATCGTCCATCGTGCTGCCGGACGCCGGCGTCAGGAGGACGACACGCGGTGGCGCGTGGGCGATGATGCGGGCCTCGGAGAGCGCGTGGTCGTAGATCGCCACCTCGTCAAGGTCGCCGGCGAAGTAGTCGAACGAGTTGTACGTCGAGCCGAGCCAGAGCTTCGAGGTGTTGGTGTCGATCGGGGCAGAGAGCGGCTGCGCCACGCGCTCGACGCCGTCGACGTAGAGCCGCATCGTGGTGCCGTCCCACGTTCCGACGACGTGGCTCCAGACGCCCAGTCGCACAGCGTTGCCGGGGGTCTGGATGTTCTGAGCGACCCCGCCCTTCAAGATCCGGAACAGCACGGCGCCACCCGAGGTCAGGCGCACGGTGTAGGCGCCCTCCTTGCGCAGGATGGTGTTCGAGCTGGACGGGTATGCGGACGGCCTGACCCACGTCTCGATGCTCATGCCCGCGGTGGGCGAGATCGCCGTGGTGCTCGTGATCGAGACGGTCCCGGTGGTGCCGTTGAGCCCGATCGCCGTGTCGGCGTCGCCGGCGATCGCGCCGGGCCGGCCGGTCGTGACGCCGCCGACGTACGTCCCGTTCGTCGTGGCGAGGCGGTCGGCGGCAGTGGTGCCGGTGTCGCCCAGGCGCCAGTGGGCGTTCGCGCCGTCGGCGGACACGGCCTGGACGTAGGCGGGCAGCGGCGGGGGCGGGGGGAAGACCGTCGTGTAATGGGCGGTCACGCGGGCGGCCGTCAGGGCCTTGGCGTAGACCGCGGTCTCGTCGATGTCTCCGGCGAAGTAGTCGAAGGAGTTGTAGGTCGAGCCGAGCCACAACGTGCTGGTGGTGATGTCGGTGGGGCCGGACACGGATCCCGTGGCCTTGGCGACGCCGTTGACGTACAGGGTCATCGTCGTCCCGTCCCAGACCCCGACGACGTGGGCCCACGCGTTCAGCGGCACCGTGCCCGTCGGGGCGGTGATGTCCTGGACGACGCCGCCCTTCCACAGGCGGAACACGACCGCGCCGCCGGCCTTCAGGCGCAGCGCGTACATCCCGTCCTTGCGCAGGATCGAGTTCGAGCTGGCCGGGTACGCGGTCGGACGGATCCACGACTCCACCGTCAGCGGCCCGACCGGCATCAGCGCCGCGGTGCTCGGGACCTTGGCCGTCGCGGTCGTCCCGTTCAACCCGATCGCAGTGTTCGACTCGGAGCTGATCGCGCCGGGGCGCCCCGTCACGACGCCGCCGAGGAACGATCCGGGGGAGCCGCCGAGCAGGTCGGCGGCCGCAGCGCCGCTGTCGCCCAGGCGCCAGTACGCGGTGGGACCGTCCCCCGTGACGACGGTCGCGTACGCGCTGGCCGGCGGCGGCGGCGCGGGCGGCGGAACGGCCGCCTGGAAATGGGCCGCGACGCGGGCCGCGCTGAGGGCGGACGGGAAGATCGCGACCTCGTCCAGGTCGCCGGCGAGATAGCCGTAGGAGTTGTACGTCGAGCCGAGCCACAGACGGGTCGTCCCCGCGTCGGACGGCGCGGCGAGCGCGGCCGTCGCCTTCGAGACGCCGTTGACGTAGATCGTCATGGTCGCGCCGTCCCACGTGGCGGCGACGTGCGTCCAGACACCGATCGGAGCGAGGCCGGCGGCGGTCGAGACCTCCTGTGCGACCCCGGCCTTCCAGACGCGGAACGTCAGCCCACCGCTGCCGCGCACGTAGAGGCCGTATTGCCCGTCCTTGCGCAGGACGTAGTTCGCGCTCCCGGGCAGCGCGGCGGGCTTGACCCACGCCTCGATCGACAGGGCGGACGTCGGGTTCAGGCTCGCGGCGTTGCTGACCTGGACGGTGTCGGTCGTCCCGTTGAAGCCGGCGGCGGTGTTCGTGTCACCCTGCAGCGGGCCGGTGCGGCCGAAGCTGATCGCGCCGACCTTGGTACCCGGATTGAGCAGGGTCTCGTCGGCGAGCGTGGTCGCCCCGGCGGTCTCGCCCAGGCGCCAGTAGGCGCTGGGGTTGTCGGCAAGGATCGTGCTGCGGTAGTCGGCGGCGGCAATGGCCGGCGCGACGGCGGCGATGGCGAGCAGCGACACGACCGCGAGCAGCGCGGTGCGGATCAGGTGCTGCATGCTGGCGCGAAAGCGCCTGGTGGCCGCGTTCGTCGGCAAACGATCATCCCCCGTTGACAGCTGGTGCCGGCGTCCTGTCCGTACCAGAAGTGCCATTGTCGGCCTGTGCAACGTATCTGTCAACCGCATGGACGAGTGTTCCGTCCGGCATGCGAGAACGACCGTTGATCCGTCGAGTTGTGCCGTGTGGCGCGCTGGCGCTCCTTGTGCTGCTGTCGTCCGGTGCCATGGCGTCGGCCCGCTCGCAGCCCGGCCGCCCGGACTGCCGGCGCTATGCGGCCCTGTCGGGCGACGATCGCTCCGGAACGGGGTCCCGCGCGCGCCCGTTCCGCACGCCCCAGCGACTGGTCGCCACGCTGCGGCCCGGTGACACCGGCTGCCTCATGGGCGGCCGCTACGAGGCGGCCACGCGGCTGACCTTCAACCGGGCGGGGGCGCCGGGCGCGCGCATCCGCCTGCGCAGCGCTCCGGGCAGGGTCGCGACCCTCGCGCTCGGGGTCATCCACATCGCGCCCGGCGCGACGGACATCACGCTCAGCGACCTGGATATCGACGGCAGCGCCAACGCCGACGTGACCTTGTGGGTCGAGGGCGACCGGGCGCGGCTCGAGCGCAACGCCATCGGCAACGGCAACGCCGGGATGAGCTGCGTGATCATCGGCAGCCATGCCGGCGTGGTCATCCGGCGCAACGTGCTCCGCCGCTGCGGGAATCCGGCCCACGGCAACCAGGACCACGGGATCTATGCCGCAGACTCGCGGGGCACCCAGATCACCGAGAACGTGATCTGGGGCACGACCGGCTGGGCCGTGCACCTGTACCCGGACGCGCAGGGAACCCTCGTCGCCCGCAACGTGATCGACGACAACGGCCGCGGCGTGATCGTCGGCGGCGACCGCTCGACCGCGTCGAGCGGCAATCGGATCGTGCAGAACGTCATCGCCGACTCGCGCGTCGACGATCTCGTCCACTCCTACTGGGAGGGGCCGGTCGGCACCGGGAATCTCGTCGAGAGCAACTGCCTGTTCCGCGGCGCGACCGGGACCATCGTCGAACCGCGGATCGGGTTCGCCGCCACCGGCAACCTCGACGCCGACCCGGGCTTCCGCGACCCGGCGGCGCGGGACTACCGCCTGCGCGGGCGCGGCCGCTGTGCGCGGCTGGTCGGCGGCGACATCGCGTCGCTGCTGCCTGCGCGGCTGCGCGCTGCCACACGCTGACGGCCCTGTGCGACAATCCCGGCCGTCGTGGCGTCAGGGGATGGCGCGAGAGGGGGGAGCAGGCAGTGGCGCAGACGGGCGATCTTCAGGAGCGGAGCAACGACCGCCTGTGGCTGCGGCGCAACCTCGTGCGCAAGTACGCCCACCGCGAACTGCGTCCCAGTGAGGCGACCGTGCTGCGCGACTTCGCCGCCGACCTGTCCGGCCGGGCGCTCGACATCGGCTGCGGCGCCGGGCGCGTCACCGGGCATATGGCGGCGCTGTCCGATCAGGTGGTCGGGATCGACGTCTCGGCGGCGATGGTCGACTACGCGCGCGACACCTACCCGGCGGTCCGGTTCGAGGTCGGCGACATCCGCGACCTGTCGGGCCATGCCGACGGGTCCTTCGATGCGATCGCGGCCTGGTGCAACATCGTCGACATCCTCGGCCACCCCGCGCGCGGCCGGTTCCTGGACGAGGTCCGGCGCCTGCTCGCTCCGGGCGGCCTGCTCGTCCTGTGCACCCACAACGTCGCCAACCGCGAGAGTCTGCGCAAGCCCACCGACGTGCGCCTGAACTCGCCGCGGGGCCTCGTCATCGACCTCGCGCGGCTGCCGCGGGCGCTGTATCACCACGGGCGCCTGCGCCGTCACGAGCGGGTCGAGGACGGGTTCGCGATCCTCAACGACATCTCGCACGACTACATGGCCCTCCACTACTACGTCGCGCGGGCCGAGCAGGAGCGGCAGCTGGCGTCGCGCGGGTTCGAGCTCCTGGCGTGCGTCGCGAGCGACGGACGCACGCTGGCGGCCGGCGATCCGGCACCCGACTCCCCGGACCTGCACTTCGTGGCGCGCCGCTCGTCCACGCGGCCGGAAGTTCCATGCGTGTCGTCGCCTCGCCGCGTCTGACGGCACGCACGAGTTTGCACGTGCCACCGGCACGCGCTGCACTCGCGCGCACCGTCAGCCACGACGATCCGCTCGCCGATCTCGCACACAACTTGCGGCCACCCGAACGAGGACGAACGCGTGCCAGATCCGCGCCCTACCGGGGGCGGATCGTCGCGAGCAGATGCGTCCGCAGGAACGGTGCCGCGCTGAGCGGGCCGTAGAGCGCGTCGGTCGCGGGCCCGAGCCGGCGGGCCAGCGGCGGGATCAGGGTCAGCGACCGCGTCTCGACGGTGCAGCCCGGGAACAGGCGGCGCAACTCGGCGCGCCCGATGGCGTGGACGGCGTCGTTGCGCGGGTTCGGCGTCCGCGCGTCGTAGCAGAGGACCGCGCCGCCCGGGCGCAGGACGCGCAGGCATTCGCGCGCGACCCGGCTGCGGATGTCGGGGTCCAGGATCGAGCTGAAGACCGTGGACAGCACCACGACGTCGACCGCGGCGTCGGCGAGCGGCAGCCTGCGGGCGTCGGCGACCTGCAGGTCGAGGTCGGGGAAGCGCGCGGTCCCCGCGGCGATGCGCTCGGGCAGCAGGTCGACGCCGATCAGCGCGTCCGCCGGGGCGCCGCGGTCCCGCAGCCGCGCGAGCAGGTCGCCCTGGCCGCAGCCGACGTCGAGCAGGCGGCGCCCTGCATCCGGGGCCAGGCCGGTCCGCTCCAGCTCCGCGTCGAGCGACGCGTAGAAGCCGCCGATGATCCGCCCGTTCCCGGGGTTCCGATCGCTCCAGTCGCGCCGGCCGCGCCCGTCGGCGGCGTACGCGCCGTAGACCTCGGCGATCCGCTCGGACTCGGCCTCCGCGCCGCTCCCGATGGCCGCGAGCGCCAGGCCCTCCAAGCGATCCACGAAGGCGCGGCGGCTGACGTGGTCCTCGGCGTAGCGACGCCCCGCCTGGCCCATGGCGAAGGCGGCCTGCGGGTCGGCGGCGATGCGCAGCAGCGCGTCGGCCATCGCCTCGGGATCCTCCGGCGGGCAGGCGATGCCGCACCCGGCGCGCTCGACGATCCTGGCGGCCTCGCCGGAGGCCGCCGCGACCACCGGCTTGCCCGCCGCCATGTACTCCAGGAGCTTTGTCGGGACGGCGTCCTCGAACAGCGGGACGTCGACGAGGCTCATGACCGCGATGTCGGCCCCCTCGATGATCCCAGGGATCTCGGTCGCGGGCAGCCGGCCGGAGAAGGCGACGTTCGCCAGGCCGCGCTCGGCGGCGGACCGCTCGAGGTCCTCGCGCTCGGCGCCGTCGCCGACGACGCGGAGCGCCATGCCGGTGTCGCCGGCGGCGAGGATCCCGGCGGCGTCGAGCAGCGTGCCGACACCCTGGGCCAGGCCGACGGTGCCGGAGTAGAGGACCTGCGTCAGGCGCTCGGAGGGCCCGCTCGGCGGCGTGAAGCGGTCGGTGTCGACCGCGTTCGGCAGGTGGACCACTCGATCGGCCGCTATTCCCTGCTCGATCAGGATCCGCCGCATGCCGGCCGTCGGCACGGTGATCGTGGCCGAGTGGCGGTAGGCGAAGCGCTCGAGCAGTTCCGCCGCGCGGATCGCGTGCCGGTTGCGCAGCATCCCCAGCTGGACGGCCGACTCGGGCCACAGGTCGGCGACGTTCAGCAGCAGCTCGGCGCGATGGCTCTTGGCGATGACGACGCTCGCCGCGGCGGTGAACAGCGGCGGCGTCTCGCCGATCACGACGTCCACGCCGCGCACCTTGGGCGAGGCGAGGACCGCCGAGACGGCCGAGGTCGCGTGGTTCACGATCCGGCGCGCAAAGCCCCGGTTGCGGGCCGGGAGGACCCACGAGCGCACGACCCGGATGCCCGCGACGTCCTCCGTCTGGGAGATCCTTCCGCGGTAGGGCTCCGGGATGATCCCATCGGGATAGTTCGGGAACCCCGTCAGTACCGTGACCTCGTGCCCGCGGTCGCGGAGCAGTCGCGCCGCCTCGAGAATCCGGGTCTGCGGCGCCCCGACTTCCGGGTGGAAGTAGTGCGTGACGAAAAGGAGATGCATGGGGCCCGCGAAGCCTAGTGACGAGCACGGCCCGTCCCGGACGACGCGCCTGGCGCTGTTCCTGAACCTGCCGATCCGCGAGGTCGGCGGCGAGCTGACCGCGCGCTACGCGCACCTGTTCGACTTCTTCGCCGCGCTCGCCGAGCGCACCCGTGAGACGACCTTCGTGCTGCCGCTCGCCCACGACGCCGAGCGCCGCGAGGACTACGGGACGGTCGACCTGCCCGCCAACGTCCGGCTGGACGGCCTTCCGCACTGGACGAGCGCGCCGATGCTCGCGCAGCGCATCCACCGCATCGTGCCGTCGGTGCTCTGGGTCGGCATGCGCCGCGGCGGATCCTGGGACGCCCTCGGCGCCGTCGTGCCGAGCGTCGCGGGGAACCTGCTGGTCGCCATGGCGCGCGCACGCCGCACGCCGGTGTTCCTGTTCGTGCGGGGCGAGAAGCAGCGGACGGTGTCGATGATCTTCGGCGCCAGCCGCCGCACGCGCCTGATGGTCCGCGCTCTGGCGGCGATGGAGCGCCCGGTGCGCCGCTGGATCGCCGCCGGCGTCCCGACGTTCGTCGCGGGCGAGGAACTGGTCGAGCGCTACGCGGCGCCCGGGGCGCGGCTCTACAACCTGTACCCGGGGCTCAGCCGCGACTTCCCGATCGTGTCTACGGCGCGGACCGCGTGGGCGCCGGCCGACGCGCCGCTGCGCCTGGTCACCGTTGCGCGGCTGTCGCCGGAGAAGGGGCTCGAGGACCTGCTGGCCGCGGTCTCGAGCGCCGGCGGTGCGGGCGCCGACCTCGTGGTCGACCTCGTCGGCGACGGCCCCGATCGCGAGCGCCTGGAGGCGCTGGCCGGCGAGCTGGGCATCGCCGGTCGGGTGCGCTTCACGGGCTTCGTCGGAACGCGGCCGGAGCTGATCGAGCACCTCGACGCCGCGGACGTCTTCGTCCTGCCCTCGCGCTCGGAGGGCCTGCCGCACTCGGTGGTCGAGGCGATGGCGCGCGGACTGCCGGTCGTCGCGAGCGCGATCGGCGGGCTGCCCGAGCTGCTCGGCGAGGGCTCGGGGATCATCGTCCCGCCGCGCGATCCGGACGCGCTGGCGGCCGTGCTCGGTGACCTGGCCGCCGATCGCGCGAAGCTGGACGACCTCAGCGCTCGGTCGGTCGCCCGCGTCGCGCGGTTCGAGCCCGACGCGCAGGCGCGTGAGCTCTGCGAGCGCCTGGTCGACGCGTATCCCCAGCTGGCCGGGCTGCTGTAGCCCGGCCGCGACTCAGGCCGCCGGGTCCTCGTGTGCCTGCAGCACGTCCTCGCCGGCCTCGCCGGTGCGCACGCGCCAGGCGGCGTCCACGGGGAGGACGAAGACCTTGCCGTCGCCGACCGCGCCGGTGCGGCCGTGCTTGAGGACCGTGTCCACGACCGTCTGCACGTCGTCATCGCCGACGACGCACTCGAGCTTGATCTTCGGGCGCAGGTAGTTCGTCAGCACCGCGCCGCGGTACGTCTCGACGACGCCCTTCTGCCGCCCGGAGCCTTTGACCTCGCTGATCGTCAGCGAGGGGTACCCGAGCTCGAGCAGCTCCGTGCGGATCGGCTCGAACGCCTCGTGCCGGATGAACGCCTCGATCTTCTTCACGCTGCTCTGCCCCTCGGTCTGGAAATGGTTTGCCCTGGGTGGTTCAACGCCGGCCCCCGGATGCCTGCCGGCGGGTACATGACGGAGCCCCGGTGCATCATGCAGCCCACACGGGAGTCCCGCCACGATGACGGCGGGATCGAGGTGCAGGTCGAGGGCCGGAGCATCACCCGAACGGGCGCGACCGCCTGACGACCCCGCTGCGCCGGCCCCGACGGAACGCACGAGCCGATCGACTGGGACACGGCGATCGCGGAGGTCGCGGCGCGGCTCATGGCGGTTCGCGACGAGCCGTGGCACAAGCACGTGCGGGCGCGCGTCGAGGCGGTCGTGTGAGACTGGCCGCATGGCCGACGATCTGGTCCTGCTCACCGTTGACGGCGGCGTCGCCCGCCTGACGCTCAACACTCCTGAAGCCGGCAACGCGCTGAATCCGCCGGTGGCTGCCGCGCTGCGCGCCGCCGCGGAGTCCCTGACCGGCCGTGATGACGTGCGCGTGGTCGTGGTCGGCGCCGCCGGGCCGATGTTCTGCGTCGGCGGCGACCTGGCCTGGATGGCCTCGCAGGGCGACGACGTCGCCGAGCCGCTGCACGGCCTCGCGACCGACTTCCACGCCGCGATCACGGCGCTGAACGCGCTCGACGCGCCGGTGATCGCCGCCGTCGGCGGGACCGCCGCGGGCGGCGGCATGAGCCTCGTCTGCGCGTGCGACCTGTCGGTGGCGGCTGCGTCGGCGAAGTTCACGATGGCCTACACGGCCGCGGGCCTCTCGCCGGACGGCGGCTCGACCTGGTTCCTGCCGCGGCTCGTCGGCCTGCGCCGTGCGACGGAGCTGATGCTGGCGAACCGCCGGCTGACGGCGCAGGAGGCATACGACCTCGGGATCATCACGCACGTCGTGGCCGATGACGCGCTCGACGCCGAGGTCGATGCGCTCGCGACGCGGCTGGCGGCCGGGCCGACGGACGCCTACGGCGCCACGAAGCGGCTGCTCGCGGCGTCGGCACAGGCGTCGCTGGCCGACCAGTTCGGTGCCGAGGCGGATTCGATCGCCCTGCGCGGCGCCGCCCCGAACGGCCGCGAGGGCATCGCGGCGTTCCTCGCCAAGCGCGTGCCCGAGTTCCGGTAGGCGCCCGGCGCCTCCGTGGCGACTAGCGCCCGATGCGCCGCAGCTCGCGCAGCGCGAGCCCGCCGAGCACGATCGTCATCCCGAGCAGCGCCAGCAGCCCCGGCCACGTGTGGGCCCAGCTCGGCGGGATGCCCTCGACGGTCGCCTGACGGGCCATCTGCAGGACCTGCGTCACCGGGTTGACGCGGGCGAGCGCGCCGAGCCAGCCGTGCAGCAGGCCGAGCGGGGTGTAGGCGGTGGAAAGGAAGACGAAGATGAAGACGCCGTTCTGGATCAGCGGACCGATCTGCTGCGTGCGGGCGCGGAGTGCCAGGAGCGACCCCCACAGCGACATGCAGACGCAGAACCACAGTCCGGCGACGTAGAGCAGCAGCACGCCGGCGACGCCGCCGGGCAGGCCCGAGCCGAGCGCGACGCCGAGCAGCAGGACCGCCGTGGTCGGCACCAGCGCGCGGGTCATCGCCGCGAGGATCGGGCCCAGCAGCAGCACGGGGCGCGGGACCGGAGACGTGAGCAGCCGGTCGAACCAGCCCTGCTCGATGTCGCGGGCGAGGTTCGCGCCCGCTGCACCGCCGGCGAAGCCCGCCGCCTGCATGCATGACAGCGGGACGACCCAGGCGAGGTAGGACGTCGTCGGGAACCCGGTGAGGTTCGTCAGCCGCCCGAACTGCCCGACGGTGCCGAGCATGAAGATCGCGGGGGCGAGCGTCGCGGGGAAGAACGCGCCGCGCACGCGGACGACCTCCAGCAGCGATCGGCGCCACATCGCGACGCCGATCCCGGCGGTGGTCGCGAGCTGCCTCACAGCGTCGCCGTCCGGCGGTAGATCGCGGCGACCGAGAGCGCCGTCGCACCGGCGGCCAGGGCCAGCGCCGCCAGCAGGCCGTTGGCCGGGCTCCCGAGCGACGCGTGGGCGTGCAGGGCGCCGCGCATGCCCTCGACGACGTAGGCCAGCGGGTTGTAGGGCGCGATCGACCGCAGCACGGGGTGCAGCAGGTCCCGCGGGAAGAACGCCGGCGCGGTGAACAGCAGCACGAAGACGAGCGGGAACAGGCTCTGCAGCAGCGACAGCGATCCGGTCCGCAGGGCGATCGCGCAGGCGAGCCCCCCGGTGCCGATCGCGGTGATCGCCGCGAGCAGGATCGTGAACAGCACGCCCGTGACGCCGCCCTCGTAGCGGGCGCCGAACGCGAAGGCGACCGCCAGGAAGAACGTCGCCTGCAGCGCCGCCAGGACGGCCGTGCCGGCCAGGCGGCCGAGGACGAGGCTGACACGCCGCACGGGCGCGGTCAGCAGCCGGTCGAAGAACCCGCCCTCGATGTCGCCGGCCATCGCGATGCCGGCCGTCATCCCGGCGAGCAGCGTTCCCTGGACCAGCGTGCCGGCGATGATGAAGCCGGCGAAGCTGCCGGTGTCCGGGAACCCGGGCAGGCGGCGCCCGGCGGACGCGCCGTTGGCGACGACGGCGAACAGCACCAGCGGCAGCAGGAACGTCGGGATCAGCAGCTGCGCCTTGCGCGTCTGGATCACCAGCGCCCGCGACGCGAGCGCGCCGACGACGCGTGCCTGCCCGCCGGTCTCGGCGATGGTCACGCCGGCGGCCCGTCCGTCTCCGCGTCGGCAAGGTGGCCGGTCACCGCGAGGAACACGTCGTCGAGCGTCGCCTCCTCGACCTCCACGGTGTCGATGTCGATCCCCGCGTCGTCGAGCGCGCGCACGACCGGGGCGATCGCCCGCGACCCGTCGGGCGTGCGGATCGCCAGCCCGCCGCTGCGCCCGTCGGACACGACGCCGAACGCGCCGAGCATGCCGCGCGCCTGTTCCAGGCGGGAGGCGTCGAGGAGGTCGACGTGGATCGTCGGCTCGCCGATCCGCTCCTTCAGCGCGTCGGGCGTGCCCTCGGCGACGATCTTCCCGCGCGCGATGATCCCGACGCGGTCGGCGAGCTGCTCGGCCTCCTCCAGGTACTGCGTGGTGAGGAAGACCGTGGTGCCGTCGTCGTTCAGGCGCCGCACCTCGCGCCACAGCGCGGCGCGGCTCGCCGGGTCCAGGCCGGTCGTCGGCTCGTCGAGGAACAGCACCCGCGGCTTGGGGACCAGCGCGAGCGCCAGGTCCAGGCGCCGGCGCATGCCGCCGGAGTACGTCGCCAGGCGGCGGTCGGCGGCCTCCTCCAGCTCGACGCGCCCGAGCAGCTCGGTGCCGCGGGCCTGCGCCTCGCCGCGGCGCAGGCCGTGCAGCGCGCCCTGCAGCGCGAGCAGCTCGCGACCGGTCATCAGCGGGTCGAGCGCGGCCTCCTGCAGCGCCACGCCGATCGAGCGGCGCACGCCCGCCGCGTCGCTGACGACGTCGTGCCCGGCGACCAGCGCGCGCCCCGACGTCGGCCGCAGCAGGGTCGTCAGGATCCGCACCGTCGTCGTCTTCCCGGCGCCGTTGGGCCCCAGGAAGCCGTAGATCTCGCCGGGCGCCACTTCGAGGTCCACCCCGTCCACGGCCCGCAGGCCGCCGGGGTAGGTCCGAACCAGAGCCTCGACGACGATCGCGCTGTCGCCATCTGTCCTCTCCATCCCGGCTGCACCCTATCTGGGTGGTTCCGCGGGCCCGGCACGCATGCGCCATGCTGGGCCGATGCGCCACGTTTCGCTGCTCGCGGCCCTCGCCGCCCTCGCCGTCGCTCCCGCAACCGCCGCGGCGGCCGATCCGCCGCTGACCGTGTCGAAGGCGAAGCTCGCCGCGTCGCTCAAGTGCTCGGGGACGCTCGAAGGCGCCGTCAAGCAGCCGCTGATGCTCGTCACCGGCACCGGCGCCTCCGGTGACGAGGCCTACGCGATCGGCAAGGGTGCGTTCGACGCCTGGGGCGCCCCGGTCTGCTGGGTCAACTTCCCCGCCTTCACGACCGGGGACGTGCAGATCGCGGCGCAGTACCTCGTCGCCGGGATCCGCACCGAGGCGCGGCGCGCGGGCCGGCCGATCGCGATCATCGGCATCAGCCAGGGCGGGTTGCTGCCGCGCATCGCGCTGACGTACTGGCCGAGCCTGCGCGCGAAGGTCACGGACGTCCTCGCCGCCGCCGGAACCCAGCACGGCACGAACGTCTTCAAGACCGCAGCGTGCCTGCCCGGCGGCTGCCCCCCGGCGGTCTGGCAGCAGGCCTCGACGTCTGCGTTCCTCAAGGCGCTGAACGCCCAGCCCGACGAGTCCCCGGGGCCGACGTCCTGGACGACGGTCCGATCGACGAGCGACGAGACGGTGCAGCCCCAGGGCGGCGCGCACCCGACCTCGTCGCTGAAGGGCGCGACGAACATCCTGATCCAGGCGGTCTGCCCGGGCCGCACGACCTCGCACGTCGGGACGGTGCTCGACTCGGTGACGTTCGCGGCATTCGTCGATGCGATCGGCCACAAGGGCCCGGCGACGGTGTCGCGCCTGCCGAAGGACGTCTGCGCGCATCCGTACGCGCCCGGCCTCGACGAGGCCGGGACGACCTCGCTGCTCGGACTGGCCGGCGGGCTCACGTCCGGCCGCACGACCGGCGGGACGAACAAGGTCGCGAGCGAGCCTGCGGTGCGGCCGCTGTTCCGCCGTCGCGTGCGTGCGTAGACCCGCGAACATGGCGTCCAGACGGGGTCGCCAACGACCCCTCGCGGTGGTACGGTGACCGCACGAGCCGCCGCGTGTGAGAGCGGTGGAGAACGCCGGAAGGGAGCTCGACATGTGCGAGACCGATCCGCCGGACCGCAGGGCCTGACACCCACTCCGCAGGACCCATGAACCAGCGGCGCCGCGAGCGTCGCAGCCGCCGCACGGAAGGCGGCACCAGATTGCGACCGAGGGCCGGCACACGCCGGCCCTCGGCACGTGCGAGCCCGTCCGTCTAGCGGTACTCGGGGTTCGGGTGGTCCGGCTGCGAGAGGTCCCAGTCACGCGTCGAGTTGCCGTACGCGGGGATGCCGCCGGCGGCCTTGAGCATGCGCGCCAGGTGCAGCAGGTTCCAGGTCATGAACACGGTGTTGCGCGTGGTCCAGGCGTTCTGCTCGCCGCCGCCGTCGGCGTCGAGATAGGACGGCCCCGGGCCGGCCTCGCCGACCCAGTAGGCGTCCGACTGCGGTGGCACGGTCAGGCCGATGTGCTGCAGCGCGTAGAGGACCTGCGCGCTGACGTGCTTGCCGCCGTCCTCGTTGCCGGTCGTCAGCGAGCCGCCGACCTTGCCGTAGTACGACCACTGCCCGGCGTCGTTGACCTCGCCCGAGTAGGCGTAGAGGCGCTCGATGATCTTGCGGGTGAGCGAGCTCTGGTCGCCGAGCCAGATCGGGCCCGCGATGAGGATGACGTTCGCCGGCTCGACGAGTTCGCGGTAGATCGCGGGGAACTCGTCCGCGTCGTAGCCGTGCTCGCGCATGTCGGGCCACAGGCCCGCCGGGATGTCGCGATCGACCGTGCGGACCTCGTCCACCCGCGCGCCGGCGCGCTCGAACACGTTCCGCGCGATCGCGATCAGGCCGTCGGTGTGGCTCGGCTCGGGTGAGCGCTTCGTCGTCCCGTTGAAGACGACGACGCGCAGGTCGTCGTAGCGGGTCGGCGAGGCGTCCGCCTGGCGGTCGATGAACTGCTGGATGTTCTGCGGGATGGCCATGGGCTGGCTGTCCTGGCCGGACGCCGAGCGTTACGACCGCCACGACCAGAGCCACGTCCCGCCACAAACAGCTACACCCCCAGCGACCGCCCCACGATCTCCTTCATGATCTCCGTCGTCCCACCGTAAATCCTCGTGATCCGCGCATCGGCGTACGCGCGGGCGATCGGGTATTCGAGCATGTAGCCGTAGCCGCCGTGCAGCTGGACGCAGCGGTCAACGACGCGGCCCTGCAGCTCGGTGCACCACCACTTGGCCGCGGCCGCGTCCTCGGCGGTCAGCGTGCCGGCGTTGAGTGCGAGGACGGCCTGATCGACCCACTGCGTCGCCATCTGGATCTCGGTCTGCATCTCGGCCAGCGCGAACCGCGAGGCCTGGAAGCTGCCGATCGACTGGCCGAACGCCTGGCGCTCCTTGACGTACTCCAGCGTCCAGGTCAGCGCGGCCTGCGCGGCGGCGACGCCGGCGACGGCGATCGACAGGCGCTCCTGCGGCAGGTTGCTGACGAGGTAGGTGAACCCCAGGCCCTCGTCGCCGAACCGGTTGCCCACCGGCACCCGCACGTCGTTGAAGAACAGCTCGGCGGTGTCCTGCGAGTGCATGCCGATCTTGTCGAGGTTGCGCCCGCGCTCGAACCCCTCCATGCCGGCCTCGATCACCAGCAGCGACATACCCTTGTGCCGCTGGCTGGGATCGGTCTTGACGGCGGTGATGATGAGGTCGGCGTTGATGCCGTTCGTGATGAACGTCTTGCTGCCGTTGACGACGTAGTGGTCGCCGTCGAGGATCGCGCTCGTCGTCATCGACGCGAGGTCGGACCCGATGCCCGGCTCGGTCATCGCGATCGCGGTGATCAGCGAGCCGTCGGCGACGCCTGGGAGCCAGCGGCCCCGCTGCTCGGGCGTGCAGTACTCCAGGAAGTACGGCAGGCAGATGTCGTTGTGGAGCGAGATGCCCAGGCCGGCCGCGCCGACGCCCGCATACGCGAACTCCTCGACGAGGATCTGGTTGAAGCGGAAGTCGTCGACGCCCGAGCCGCCGAAGTCCTCATCGACCGCCATCGCGAGCATGCCCTTCTCGGCGGCCTTGGCGAACAGGCCGCGCGGGACGATGCCCTCGCGCTCCCAGTCGTCGGTGTGGGGGACCATCTCGGCGGCGACGAACCGCTGGACGGACTCGCGGTAGTCGCGGTGGTCGGCGTCGAAGATCGTGCGGTCCATGAGGCGCGGGAGGCTACCTTCCGAGCCATGTCCGACAGCACGACACCGCGGGCCGCCGTCGTCGGGGCGGGACCGTCCGGCTTCTACGCGAGCGGCATGCTGCTCGACCAGGGTTTTGCCGTCGACCTCTACGACGCGCTGCCGACGCCGTACGGCCTGGTGCGCGCGGGCGTCGCGCCGGACCATCCGAAGATCAAGACCGTCACGCGCGTCTTCGACAAGACCGCCGCGCGCGAGGGCTTCCGCTTCCTCGGCGGGGTCGAGCTGGGCCGCGACATCAGCCGCGAGGACCTCGTGGCGCGCTACGAGGTCGTGTTCTATGCGATGGGCGTCAACGTGGACCGGCGCCTGGGGATCCCGGGCGAGGACCTGCTCGG
>JBKJRO010000097.1:0-50035 GCA_046594555.1 Solirubrobacteraceae bacterium
AAGGACACCCCGACCGAGGTCGTTCGTACGGCCGGTCTGGGCGCTCAGAACCTGACGACGCTGACGGCAGGTCCGGGCGGCGGCTACACGACGAACGCTGATGGTTCGCGCGTGTCGGTCGCTGCTCTGCTTGACGTCCAGAATGTTGCTGCTGACATTCTGATCGGCAAGAACCAGGGCTAGTCCAAGCACCCAGTACTCAGTTCTTCATTGAACTGACGCAGGACAGCGAGCCCCGAGTCACAATGTGGCTCGGGGCTCGCCTCTTTTTGCGGCCCCGTACCCCGACAGACCCACCACTGACCTTGAGAACGGAGACGACACGGATGCGTCCCACTCCATCGCCGCGGAGCCGCCCGGTCCTACGCGCAGCACTGATCTGCGCCACCGCGACCGCGCTCCTGGCGTCCGCCCCGGCGCTCGCCGCCCCCACCGTCACCCCGCAGCAGGCGGACATGGCCTCGATGCGCGCCATGGCGAAGTTCGCCACGCTGCCGGGTCCGTCGCTCGCCCAGGCCGCGACCGATGCGGCCAACCAGGCTTCGCGCAACGAGTCCAGGGCCCGGGCGAACCTCGCCCAGGTGACCTCGGGCACGTGCGTCGCGCAGATCGTCGCCAAGCGCGGCAAGAGCTACCGGCTCGTGACGCTCAAGGTCCTGACCTACAAGTACAAGTTCGTGCGCAAGAAGGGCGGCGGCTTCAAGCGCGTCATCGTCAGGGTCCGGGTGTCGGTCAAGCGCCCGTGCGCCTCGGGCGCCTGCGTCCAGGCGCGCAAGCTGCGCGGCACCTACCGGCCGATCTTCGACGTTCGCCTCGTCAAGACGAAGGTCGTCAAGAACGGGCGGATCGTCACGGCCAAGCGGCGGCTCAGGGTCTACCGCTTCGGCGACTGCGCCTCCCTGCCGGATCCCGAACTGTTCGGCACGAAGGTGAAGATCGACATCCTGCCCGGCAGTTACGCGCTGCTCGACTTCGACCAGTTCCAGCGCCAGGCCGTCGTCCAGGGCACGCTCGGCGGATTCATCCCGGGCAAGTTCGTGCTCAACAGCGACTACAAGATCAACCTGACGACGGCCAACCTCAGCGTCGCGCAGACCAACGTCTTCATCGACGACGAGTGCGGCGGCACGCCGACGGCGACGGTCCGGACTGGTTCGCCGTTCACGGTGAAGCTGCTCGGCAACACGAGCAACTCGAAGGCCGACAACTTCTCGACCTTCCTGCGCAACGGCACCGTCACGGCGCTGACGCAGCTGCGAATCCGGATGCCGCTCGAGTTGCGCAACGGCGAGACGGGCTGCACCCAGCGCTACATCTCGACCGGCTACGCCGAGTACGACCACCGGTTCTTCTTCTCCGGCAAGCTCGGCGTGAAGAAGCTCGCGGCGCTGCAGCTGAACTCCTCGAAGGAGATCATCGTCGTCTACGCGTGCCTGCAGCGCGGCCTGCCGACGCAGCCGTGCCAGAACGACATCTTCATCGTGCCGCTGCCGATCCTGATCAGCACGCAGGTCATCGTGAAGGTCAACATCCTTGACTAGCGGGCGGCTCATGCGGGTCGCGGCGGCAAGCGTCGCCGCGACGGTCGCCGCCGTCGCCGCGGCACCCGCCGGAGCAACCGGCGGGCCTCGCGAGGTGGTCGCGACCGCGGCGAGTGCCGCGGCGCTCCCGGCCGGCGCGCGGTTCGAGGCCCAGCTCGACGCGGGGCTGCGGATGTACAAGCTGCGCGTCCCGGGCGGCCTGACGGCCCACGCCTACGCGGCACGGCTCGAGCAGGCGCCCGGGGTCTTCGCCGCGCAGCCCAACGACGTACTGCACTCGACGGGGCTGTTCTCGACGTGCTCGGAGGTCCCGGCGACCCAGGACCTGACGCTCCCGGCGGCGGTCAAGGCGCTCGACAACCCGGTGGCCACTGACCCGATCGCGATCCTCGACACGGGCGTCGACATCAACGTGCCCGAGCTGAGCCTGCGGGTGCGGTCCGGGTTCAACACCGCTGCCAACAACGACGAGACCTCCGACAACGACGGCCACGGCACGGAGGTCGCGGCCGCGGCGGCAGGCAACGCCGCGGACGGCCTGGTCGGCGGCGTCTCGCCGAAGAGCCAGATCATCCCGATCACGATCTACAACAGCGCCGGCAGCACGACCGTGGACTGGGTCGTCAAGGGCATCGCGGAGGCAGCCAACCGCGGTGCCGGCGTCATCAACATCTCGTCGTCGGCGTTCGTCCAGGACACCAAGGACGCCGAGCAGCGCGTGCTCGCGCAGGCGATCGCGGCCGCGTTCAACCGCGGCGTCATCACGGTCGGCGCGATCGGCAACGAGAACCGCGGCGACGCGGTGATTCCGGGCGCCCTCGCCCACGTCCTGACCGTCGGCTCCGCGTCCATCGGCGGGACCAAGGACTCGTTCGCGAACTTCGGCCCGTGGCTCGACCTCGTCGCTCCGGGATCCGGCCTCACCCTGCCCGCACCCCCGGGCGTCTGCCTCAGCGGCTACGGCTCGGCGGATGGGACCTCGTTCTCGGCGCCGGCCGTCGCCGGGGGCGTGGCGCTCATCCGCGCGGCGCATCCCAGCATCACGACCTCGCAGGCGTTCGATCTCGCGCGGCGGCTGTCCTCGACGCCGTTTGCCGTCGGCGACACGGGCCGCGACGACACGACCGGTTTCGGCATGCTCGACGTCGCCGCCGGCAGCGCCGCGACGGCCACCGCCAGCGAACCGCGCGAGATCGACGACGACGTCTTCTGGCTCAAGCGGGACCCCAAGACGCACCCGACCTACCTGCGGTCGGGTCGCAGGGTGACGGTCACCGGCGCGCTCGCGCCCGGCAAGGACCCGCAGGACGTCGTGCCGATCTCGCTGAAGAAGGGCGAGACCGTGACCGCCACCGCGCGGACGAGGACGACGAACGCCATCATCGAAGTCACCGGCTGGAGCCCGTCGACCGGCTCGTTCGACATCGGGCGCGGCTCGGCGCACGGCTTCCTGAACGACAGCGGCGGCTTCTCGCCGAACCCGCGGACGACCTTCCGGGCGAAGAAGACCGGGACCTTCTACATCGCGGTCGCGGCGCCCGACCTCGCGGCGTCGAACGACCAGCAGGTGAGCAAGGTCCTGATCGCCCCGCGCCTGGCATACACGCTGGCGATCAGCAAGACCAAGGCCGCGCCGGTCAAGAAGCGGACGACGAAGAAGAAGCGGTAGCGGCGACCGGCGGTCAGCGGCGGGTCGCGAACCCGACCGCACCGGCGATGGCGCCGCTGATCGCGTGGAATCGCGCCGCGGCTTCGGTGCGGTTGGTGACGCTGAGCTTCTGCAGGACCCGGCGCACGTGCGACTTGACGGTCGCCTCGGAGATCACCAGGGACTTGGCGATCGCGTTGTTGCTGGCACCCGCGGCGAGCAGCGCGAAGACCTCGCGCTCGCGAGCCGTGAGCGTCTCGAGTTCGGGGTCGGCGACGGCGTCGCCTGCCGGCGGCAGGACGTCGGTGTTGGCGATCGACCACGCGATCCCGCCGGCGAATGCGGCGGCGACCTCGACGTCGACGGCGTCGAACCCCGGGGCGTCGGCCCGCCGCTCGACGACGAGCATGCCCGCGACCCGGCCGCGATGGACGAGCGGCGCGCAGAGCGCACCATCGATCAGCGAGGCCGCGGCGTTGACCGGCCCGCGGTCGGCGGACCCCGGCCAGGCGAGGCGGGCGACGCGCAGGACGTCCTGGATGCGGCGCGCGTCGTGCTCGTCGGTCGTCGAGGTGACGCCGAGTGAGCCGTCACTCAGCGTGACGATGGCAGCGCGGTCGGCGCGGCAGGCGATGCAGGCTTCGCGCGGCGAGGCGTCGAGCAGATCGTCGAGCGTCGGCGCGTGAAAGAGCCGTTCGACGGCGTGGCGCACCTCGCGCACGCGCTCCGCGAACGCTGCGACCGCCATGTCGCTTCCTGCTCGTCCCTGATCTGCCGTGTTGGCACGTCGCGCCATGGTTGTCCTTCCTCTCGCGCCCGGCGACTGTACGCGCCCGCGGACCCAGCGTCAACGCCGAACGCGCGGTCAGGCCGCGCCGGCGACGCCGGCGGCCGGGACCGGCGGCGTGTCGCGCAGGTACCACTCGGCGTCGAGCGCGGCCTGGCAGCCGGACCCGGCGGCCGTGATCGCCTGGCGGTACGCGTGGTCGACCAGATCGCCCGCGGCGAACACGCCCGGGATCCCCGTCCGCGTCGAGCGGCCCTCGACCACCACGTACTCCTCGGCATCGGTCGTCACCTGACCGGCGACGATCTGTGACTGCGGCTCGTGGCCGACCGCGATGAACACGCCCGCGACGTCGAGCGAGCGCTCCTCCCCGGTCTCCGGGTTGCGCAGCCGCGCCACCCGCTCGAAGGGCCCGGTGCCGTCCTCGAACGCGTCGACGACGTACGGCGTGAGCCATTCGATGTTCGGGACCGCGCGGGCACGGTCGAGCATGATCTTCGATGCGCGGAACTCGCTGCGGCGATTGACGACAGTCACCTTGGAGGAGAACTTCGCGAGGAAGATCGCCTCCTCCATCGCCGAGTCGCCGCCGCCGACGATGATCGTCTCGCGATCGGCGAAGAACGCGGCGTCGCACGTCGCGCAGTACGAGACGCCGATGCCGCTGAGCTCCTCCTCGCCCGGGACGCCCAGCTTCTTGTGCTCGGCCCCCATCGCCAGGATCACGGTCCGGGCGCGGTGCTCCGCGTCGCCGACCCACACGCGGTGGACGCCGCCCGGCTCGCTCGCGAGCTCGACCCGCGTCGCGAGGTCGGTGATGAACCGCGAGCCGAAGCGCTCGGCCTGATCGCGCATCGTCTGCATCAGCTCGGGGCCCTGGATCCCGTCGCGGAAACCTGGGTAGTTCTCGACCTCGGTCGTCTGCTGGAGCAGCCCGCCCCAGAGGAAGCCCTCGATCACGAGCGGCTCGAGATTGGCGCGCGAGGTGTAGAGCGCCGCCGTGTAGCCGGCGGGCCCGCTGCCCACGATGATCACGTTCTCGATGTCGCCCATGTCTCGTCCTCGTCTCCGGGTTTCGTTACTTCATTTTGTATAGTAGCCGTCGGCGCGTCGCCGGTTCCGTCCTCGTCGTCGCGCCAGCGTTGCACCGTCCGGCGCAGATGGATGTACGCGATGAAGCCGGGGATCGTCGGCAGCCAGAACGCGAACGCACGGTAGGTCAGCACGGCGACGACCGCCAGGCCGTCCTCGACGCCGAACGCGATCAGCGCGCCGATCATGCCACCGTCCACGCCGCCGATCCCACCCGGGAGCGGCAGCAGGTTCGCGAGCATCCCGACGAAGTAGGCCATCACGAGCGCGACGAACGGCGGCGGCTCGCCGAACGCGTGGAACGCCGCCCACAGCGTGAGGATGTCGAGGTACCACCAGATGACCGCGCCGAACAGCGCGCCGTCGCGCTCGCGGGCGATCTTCAGCGCCTCGCGGACGCCCGTCGACACAGCGGCCGGCGCCTTCGCGATCTGCGCCAGGAGCCGGCCCCAGCGCCCGCCGCCGCCGGCCGCCGCCCACCGGCGCAGGCGGGCGTCGATCTGCGTCGGGACCAGCGTGAACGCCAGCACGATGATGATCACCGTCGCGCCGATCATCGCGGGGAGCAGCGTCAGGGCGAACTCGGAGCCACCCGGGACGACGTCCGCGTACAGCGCGACGCCGCCGACGACCAGGCTGCCCATGTAGACGCCGTAGAGGATCACGTACTGCGCGACCATCCGGACGGCGACGACGCGCGGGGACATGCCCGACCGGCGCAGCGCCCATGCCGTCAGCGCGGCCCCGCCCGCGCCGGCCGCCGCGAACAGCCGCGTCGCCGCGAGGCCCGCCATCGTGATCTTGTAGCTCGAGCGCCAGTCGATGCGCTCGCTGCCACGGACGAACACGCCGCGGAACAGCCAGATGTAGCCCCCGAACGAGACGAGCTCGAACAGCACGCAGGCGAGCAGCCAGACCGGGTCGCCCTCGCGGATGCGGTGCCACGTGTCCTCGAGGCCGGTCAGCCGCGGGAGCCCGAAATAGAGGAACGCGACCGCGATGACGACGAATGCGAGGAGCAGGTAGGCCTCGCGGCGCGTCACCCGTGCGCGCGGCATCTCCTCCGCGGCCGCGATATCGCGCTCGCCGCTCGCCGCCTCGGGCGGCGCCGCGCTCACGCCGTGCCCCGGGCGCGACGCTCGAGCGCCTGGATGCCGCCGGAGATCCGGCGCAGGACCGGGGCCGCGAGCGGCTCCGCGGCCCGGACGCCCTCGGCGAGCGCCAGCCCGGCGAGCAGGTCGACGACGTAGTGCTCCCCCAGGTAGACCAGCGCGAACCCGAGCGTGCCGGCGTACGCCCAGCCGACGGCGCCCTCGACCGGCCCCGCGTCGGCGAGAACGTGCGCGGCGGTCACCGAGGTGGCGAAGTGCAGCGAGGGCATGGCGGCGAGTGGGTTCCCTGCCAGCCCATCGTAAAGGCGCTCCCAGCGGTCGCGCCAGAACTGCTCGCCGTAGTCGAGCATCAGCCGCCGCAGCGGCGGCTGACCGGGGCCGAACCGCCCGTGCTCGGCCGCGTACCAGGGCGGCGCCGTCGGGATCAGCCAGTAGAACAGGACGCCGACGTCGAACGTCGCGTAGATCATCGCCGCTGCACGCGGGAACCGGGCGCGATCGCGCGTGAAGACGTAGATCGCGGTGCCGTGCGGCACCGTGAACCAGATCCAGTGCGCCCACACGAGCACGCGCTCGGGCCCGCGGATGTTCGGCGGGTCGGCGAACCGCCGCTGCAGCCGGACGCCGACCAGTTCGCCGAACCCGATCAGCCGATCGGCCCGCACCGGGTAGTCGATCCGGACGCGCGCCTCGAGGGCCTCCTGATCGTCGGCCGGCATCTCGTACATGGCGAGGTACGCCCACATCTGCAGGACGCACGTCGCGGCGTCGCGGGAGCGACTGCGCGGGACGACGACGCACAGCGCCACGGGCGCGCTCCACGCCGCGGCCGCAACGACGGGCCTCGGGAGCCGCACGCGCCGGCGCAGGACCGGCGCAGCGACACCGGCGACGACGAGCGCCCACGCGGTCCGACGGAGGGCTCTGGACGGATGCAAGGCGGGCGGGAGGATACCCGTGGCACAGGCTGTCGCGGTTGTGGCTCCCGCCCTCACGGGGTAGCGTGCCCGCCCCGATGGAACGGCGTCCCGGCAATTCACAGGCACGCGCGCTCGAGGAGCGCGAAGGCCGGCCATCCATCGTCCCGATCGCGGTGCTGTTCGCCGCGAGCTGCGCGGCCTACATCCTGCTGGGCCGCTCGATCACGACGCCGATCATCGCGCCGGACGAGTTCACCTACGGCGGCCTCGCCAGATCGATCGCCGACGGCGACGGCCGCACGCTGCTGGGGCAGCACCCGAACCTCCCCGCGGCGCTCTACGTCTACGTGATCGCACCGGCGTGGTCCTTCACCTCGACCGAGACCGCCTACGCGGTCAGCAAGGCGATCGGGGCGATCTGCGCGTCGGCCGCAGCCATACCGGTCTGGCTGCTCACCCGGCGACTCACGTCGGACCGCTGGGCGCTCGCCGCCGCCGCGCTGACGGTCGGCGGGACCTGGATGGTCGTGACATCCGCGCTGCTGCTCGAGAACGCGGCCTACCCGCTGGCCACGGCCGCGCTGACCTGCACGGTCAGCGCGATCGCGCGCCCGCGGTCACGCTCGGGCTGGTACGCCGTCATGTTCGCTGTGCTCGCCGCCGCCGCCCGCCTGCAGTTGGCCGCGCTCGTGCCGCTGATCGCCGTCGCGCTGCTGATCGACGTCGCCCGCGCCCGCAGCGGCTGGCGCGCGCGGTTGACCGAGCATCGGTTCCTGCTGCTGGTGACCGGCGGCGCGTCGGCCACGGGCCTGATCGCCGTCGCTGCCTGGCGCGCGGGAACCCTCGGCGCCTACGGCGATCTTGCGTCCGCGCCGGACGCCCACGGCCTGGTCAACGCCCTCGCCTGGCAATCGGTGGGGTTCGTCCTGATGCTCGGCGTCATCCCGCTCGTCGCGGTCGCGGCGATGCATGCCAACCGGCGGGCGTGGCGCGATGACCAGCTCGGGCCCGTCCTCGTGGTGCTGTGCGCGGCAACGGCGATGTTCGTGACGCAGTCGGCGTGGGCTGTCGCGCGGTTCGAGGGACTGTCCTGGCACATCCAGCGCTACGAGATGTACATCGCGCCGCTCGTCGCGGTCGCGTTCGTCGCTGGTCTCGCGCGCTCAATGCTCACGTGGCGCGCGCTCTGCATCTGGACGGCCGTCACCGCCACCGCCCTGGCGTTCGCCCCGCCCGTCCGCAACGCGTTCGAGGAGCCGGCGCAGTTCGCGATCGGCCGTCGCGTCCACGAGATCCTCGGGGTCTCGGCGACCGCGGGACCGTTCGTGTGGACGCTCGTCGCAGGCGCGGTCATGGCGGTCGTCGTGCGTCTGCGCCCGCAACGGGCGGGCGCGGTGGTCCTCGGCCTCGCATTCCTCGCGCTGGTCGTCCAGGACGAGCAGGCATGGCGGTTCCGCGCGCGCGCGGCCGAGGCCTTCAGCCGGCCCTACCCGTCCGATCTGCAGTGGGTCGACCACGCCGGCACGGCCCCGGCGGCGATCCTCGTCGGAACGAGCAACACGCTGACCAGCGACACGACCAAGCTGTTCAACCGCTCGATCCGGTCTCAGCTGCTGCCGAACGCGTCGGTGGGCGGGCGTCTGTTCTACGGCCGCATCTGCCGCTGGGCGGCCACGCCGACGGGCACGCTGCAGATCACCGGCGGCTGCGCGCCGTCGCCGCACCGGTTCTACCTCGAGGACCCGCTCGCCCGCTTCACGCTCCACGACCAGACGGTGCAGGTCGAGCACCCCGGCCTCGCGCGGGTCGTGACGGTGCCCCTGGCCGCGCCGCCGCGGCTGCTCGGGCTGCTCAACGTCCTGTGCAGGCCACGTCCCATCATGCGGGCCGTGAACGGCGAGGGCCGCGTGGTCCGCAGCCCGCTGACCTGCCCCTCGAACGTCATCACCGGGCAGTTCTGGCTGGACCGCCCAGGGGTGCTGGAACTGCGTTTCCGAGGCGGCACCACGGCAGAGCGGATCGGTGTGCTCGGCCGTGTGCGATCGATTCCGCCCGGTGTCACCACCACGGTGCGGCTGCCCGTCGCGACAGCCTCGGCGTTCGGTCCGATCGGGATCAAGGTCCCTGTCGGCTGGATCGGGGTGCCGCCCGCCGTGCCGGCCCTCGTCGGCGCCCGCATCGTCAGCGGCGACACGAGCGTCGAGTTGCTCTACTGATGACGCGTCACGACCTCTCCGGCGAGCGCGTCGCGGTGACCGGCGCCGGCGGCTTCATCGGGCTGGCGCTCTGCCACCGGCTCGTGGCCGATGGCGCCGACGTCGTCGGCCTGGATCGCGACGCCTCCGCGGCCGCACGCGTCAGTGCGAGCGGTGCCGCGTTCGCGCTCGGCGACACCACCCGGCCCGCCACGCTCGATGCGGCGTTCGCCGGCTGCTCCGGCGTGATCCACACGGCGGCGCTGCTCGGCGACCGCGCCGGGATGGACGCGCAGATCGCCGTGAACGTCGTCGGGACCCGCAACGTGCTCGACGCCGCGCACGTCGCCGGCGCCCGGCGTGTCGTCCACCTGTCGTCCGTGGCGACCTGGGGCTACGAGTTCAAGCGGGACATCCCGGAGGACAGCCCGCCGCGCGTCTGCGGCGCGGCGTACGTCGACACGAAGACGGCCTCGCACCTGCTCGCGCTGCGACGTGGCGCGGCCGTGGTCCGGCCGGGCGACGTCTACGGCCCGCGGTCGGATCCGTGGACGATCCGTCCCGTCCGCGCCCTGGCCGCCGGGACGTTCGCCCTCCCCGGCCGCGGGGACGGGCTGATCACGCCGGTGTACGTCGACGACCTCGTCGCCTGCCTCGTCCTCGCCCTCGTCCACCCGGACGCCGCCGGCGAGGCCGTGACGGCGTGGGACGGCGTCGCCGTGACGGCCGCCGAGTTCTTCGGCCACTACGCGCGCATGCTGGGGCAGGACGGCGTGCGCCGTGTGCCCGAGCCCCTGCTGCGCGCGGCGGCCGGGGCGATGGAACTCGCCGCCCGCGTGCGCGGACGCGATCCCGAGGTCTCCCGCGAGGCGCTGCGCTACGTCTCGCGCCGGGCCGCGTACCCGAACTTCCGGGCTCGCGAGCTCCTGGGCTGGGAGCCCCGGGTCGACCTCGCCGCAGGCATGCGGAGCACCGCAGCGTGGCTGCGCGACGAGGGATTCCTCACCCCCGGTCTCTAGGCTGGCGACCGGCATGGACGGCCCCGAGACTCCCGACGACGCACCCTCCGGCCGGCGCGACCGCGTGGAGATCGCGGTGCTCTACGTCCTCGCCGTCGTGGTGTACGCGGTCCTCGGCCACCGGCTGCCGGTGCCCATGGTCTCGCCCGACGAGTACACGTACGGCCAGATCGCGCAGTCGATCGCCCACGGCGACGGCATCAGCTGGCGCGGCGAGCCGGTGGCGCTGCGCTCGGTGCTCTACATGGTCGCGATCGCGCCGTCGTGGATCCTCGGCTCGACGGTGTCGGGGTATGCGATCGCCAAGATCCTCGGGGCGGCGCTTGTCTGCTCGGTGGTCATCCCGGCGTGGCTGCTGGCGCGGCGCAGCGTCGGCCCCCGCCTGGCGCTGCTCACCGCGGCGCTGGTCATCGCCGGACCCTCGCTGGTGGTGGCCGGCGAGATCCTGACCGAGAACCTCGCCTATCCGCTGGCGACCTGGGCGCTGGTCGCAACCGTCCTCGCGCTGCGCGAGCCGGGCTCGCGCTGGGCCTGGGCGGCGCTCGCGTTCGCCCTGCTCGCCGCCGCCGCCCGCGCCCAGCTGATCGTGCTCGTCCCGATCCTGGCCCTCGCCGTGCTCACCGACGCCGCGCGACACGGCACCCACTGGCGGGCCACGCTGACCAGGCAGCGCACGCTGCTCGCGGGCGCCGGCGGGCTGACGGGCGCAGGGCTCGCGGTGGCGCTGCTCGCGAAGTCGGCCGCGCTCGGCTCGTACGCAGGCCTGAACGTCAGCTCACCGCTCTCGCGCATCGCCGTGGACGCGGGGCATCAGCTCGCAGGGCTGGTCACCTCCGCCGGCATCGTGCCGGCGATCGTGGTCCTGGCCGTCTCGGCGCGGCGCGTCGCCTGGCGCGATCCGTCGCTCGGGCCGCTGCTCGCGGTCCTCTGGCCCGCGACCGTCGTGATCGTCCTCGAGAGCGCCGTCGCCGCCGCCGGCTACGGCACCTCGTGGCACATCGAGCGCTACGTCGTCTACCTGCTGCCGCTCACCTTCCTCGTCACCGTCGTCGCCCTCGCGCGCCGGGTCGTCACGTGGCGGCCTGCGGCCGTCGCCACCGTCGTGGTCGCCGGAGGGCTGCTGCTCGCACCGGGCGTGCGCGAGGCCGAGGAGGAGCTTGCGACGTACGCGATCGCCCATCTCGGCGACACGCTGCTCGGCCTCTCCGGCCACGCGAGCCTGGCCCTCGCGGCGATCCTGGCGGGCGCCGCCGTCGTCCTCGCCGTGCGCCCCGGCGGCGGCACGGAGCCATCCCACCGCCCGGCGGTCCTCGCCGGGTCGCTCGTGGCGGTGCTCGCGGTGCTGTCGGGCCCGGCCTGGGCGTGGAAGACGGACATCGCCCGCGGCTGGCGCGGCGTGTTCCCGGCGAACCTCGCCTGGACCGACGACGAGAGCCGCCCGCCCATGGCCCGGCTGATCGGCGCGGCGAACGCGTCGGTCTTCGAGGTCGGCGAGTTCTTCAATCGCGACGCCGGGCCGACGTTCGTGCCCGAGTCGCCGATCGGCGGCCGGGCGGTCCGCGGCCGCGCGTGCATCTGGCACGCCGCCGCCGACGGGACGCTGTCGTTCGACCGCGGGTGCGGCGCCGCCCCGCGGCGGTTCTACCTCGACGACTACTACGCCAAGTTCACGTTCCACGACCAGCGCGTCGAACTCGACCGCCCGCCCGTCGCGCGCATCGTCGCGGTCCCCGGCACGCCGCGACTGCGGGCCGAGCTGTTCCCGCTCTGCGGACCACCGCTGCCGGACCTTCGCGCGAACGGCCGCAGTCCCGCCGTCGGCCCGCGCCGGCGCCCGTGCGAGGCACCGCGGTTCGGCGGGCGGCTCTGGCTCGACCGGCCCGCGACGCTCGAGCTCGTCTGGCGCGGCGGGGCCGGCGACGAGCAGCTCGCCTCGGGGCAGCAGACCTACGCCCTCCCGGCCGCCCGCGTCACGACGATCCGGCTGAAGGCCCCGGCCGGAGCGGCGGGCTTCGCGCTGCAGCCGAGCTGGACCGGCGGCACCCCGCCGCAGGCCCCGGCCCTCGTCGCGGCACGGCTGGTGGACCGGTCCGGCATGACCGACCTCCTCTACTAGGGTCGCCTGGTGTCGGACCTGGAAACCGGAGCGCAGCTCGCCGGCCACCGGATCGTCGCGGTCGCCGGGCGCGGCGGGATGGGCGTCGTCTACCGGGCACTCCAGCTCGACCTGGACCGCACCGTCGCGCTGAAGGTGATCGCGCCGTCGCTGGCGGGCGACCAGACGTTCCGCGACCGCTTCGTCCGCGAGTCCCGCGCCGCGGCGGCCATCGATCACCCCAACGTCATCCCGATCTACTCCGCGGGTGAGGCCGACGGCGTGCTGTACCTCGCGATGCGGTTCGTCGAGGGCCCGGATCTGCGGCGCCTTGTCCGGGCCGCCGGCCGGCTGGACACCCAGCGTGCCGCACGGATCGTCGCGCAGGTCGCCGCGGCCCTCGACGCGGCGCACGCGCGCGGCCTCGTCCATCGCGACGTCAAGCCCGAGAACGTGCTGCTCGGCGACGGGGATCACGCCTACCTCACCGACTTCGGGCTGACCAAGCGCCTGGACTCCTCGGGCGGCCCGACGCGCGCCGGCGGCTGGGTCGGCACGCTCGGCTACGTCGCGCCCGAGCAGATCCGTGGCGAGCGCGTCGACGCGCGATCGGACGTCTACGCCCTGGGCTGCCTGCTGTGCTTCGCGCTCACCGGCCGCGGGCCGTTCACGGCCGACGGGGACGAGGCCGTGCTCTGGGCGCACCTGAGTGCCGATCCCCCGCGGGTCAGCGCGCTCGGGACGGGCGTTCCGACCGCGTTCGACGCGGTGATCGCGCGGGCGCTGGCGAAGGACCCGTCCGACCGGCATCGCTCCGCCGGCGACCTGGGTCGCGCCGCCCTGGCGGCGGCCGGGCTCGAGGTGCCGGCCGACACCGCGGAGCGCTCCGTCGCGGTCGGGCCGGCCGCACCCGTTGACGGGCCGACGGCCGCACCCGTTGACGGGCCGACGGCCGCGCCCGGCGAGGGCGTGACGCTGCCCGCGACGCCGCCGACCCCGGGGGCGCCGGCGCCACGCGACACGCCCGTCGCGCCGACCGCCGTCCCGCCGCGCGATGCCCGGCCGCCGGGGCTGCGGCGCCGGTCGTTGCTGATCGCGGCCGCGATCGCGGCCGTCGCAGCGGCGGGCGCCGGCATCGCCGCCCTGCGTGGCGGCGGCGATACGGCCTCGCCGCCCGCGGCGACCGCGGCCCCGCGCAGCACCGGCGTCGGCGAGCGCCCGAACGCGATCGCCCTGACGCGCGACGTGGCGTGGGTCGCGCGGTACCGCTCCGCCGAACTCGCCGCGATCGACCGCGCCGGCGTCGCGCCCGGCCCCCAGCGACCGCGCGCCGGGGCGGGTGTCACCAGCGTGATCGCCGCCTTCGGGCGGATCTGGGTGGCCAACGGGATCGACCACACGGTCGTAACGCTGGACCCGGCCACGGGGCAGCGCGCGGGGGCCGTCATCGAGACCGGTCCCGGGCGGCCGGTCTCGCTGGCCGCGGACGGGCGGTCCGTCTGGGTCGGCGTCCGGGCGCGCGGCGGATCCCAGGTGCTGAAGCTCAACCCGGCCAAGCACACGATCGCCGCGCGACTCGCCGTCGCTTACGGCATCCAGGCGATCGCCGCCGGGGGCGGCGGCGTCTGGGTGCTCGAGCGGGCCAAGCAGCAGCTCCTGCGCATCGGCGTCGCCGATGGTGCGCAAACGACGTACGTCGTCCCGAAGGAGGCGGCGGCGATCGCCTACGGCGACGGCGCCGTCTGGCTCACGAGCGACGACACCAACGCGGTCCACCGCATCGATGCGGACTCCGGTGCTGCGAGCGACATCGCCGTCGGCCGTGAGCCCAAGGGCATCGCCGCGGGCACCAGCGGCGTCTGGGTCGCCAACCAGCTCGACGACACGGTCACGCGCATCGACCTGAAGACCGGGCGCGTCGTCGGCGACGCCATCCCGGTTCCGCGCAACCCCTTCGCGATCGCCGCCGACGGTGACGAGGTCTGGGTGACGAGCCTCGCGGACAGCCGCGTGACGCGGATCAGAGTTCCGCCGGGCTGATCGCGCCGCGCTCGAAGGCGTCGGCGACGAGCCGCGCCCGCTTGTGATTCTGCGGCAGCCCGTCGACCTCGAAGCGCCGGAACAGCTCGCGCAGGTGCGACTTGACCGCGTCGAGGCTGAGGACCAGCGCGTCGGCGATCTCGCGGTTCGTCGCCGGCCCGGCGTGCGGATCGTCGCGCAGCGGGCGGGCGAGCGCGAGCAGGACCGCGCGCTGGGCGGGCGTGAGGTCGGGCGGACCGCCGGCTCCGGCACGGGTGGCAGGCACGGCGTCCTCGCCGGGCCGGCGGAAGACGAGCAGCGTGCGGCCGATCTGAACGACGTCGCCGTCCCGCAGCCGGTGGCGGCCCGCGATCCGCAGACCGCCAACGAACGTCCCGTTGCGCGAGAGCCCGTCGTCGCTGATCGTCCACTCCCCCGCGATCCGCTCGAGCTCCGCATGGAGGCGGGAGACCTCGTCGTCCCAGCCCAGCGTGACGGCGTTCTCCGCCGCCCGCCCGACGCTGAGGCGGTCGGCCACGAGCATGGCGAGGACCTGCCGCCCGTCGGCGTCGCGATAGGCGAGGAACGGATCGCCCGCGCGCTCCGCGGCGAGCCGGGCACGGAGCTCCTCGGGGGTGGACGCGTGGGGAGCGAGTGGCGAGTCGGTCATCGGGGCCGGCCCAGCGTCCCACACCACGCCGACCGACTTCCGCCGCGCGCCGTCAGGTGGCGACGGTCCACCCCCAGGGGGCCTGGCCACGGCATCCGCGCGCCCCGACGATGGACCCATGAACCGGATGCTCCCCCAGCTGACGCCGATCGACGGCCGCCGCGACGCTCGCCTGGTCGCCCGCGTGCGGTCCGGCGACGAGGCCGCGTTCGCGACGATCGTCGCCGAGCACACCCCGGGGCTGATGGCGCACGCCCGCCGCATGGTCGGGGGCCATCACGACGCCGAGGACATCGTCCAGGACGCCTTCGTGCGCGCGCACCGGGCGCTGCTCGCCGACGGGCGCGAGATCGCGCTCGCGGCCTGGCTCCACACGATCGTGCGCAACCGCGCGCTCGACCGCCTGCGCCAGGCGCGCCCGCAGGCGTCGTTCGACGACGCGACCCGGCTCTGCCCGGCGGACTCCGCGGCCGAGCCCGAGCAGGCGCTGGCGCGCCGCGAGGCGCTCGGCGACCTCATCGTCGGCCTGCGCTCGCTTCCCGACCGTCAGCGCGCGGCGCTCGTGCTGCACGAACTGGAGGGCGTCCCGCACGCGGCGATCGGCCGGCGCCTCGGCGTCAGCGAGGCCGGCTCCAAGACGCTGCTGCACCGCGCCCGCGCGGGCATGCGCCTGCACGCCGCCGCCTGATGTCGCGGCCGCGTCGCACCGCCGGTAGGCTGCCCCGCCGTGGCCTCCGAGACGACCCCGCCGGGCGACGCCGGCGCCGCCGGCGGAGGCCGGCGCCGGCTTGACGGCGCCGGCGCCGCGCTCGGGCTGAACCTCCTGGGCCTGGCCGCGTACCTCATCCTCGCCCACAAGCAGGCGCTGCCGGTCGTGTCGCAGGACGAGTACAACTACGGCCGCGTCGCCCGGTCGATCGCCGACGGCGACGGCATGACGCTCATGGGCGGCGCCTACAGGCTGCGCTCCTCGCTCTACCTCCACATGATCGCCCCGGCGTGGCTCGGCGCGTCCACGACGACGGCGTACGGCATCGCCAAGGCGATCGGCGCCGTCCTGCTGTGCCTGACGATGGTCCCGACGTGGCTCCTCGGACGCGAACTGCTCGGCGCGCGCCTCGCGCTGATCCCGGCGGCACTGGTGCTCGCCGGCACGTGGATGACGACCGCGGGGCTGCTGCTCACGGAGAACCTGGCCTTCCCGATGGCGACCGCGGCGCTGGCGGCGACGGTGATGGCGGTCCGCGTCCCGGGGTCGCGCTGGGGCTGGCTCGCGCTCGGGTTGAGCGTCGTCGCCAGCGCGGCCCGGCTGCAGTGCGTCGTGCTCGTGCCGATCCTGCTCGCCGCGATCCTGCTGCGAGCGGCGATCGCCCGGCCGGCCGGGCGCGAGCGGCTCGCGCGGGACCTCCCGCTGCTCGCCGTCCTGTCCGCCGTCACCGCCGTCGGCCTGGTCCTCGGCCTCCTCGACCCGGGCGTGCTCGGCGCGTACGCCGGGGTGACCGAGTTCCGTCCCAGTCCCGAGCGGCTGCTCTCGGCGATCGGCCACCAGGCGATCGGCCTCGTCGCGATGACGGCCGTCCTGCCGGTGGTCCTCGTCATCGCCGCGTCATGCCGGCGGGCGGCATGGGCGGACGACGCCCTCGCGCCGCTGCTCTGCGTCATCTGGCCCGCGGCGCTGGCCTTCATCGCCGAGAGCGCGTGGATGATCTCGGCGTTCGGCGCCTGGCACGTCGAGCGCTACGTCGAGTACGCGGTGCCGCTCCTGCTGATCGCCACGGTGGTGATCGCCGCCCGCCGTCTTGCGGCGTGGCGCGACATCGCGGTCGTCACGCTGGCGCTCGGCCTGCTGCTGCTCCTGGTCGCCCCGCCGGTCCGCAACGCGGTCGAGGAGCGCGGGATCTACGCGCTCGGGCTGCGCTTCGACGGCCTGCTCGGCGCATCGGCGCCGACCGCCCTGCTCCTGACGACGTTCCTCGCCGGTGCCGCCGCCGTCGCCGTGATGGCCCGGACGGAACCGGCCGCGCGGCGACACCTCGCGGTCACCGGCTTCGCCCTGATCGTGGGCGCCATCCTCCTGGTCCAGTCGCAGGCCGGCTGGGCCTGGCAGCTCGACCGCGGCTCGGCCAACCGCCGCCTGCACCCGCGCGACCTCGCGTGGGTCGATCATGCGGTCGACGGCCCGGTCGCCAACCTGATCGTCACGGCGCCCTCGTCGCTGTGGCTGGACACCTCGCTGATGAACCGGCGCATCGAGCGGGTGTACGCGCCCGCCGCGAGCGGGCAGGCGGGCCTCGAGGGCCTGGTCTGCCCGTGGGCGATCGCCGACAGCGGGGCGCTCGAGTTCGACCCGACATGCGGACGTGCGCCGCGGCGTTTCCTGCTCGCCGACCCCTACGGCCGTCTGACGTTCTATGACCAGACCGTCGTACGCGCCAGCAGCGACGGGGGCAGCCGCTACGCCGGCCGGGTCGCGACGACGCCGGGCAAGCCGCGCCTGCGCGCGATCCTGCTGATCCCCTGTGCGCGGCAGCGCCGGTCGCAGTGCGCGCCGGCGATGTCCGGGCAGTTCTTCCTCGACACCCCGGGAACGCTGATCGTCCGGTTCCGCGGCGGCTCCACGCCGCAGACGATCAACACCGGCGCGCGGATCGTGCCCGTCCCGCCGGGCGCGATCACCACGCTCCGGATCCCGGTTCCCAAGGGCGCCGCCAGCGTCGGACTGCGGCTCAGCTGGCGCGGCCCGTCCCCGGCGCTGGCCGGCGCGGTCCTCGTCCAGGGCCCGCTGCGGACCCCGCTGCTCTAGGAGCTGGACTGACCCCGCTCGGCCTTCGCCGCCGCGCAGGTGCGGACGAACTCGGCGATCACGCCGCTGGCCGGGTCCACCTCGGGATGCCACTGGACTCCCAGCACGAAGCGGCGCCCCGGAAGCTCGATCGCCTCGGGCAGGTCGTCGATCGCCGACCGCCCGGTGACCGTGAACCCCTCCCCCACGGCGTCCACGCCCTGGTGGTGGTGCTGCTTGGTCAGGTGCAGGGGCTCGCCGGCAGCGCGGGCGGCCAGCGACCCGCCCGCCAGGTGCACGTCGTGCTCGGACGCGTCGAACGAGCCGGGCGTCGGCCGGTGCCCGTCGTGCCCCACGAGGTCGGGGAGGTGCTGGTGCAGCGTCCCTCCGCGGGCGACGTTCAGCAGCTGCATGCCGCGGCAGATGCCGAGCACCGGCACGTCCCGGTCCATCGCCAGCCGCGCGAGCGCGATCTCCGCGTCGTCGCGCTCCGGCACGGTGTGGGTGGTCGCCGCGTCACGCTCGGCGCCGTAGGCGGCCGGATCGACGTCGGAACCCCCGGCGAGCAGCAGGCCGTCGAGCAGGTCGAGCACGTCCGCCGGCCCCGCCGCGAACGCCGGATCGGGCGGGATCACGAGCGCCAGCCCGCCCGCGCGCTGGACTGCCTCGATGTACTCGATCGGCAGCAGCAGCGCCGTCTGATCCCAGACGCCCCACTGCGCGGGCTCGACGGCGCCGCAGATGCCGATGACCGGACGCTCCATCGCCCAAGCATAGGATCCGGCCATGACCGCCTTCGAGCTGACGAGCACCCTCGAGACCGTGCGCCTGTGGCGCGCGGGCGCCGCGGCGAAGATCGAGCTCCACCGCCCGGACTCGCTGAACGCCTGGGACGCGCAGATGAGCGCCGACCTGCTCGCCGCGTACGAGACGGTCCGCGACGACGACGACATCCGTGCGGTCCTGCTGACCGGGGCCGGACGGGCCTTCTGCTCGGGAGCCGACCTGCGATCGACGGGATCGGGCTTCCTCACACCTGCGGGCCTGCCCGACGTGCAGCGCAGCCTGCGCGAGCACTACCACCCGGTGATCACCGGGTTCCGCCGGCTCCCCAAGCCCGTCGTCAGCGCCGTCCACGGGCCGTGCGTCGGCGTCGGGATGTCCCTCGCGCTCAGCGCCGACCTGATCTACGCCACGCCGGCGGCCTACTTCCTGCTCGCCTTCGTGAACATCGGACTCGTGCCCGACGGCGGCTCATCCGCGTTCATCCCGGAGCGCATCGGGCTGGCGCGCGCGACGGAGCTGGCGATGCTCGGCGAGCGCCTGCCGGCCGAGCGCGCCGCCGAGTGGGGCCTCCTCAACCGCGTCATCGCCGCAGAGGAGTTCGACGCGCAGCTCGGCGCGGTGGTCGGCAAGCTCGCCGCCGGCCCGACGGCGTCCTACGCGGGGACCAAGCGCCAGCTGAACGCGTGGGCCTACGGCCGCCTCGACGACCAGCTCGAACTGGAGGCCGCGATCCAGCAGGAGATGGCCGGGACGAGCGACTTCGTGGAGGGCGTCACGGCGTTCCTGCAGAAGCGCGAGGCCGCGTTCTCCGGCAGGTAGAGCGCCCTCGAGCGTCCCCGCTCGCGCGGGATCTCCGGGGGCGCCCCTCACGGTCCGCCGATTCCTGCATAGAATCCGACCCGCCTTGCGAGCTCTCGTCCGTCCTCTCCATGCCCGCGGCGCCCTGGCGCTCGGCCTGATCACCGTGGTCGCGCTTCTGGTGCCGGCCACGAGCGCGTGGGCCGGCATCATCGCGCCGGAGGGCGGCGGCTCGCCGAACGCCGACGCGATCCGTGAGCTGTACCTGATCATCTTCGGCATCGGCCTGGTGATGTTCGTCGGCGTCGGCGGACTGCTGCTCTACACCCTGCGCCGCTTCCGGGCGCGCAAGGGCGCCGTCGCCGTCCAGATCCACGGCAACACCCGCCTGGAGATCACCTGGACCATCGGCGCCGCGCTGATCCTCGTCGTGATCGCCGTCGTGACGTTCGTCAAGCTCGGCGACATCCGCAACCCGCCGGACTCCAGCGCCGGCGGGCTGCAGGGGTCGTTCGTCGCCTCGTCCAAGGCCGAGCGGATCCTCCCGCCCAGCGGCACGTCGCTCGACATCGAGGTCAACGGCCAGCAGTACGTGTGGCGGTACACCTACCCCGACGGCGACAAGGTCAACTTGAACAACGTCTTCGCCTACCAGGAGATGGTCGTTCCGACGGACACCACGGTCACCCTGACGATCCGCTCGCAGGACGTCGCGCACTCCTGGTGGATCCCCAAGCTCGGCGGCAAGTTCGACGCCATTCCCGGCTCGACGAACTACACCTGGTTCAAGATCAGCAAGCCCGGCCTCTACACCGGCCAGTGCGCCGAGCTCTGCGGGCGCAACCACGCGAACATGACCGCCCAGGTCCGCGCGCTCCCGCTGGCCGACTTCGAGGCCTGGTACGCCCAGCAGAAGTCCGCGATCCTGGCCGCCAACAAGGCCGCCGCGGCCACGCGCGCCCAGCAGGACGCCGACGCGGCCTCGCGCCTGAAGACCGCGGCCGCACGCTCCGGTGCCGCGACACCGGCGGTCGACCCGCTCGCCGAGGGCAAGCAGCTGTTCGTCGCCGGCAACCCTGCGACCTCCGCCCCGTCCTGCGCCAGCTGCCACACGCTGAAGGCCGCGGGCGCCGCCGGCAAGGTCGGCCCGAACCTCGACGCCGTGCTCGCGTCCCAGTCCGCGGACCAGATCCGGGCCTCGATCAGCAACCCGAACGCGAAGATCTCGGCCAGTTTCGTGAAGGGCATCATGCCCGCCAACTACGGCAAGACCCTGACCGCCAAGCAGCTCGACGCGCTCGTCAAGTTCATCTACGCCAGCACCCACGGCAAGTAGCCCTCGCCCACCACGGAACGAGTCCACCGACGCCATGGCCACCACGCAGACCCCACCCGCCGCGCTCCCGCAGATCATCGCCCACGAGGTCGAGCGCGAGCGCACGGGCTGGACCTCCTGGCTCACGACGACGGATCACAAGCGGATCGGGATCATGTACCTGATCGCGTCCTGGGTGTTCTTCGTGATCGGCGGCGTCGAGGCGATGCTGATGCGCGTGCAGCTGGCGCAGGCCGACAACACGCTGCTCGACCCGCAGACGTACAACGCGCTGTTCACGCTGCACGGGACGACGATGGTCTTCCTGTTCCTGATGCCGATGATCGCCGGCATCGCGAACTACATGATCCCGTTGATGATCGGGGCCCGGGACGTCGCGTTCCCGCGGCTCAACGCGCTGTCGTTCTGGCTCTTCATCGCAGGCGGCGCCGTCTTCTACGGCTCGGTGCTGTTCAGCCCGCCCGAGTGCGGCTGGACGTGTTACGCACCCCTCTCCGAGGCGACCTATTCGCCGACCGGCGGCGTCGACGCCTGGATCTACCTGGTCCACCTGACCGGCATCGCCTCGTTCGTCGGCGCGGTCAACATGCTCGTGACGATCGTGAACATGCGGGCCCCCGGCATGGGCTGGGCGCGGATGCCGCTGTTCGCATGGACGATGCTGACGCAGTCGATCATGCTGATCGTCTCGATCCCGGTCGTGGCCGCGGCGGTCACGCTGCTGCTGACCGACCGGCACTTCGGCACCCACTTCTACGACCCGGCCAACGGCGGGTCGCCGCTGCTCTGGCAGCACCTGTTCTGGTTCTTCGGCCACCCCGAGGTCTACATCCTCGTGCTGCCGGGCTTCGGGATCATCTCCGAGGTCATCCCGGTCTTCGCCCGCAAGCCGATCTTCGGCTACAAGGCGATCGCCGCCGCCACGCTCGGCATCGCGATCATCGGCACGCTGGTGTGGGCGCACCACATGTTCACCACGCCGATGCCGTACGTCCTGCTGGTGGTCTTCTCGCTCGGCACGTACCTCGTGGCGATCCCGACCGGCGTCAAGATCTTCAACTGGATCTCGACGCTCTGGCACGGGACGATCGAGTTCACGACGCCGATGCTCTTCGCCGCCGGCTTCCTGGTGACGTTCCTCTGCGGCGGCATCACCGGCATCTTCCTGGCGACGTTCCCCGTCGACTGGCAACTCCAGGACACGTACTTCGTGGTCGCCCACTTCCACTACACGATCGTCGGCGGCGCCGTGCTCGCGCTGATGGCGGGCCTGTACTACTGGTTCCCGAAGATGACGGGCCGGATGCTGAGCGAGCCACTCGGCCGCGCCAGCTTCTGGCTCATCCTCGTCGGCTTCTGGGTGACGTTCCTGATCCAGCACTCCGCCGGCCTCAGCGGCATGCCGCGCCGCGTCTACGAATACCCGGACGTCGGCCACCTCGAGCTCTACAACCTGATCTCGACGATCGGCTCGTTCATCCTCGCCCTCGGCATCCTGCTGACGATCATCAACGTCGCCCGCAGCCTGAAGCGCGGCGCGAGCGCCGGCCCGGACCCGTGGAAGGCGAACACGCTCGAGTGGTTCACCACGTCGCCGCCGCCGCTCAACAACTTCGACGTCATCCCGCGCGTGCGCTCGGTCGAGCCGATGAAGGACATCCGCCGCCAGGTCGAGCGCCAGAGCCGCGACGCCGCCACAGCATCGACGGAGGCCTGAGCCGGCCATGGACACCTCGCGCGCCACGACGGTCCAGGCGGCGGCCTTCGCGTCGGCCCGCAGCGTCGTGTCGGACTACGTCGCCCTGACGAAGCCGAAGGTCCAGAGCCTGCTGCTGTTCACGACGGTGTGCGCGATGTTCATCGCCGGATCGCCGTCCGTCGGCCTGGTGCTCGTCACGGTCATCGGCGGATACCTGTCCGCCGGCGGATCGGGCGCGATCAACCACTGGTACGACCGCGACATCGACGCGCGAATGGAGCGGACCGCGAACCGGCCCGTCCCCAGCGGGCGCGTCTCGCCCCGCGCCGCACTGACCTTCGGCCTGACGCTCGGCGTCAGCTCGGTCGTCTGGCTCGCCGTGCTCGTCAACCCGCTCGCCGCCGGGCTGTCGCTGCTGGGCTTCCTGGGCTATGCGGTCGGCTACACGATGCTGCTCAAGCGCAGCACGTGGCAGAACATCGTCTGGGGCGGCGCCGCGGGCGCCATCCCCCCGCTCGTCGGCTGGGCGGCCGTGGACGGGCAGCTCACCGGCCTGGCGATCTACCTGTTCGCGATCGTGTTCTTCTGGACCCCGCCCCATTTCTGGGCGCTGAGCCTGCTGATGAAGGACGAGTACGCGAAGGTCGGCATCCCGATGCTGCCGGTCGTGCGCGGCGAGGACGAGACGCGCAAGCAGATCCTCCTGTACTCGGTGCTGCTCTACATGGTCTCGCAGCTGCCGTTCTCGGCACACGGGTTCGGCGGGCTCTACCTCGCCGTCTCGCTGGTCCTGAACGCCGTCATGATCGGCCTCGCGGTGCAGCTGCGACGCCGCGCCGACCGGCGCGCCGCGCTGCGCCTGTATCTCTACTCTCTGGTCTACCTCGCGGTGCTCTTCGCCGCGATGGTGGCCGACGTCCACCTCTGAAACCGAGCCCACCCACCCCCGCCATGGACCGCAACCTCTCGAGCAGGAACACCCGCACCGCGCTCATCGCGACGGCCGTCGGCTTCATCATGTTCGGCCTGTCCTTCGTCGCCGCCGCCCTCTACGTCGCATGAGCACCAACGGAGACCCGACGCCGCCCGCCGGCGAAGAACTCCACATGCCGGGGCCCAGCCTCCTGCCGCTGCTCGTCGCGGCGGCGCTGACGCTGCTGCTCCTCGGCCTGACGACGTCGATCTTCGTCGTCGCCGCCGCGGTGATCCTGCTGGTCTCGTTCATCGTGCGCTGGATCCGCGACTCGGTGCATGAGCACCGGTCGCTCCCCGCGCACCACGACTCCTAGGACGACCTGCGCGCCCTACGCGGCGGTCTGCTCCACGGCGGCCGGCAGCGGGCAGCTCGCGCCGTCGTCGGTCCACACGCGGACCACGTCGCGCATCGAGAGGACTCCGACCAGCTCGGCGCCGTCGACGACGACCAGGTGACGGAACCCGCGCTGCACCATCGTCACGGCGGCCTCCTCGAGCGACCAGTCGGGCGCCGCGTACACGATGTCGGAGGACATGTGGTCGCGGACCAGCTCGGCATCGGGGTCCTGGCCCGAGCCGATGCCGTCGACCAGGTCGCGTTCGGTGATGATCCCCGGCCCCGGCGTATCAGGATCCAGGACGACGGCGGCGCCGACCCGGCGCTCGGCCATCAGGCGCGCGGCATCGCGCAGCGTGTGTCCCGGACCGACGACCAGCACGACCCGGCTCATTCCATCCTGTACCTGCATCGCGGCGTTCGCTCCCCTCGACGACGGTTGTGACGATTGGTGCAATCTAGCGCCAGGTCGGGCATACTGCCACCTATGACGACGCGGGCCCCGAGCCGCGGCCGCATCTGCTCCGTCGCGGAGCGCGACGCATGACCCGGCGAGCGACGACGATCTACCTGCGTACGAGCCTGTTCGAGGACGCCGCGGCGATCATCCAGGCCGAGTACGGCGAGGACCTGACGATCGACGCGGTGGCGGGCCGCGTGGCGACCTCGCGCCGTCAGTTGCAGCGCAGCTTCTCCGAGGTCGGACGCACGACGTTCCGCTCCTACCTCACCGCCGTCCGCATGGACCGGGCCGCGACGCTCCTGCGCGAGCACCGCGCGCCCGTCCGCGAGGCCGCCGCCGCGGTCGGCTACCGCCAGCCGGCGCAGTTCGCCAAGGCGTTCCGGCGCCACCATGGGATGACCCCGTCGGCGCTCCGCGACGGCGCGCTCGGGGGCCGGCCGGCACGGGCTGCCTGAGGCCGCGCGCCGGCGCTGTCCCCCATCGGTGGCGCAGGCTCGTTGCCGCTCGTCCCCGACAACCGATAAGTTCCCGCCCGATGGACGCGGAGACACGGCGGGGGCCGGTTAGCGGTCGGACCTGGGCGAAGCTCGTCGGCATTGTGCTGGCAGGCTCGGTGGTCGGCATCGCGATCGGCCTGTCACTCAACTGGTTCCCCACGCAGGGATCGACGATCGCGCACAAGATCGACACGTTCTGGGACGTGCTGCTGATCGTCTCCGTGCCGATCTTCGCCGCCGTGGTGACGGTCGTCGGGTTCAGCGTGTTCCGCTGGCGCATGCGCCCCGGCGAGGAGGAGCTCGACGGCCCGCCGATCCACGGCAACACGCGGCTCGAGGTCGTCTGGACCACGATCCCGTCGGTCATCATCGCCGCCCTCTGCGCCTACGCGGTCGTGCTGCTCCTGGACATCCAGGAGGCGCCGGCCAAGGGCACGCGCGTGGTCGACGTGACCGGCCAGCAGTTCGCCTGGACGTTCCAGGTCGAGGATGAGGCCGGCAAGCCCGTCGCTTCGAACCGCCTCGTGCTGCCGATCGGCGAGCGGGTCGAGTTCCACGTCCGCAGCAAGGACGTGCTGCACGACTTCTGGGTCCCGGCGTTCCGGCTGAAGGTCGACGCCGTCCCGGGGATCACGACGAAGTACTCGGTGGTCCCGAACAAGCTCGGGCGTTTCGACGTCGTCTGCGCCGAGCTGTGCGGCCTCGGCCACGCCTTCATGCGCCAGTACGTCAACGTCGTGAGCCCCGAGCGCTACCGCACGTGGCTCGCCGCGAACGGCGCCGGGAAGGCCACGGGCGCGGTCGCCACCGGCGGCGGCGCCACGACCGGTGCCGCGACGGGCGCGATCGACGGCAAGCAGTTGTTCGTCGCCGGCAAGCCGGCGACGGGTGCCATCGCGTGCGGCGCCTGTCACACGCTGAAGGCTGCGGGAACGCAGGCGGTCACGGGCCCGAACCTCGGCGCCGCGCTGAAGTCCGACCCCGTCGCGGCGATCCGCGAGTCGATCGTCAACCCGAACAAGGAGATCGCGACGGGTTACGGGAAGGGCATCATGCCGGTGAACTACGGCCAGACGCTCAGCCCGGCCGAACTCGATGCCCTCGCGACGTACATCAAGAAGAGCGTGAGCGGATGACCCGGAGGAACTCGTAATGGCTGCGCAGCTGCGTGCCCCCGGCTGGTACCGGGCAGGCCTGTTCATCGCCCTCGGCGTCGCCGTCGCCTACGGCCTCAGCGTCGGGCTGCGGGCGGCGTTCGACGTCTCCCCGACGCTCAGCGGCGAGTCCGTCCTGCAGATCGCGCTGCTGATCACGCCGCTGTTCTTCCTCGTCGGCATCGGCTGCTTCGACTCGTGGTTCAAGTGGTTCGCCGGCAATCCGGTCGTGGACGACCACAGCGACCACGGCGCGAAGAGCTGGAAGGACTACTTCAAGGTCAACACCGACCACAAGGTCATCGGGATCCAGTACATCTGCGTCTCGTTCTTCTTCATGTTCGTCGGCGGCCTGATGGCGATGCTCATCCGCGCCGAGCTCGCCCAGCCGGGCCGGCAGTTCATGGACGGGCAGACCTACAACGGCGTCTTCTCGGTCCACGCGTCGATCCTGATCTTCCTGTTCATCATCCCAGTGTTCGCGGGCATCGCGAACTACGTCCTGCCGCTGATGATCGGCGCGCCGGACATGGCGTTCCCGCGGCTCAACGCGCTGTCGTTCTGGATGCTGCCGACGGCCGGCGTGATGATGATGCTGTCGTTCCTGGCCCCGGGCGGCGCCTTCGCCTCGGGTTGGACGGCGTACGCCCCGCTCTCGGTGGACGCGCCGATCGGCCAGGCGTTCTTCACCATCGGCGTCCAGTTCGCCGGCGCGTCATCGATCGCGACGGCGCTGAACTTCCTGGTGACGATCATCACCATGCGCGCCCCGGGCATGACGTTCTTCCGCATGCCGCTGCTGGTGTGGGCGAACTTCTCGACCTCGCTGCTGGTCGTCATCGCGACGCCGTTCGTCGCCGCCTCGCAGTTCATGGTCCTGCTCGACCGCGCGCTGGGCTTCAACTTCTTCAACCCGGTCAAGGGCGGCGACGTGCTGATGTACCAGCACGTCTTCTGGTTCTACTCCCACCCGGCGGTCTACATCATGATGCTGCCGGGCTTCGGCATCATCAGCGAGATCCTCGCGACGAAGTCCCGCAAGCCGATCTTCGGCTACCGGATGATGGCCTTCTCGTTGCTGGCGATCGTCGCGCTCGGCTTCACGGTCTGGGCGCACCACATGTTCGTGTCGGGCATGGCCGACTGGATCCGCATCCCGATGATGATCACGACCGCGATCATCGCGATCCCGACGGGCATCAAGATCTTCTCCTGGCTCGCGACCCTCTGGCGCGGCGTGCTGCATCTCGACACCCCGATGCTGTGGGCGCTCGGCTTCCTGACGATGTTCACGCTCGGCGGGATCTCGGGCGTGATGCTCGCGATGGTGCCGCTCGACATCCACGTCAGCGACACGTACTTCATCGTCGCTCACATCCACTACGTGCTGTTCGGCGGCTCCCTGTTCACGATCTTCGCCGGCATCTACTACTGGTTCCCGAAGATGACGGGCCGGATGATCAACGAGCGCCTGGGCAAGCTGCACTTCTGGATCACGCTGGTCGCGTTCAACGTGACCTTCGCCCCGATGCACCTGATCGGCGTCCAGGGCATGCCACGGCGCGTCTCGGACTACGCGCAGGAGTTCGCGACGTGGAACCTCATCGAGTCGCTGGCGTCCTTCGCGCTGGGCCTCTCGACGCTGATCTTCCTCTACAACGTCATCGTCTCCGCGCGCAGCGGCCCCAAGGCCGGCGCCAATCCGTGGCGCGCGCTGACGCTCGAGTGGCAGGTCAGCTCGCCGCCGCCGATCTTCAACTTCGACGCGGTGCCGACGGTCGTCGGCGGGCCGTACGAGTACGGCGTCCCCGGCGCGGTCCACGGCATCTTCCAGAGCGCCGAGACCGCCCACGCTCCGGCCGCCGTCCCGGCGGGCGCCGCCGAGGGCGGCGACACCCGCGAGCCGGAGCAGGAGTAGCCCGATGCGCACCATCCTGGTCGTCGCGAACGAAACGATGGGCTCCGCCCAGCTGATGAAGCGCGCCGAGGAGGAGGCCGCGAAGGGTCCCCTGCGCGTCATCCTCTGCGTGCCGCGCAAGAACCCGCCGCACGGCAACGTCATCTACGCCGACGCCGTCTACGAGGCCGCGCAGGTGCGCGTCGACCTCGGCCGCGGGGTCCTGCGCGAGATGGGCATCGACTCGATCGGCGAGGTCGGCGACCCCGATCCGTACGTCGCCGCGATGGACGCGATCGCCGAGTACCGGCCCGACCTCGTGATCGTCTCGACCTTTCCCGCCTCGACCTCGGGGTGGCTGCGCCGTGACTTCGTCGGGCGGATCGCCGCCGCCACGAAGGTTCCCGTGGAGCACATCGTCAGCGAGTTGTCGGACGGCGTCCCGTTCGACGAGACGATCGTCGTGGCCAACCGCACGGCCAACAGCGAGGCGCTGCTCCCGCAGCTGACGTCGATGCCGATCGGAAAGCACCCGCGGCTGTTCATCTTCGTCGTGCCGCGCGACGGCGGGGACAGCGTCGCCGTCAAGCGCTCCCAGGCGCGCCTGGCGCAGGTCATCGACCGCGCCCACGCCCAGGGGTTGCTGGCCGCCGGCATGGTCGGCGACCCCGACCCCTACACGGCGACGATGAACGCCCTCGACTTCTTCCCCGAGACCCGCGACGTCGTCATCTCGACCTACTCCGCGACGCGCTCCGGCTGGCTGCGCGCCGACCTCATCGAGCGGATCCGCAAGGCGTCGGGCCGCAACGTCCAACACGTCGTCACCCGTGACGGCGCCGACAACGCCCCCGCGTAACCGGACCAGGAACGACCATGGAAGCTGCCTCCGTCCACCTGCCCACCGCGCACCAGGACGACCACCATCACGGTCCGCCGCCCGCCAACCAGAGTTCGCGGATCGACTCCAAGGTGCTCGGCATCCTGCTCTTCATCATCTCGGAGCTGATGCTGTTCGGCGCGTTCTTCGCGGCCTACTTCTTCATCCGCATCGCCGGCAACGCCGAGTGGCCGCCGAACGGCGGCCTGCCCGTGGCGGTCGCCGCGACGAACGCCGTGATCCTGCTCTCCTCGTCGCTGACGATGCACTGGACCGACATCTCGGCCAAGCGCGGCAACCATCTCGCCATGCGCGTCGGCATCGTCACGACGTTCCTGCTCGGCGCCACGTTCCTCTTCGTGCAGATCAACGAGTACCTGCACCTCGGCTTCACGCCCGAGACGAACGCCCAGGCGTCCGTCTTCTTCGGCCTGACCGGCCTGCACGGCGCGCACGTCGTCATCGGCCTGATCCTGCTGCTCATGTCCGCCATCCGCATCTTCAAGGGGCAGGTCACCAAGGACGACCACATCGGCCTGGAGATCCCCGGGATCTACTGGCACTTCGTCGACCTCATGTGGGTCGTCGTCTTCACGACGATCTACGTCCTGTAGAGCGGCCCCGCGGCGATGCTGAACCCGTTCCGCTCCGAGGAGGAGGCGTTCAGGTTCCTCCTGCGCGGCGTCGCCGTCTTCATCGTCCTCATCGCGCTCATCCTCCTCACCCGCGCGATCCTCTAGCGCCCGCAGCGCCCCAGAGCGCCCCGGGCCTACAAACGGCAGGCAACCAAGGAGGAGAGAGGGCCAGAAGCGCTCTGGGACGCCCACAGGCGCCCACAGGCGCTGCCGGAGGGAGCCCGTCAGGCCCCCGACGCCCCGACGACGGCGTCCGGACGGCATTCCCGGGGACATCCGGAATTCCGCAACGCGGAATTTCGCCCCCGGGAAGGACGAGCCGGAACACCGACGACCAGGACGCGAACGCGGAACCGCCACAACAGGCGGCCTCCGACCAGCGCCCCCGCCACTACTTGACGGTCAGCTTCCCTTCCATCCCGCCGGCGCGATGCCCGGGGACAGCGCAGTAAAAGGCGTAGGTCCCGGCCTTCAGGGTGCCCTTGGCCTTGGCGACGCCCTTCTTGATGACCGGGGTCGCGATCTTCACGCCGTTGCCCTCCACGACCAGGTTGTGATCCACGCCGGACTGGTTGGGCATCTGGATCTCGATCGGGCCCGGCGTCGCCGTGGCGAGCTTCGAGGCGTACGCGAGCTGGCCGCCCGGGTCGGCCGCGATGCTGAGCCCGCCGTTCGCGGCGGCGATCGGCTTGCCGCTGCCCGCGGCCTTGACGGCCGTTGCCAGCAGGCCGGTGTCCTGGCCCGGCTTGGCAACGACGTGCGAGATGTAGGACGCGACGTCGTTGGCCTGCTCGCCGTCGACGAGCTTCGCCGGCATCACGCCGCCACGGCCCGGGTAGAGGATCTGGCCGAGCACGACGCCGCGGATCGCATCGTCGCCCTGGCGCTGCTCGCGGGCGTTCACGAACGCCGAATCGAGGTTGGGGCCGACGTTGCCCTTCGTCCCGGCGCGCCGCAGCGTGTGGCAGGCACCGCACTTCTTGACGAAGAGCTGCTTGCCCGCGACGATGTTGGCGCTCTGCTCGCTGCCGGTGTTCGTGCAGCCCGACACGACGAGCGCGGCGGCGGCGAGCCCGGCGAGAGCGCCGGCACGGGACATCCTGGTGATCGTGACGTAGTGCATGCCGCCGCGATGCTATCCAGAAGTGCGGATCTTCGGCCTGCTCGCGGGGCCGCGCGGGACACGGCGGCGCGCCGTGCGTGCCGCTACGATGCCGCCCATGGCACGGCGACCCCTCTACCGCCTCCGCGCGCCCTCGACGGGCGACGAGCTGCTGCTCGAGGCCGAGCCCGGGAAGATCTACGTCGACAAGGCCAGTGGCGAGCGCCTCGAGGTCGTCGGCCAGGTCGTCCCGACCGGCCCGACCGCCTCGTCGCTCCCCTGGGCGGTCGTGAACCTGCGCTTCTGTCCCTGGTGCGACCAGCTCGCCCAGAAGGACCTGAACGAGTGCCCGACCTGTGCGCGTCGCATGGGTCCGATCACGGCCTGAGCAGCCCGATCGGCGGAAGCGCCCGCCTTCCGCAGTACGCTCCCAGCGTCATGCGCAACGTTCTCCTCGCCTGCTGCTGCCTGATCGCGCCGTTCGGCCTGACGGCCTGCGGCGGTGGCTCCACCTCGACCGATCAGGTCCCGACGGCCCCGCCCGTGGCCCAGCCACTCGCCGACGCCGACACGCTGGCCAGCGGGAGCACCGGCGGGACGACCACGGATCAGACCACGACGGCCGTGCCCTCGTCGCAGACGACGACCGGGGGGGCGACCACCCCCGCCGTGACGCCGAGCGGCGGTGCCGCAGCGCCCACGCAGACGCCGGCGACGACCACGCCCGCGACGGGCAACGGCACCGGCGGCACCACGGTCACGCCGCAGTCCAGCGGCGGCGCCGCCGCGCCGGCCGGCGTCGTGGCCCCGTCAGCCAACGCCGGGTCCACCAAGCAGTTCTGCACGGACAACCCGGGCGCCTGCTGAGGCGCCCGCGGCGCCCGCGGGACCTCCTACGTCGTCGCGCCCGTCTTCCCGGTGGTGCCGGTCGACGTGTTCGTCCTGGCCGGTGTCTTCGTCGTCGTGGTCGGGTTCGGGATCGGGTCCGACACGAACGTCGCGCTGTAGGCCAGGCGGACACCGCGGTACAGGCAGTAGTACTGGGCGAGCTGGAGCGGGTCGGTCTGCGCGACCTGCTGGTCGAAGTCGCTGCAGGTGCCCTTCTCGCGGCTCGCCCGCCACGACGTGTCGGTCGGCAGGTCGATGGCGAAGATCGGCGCCCAGGTCTTCGTGGTGACCGCGACGATCTGGCCCTTCTTCACGTGCAGGGTGCGACCCAGCGCGATGGTGATCGTCTGGCCGAAGTAGCGGCGGACGGGGAACGCCGAGGACTGGGCCGCGACGCGCGAGCGCAGCTTGCGCTTGGGGTCGAGGATCGTGAGCTGGAGTTCCGGCTCGCCGAACAGCTTCCCGGCCGGGTCATCGGTGAAGAACGACGTCTGCTTCGGGCCGGGCTTGCCCAGCGCGATCGTGAACGCGACGATCCGGCCGTTGGCCGGAACCGCCATCAGCCCGCGCTTCGTCCCGACCTTCGCCTGGTACCCGGTCGCGTGCGCGAAAGCGAAGCACTTGTGCGTCACGGGCGAGGACGGGCAGCTCAGGCCCAGCCCCGGATCGAACTTGCCGATCTCGGAGACGGCCGCCTGCGCGGCGGCGGGGAACAGGAACAGCGCCGCCGAGGCGACGCTGAGGCTCACGACCATTGAACGCATCACGACCGACGAGGATACCCGGGAACGCCGGGATCCTGCGCAGTACCGCCTGCAAGGCGCCGCCCTCAGGAGGCGGCGCGCGTCAGGCCGCCCAGCCCGTCCAGATGGCCCAGCAGCGCCGCCACGGTGGCGTCCTCGGCATCCGTGAGCAGCATGTGCCCGGCGCCGGCGATCGGCGCCGCGACGGCACCGGGGATCAACGCGACGAGTTCGCGGCCGCGCGCCGGCGGGACCAGCGCGTCCTCGTCGCCGTGGATGACGGTGACGCTCAGGCCCTCCAGCTCGTGCAGTTGCCGGCGCACGTCGTGCCCCGCGACGGCCTGCATCTGGGCCAGGAACGTCGCGCCGGGGGTGGCCTCCTCGCGCCGCACGGCGAAGTCCTCGGCGATGCGCTCGGGATGCTCGCGGCGCGTCCGCTCGGCGTACAGCGCGGGTGCGATGACGTCGAGCGCGCGAGCCGGAGCCAGCTGCCGCATCGCCGACGCGGTGAGCAGGCGCCAGGATGGCAGGCCGGCGCGGGCGTTGGCAGTCGTGCAGCCCAGCATCAGCGACCGGACGCGCGCGCGGTGCTCGAGCGCCAGGTGCTGGGCGATCATGCCGCCCATCGACACGCCCAGCACGTCGGCGGATCCCGCCCCCGCCGCGTCGAGGACGACCAGCGCGTCATGGACCATGTCCTGCAGACGGATGCGCCCGTCGATGCGGTCCGACCGGCCGGTCCCGCGGTTGTCGAAGACGATCACCCGCCGCCCGGTGCCGCGGAGGTGCGGCAGCAGCCGGTACCAGGCGCGCGAACTGCCCCCGAGGCCCATGATCAGCAGCAGCGGCTCCCCCGCACCCTGCGCCTCCCAGTACAGCCCGACGTCGCCGTTGCGCGCCAGCGGCATCTCAGCGGCCCTCGTACGTCGCCCTGCCGGGTCCGTCGGCCAGGAACGACCGCACGGCACCGCGCAGATCGTCGGTGCCGAACAGCGCGCCCGCGACCTCGGGCACCAGTGCGTCCGCTGCGCGCGTGCCGGCATCGCGCTGCTCGCGCACCAGGCGCTTGGTTGCGGCGTGCGCGAGCGTCGGGCCATCCGCCAGCGACCGCGCGAACGCCCGCGCCGCCGCATCGAAGCCGTCATCGGGCAGGACGCGGTTGACGACGTTCCAGCGCTCCAGCGTCGCGGCGCCGTACAGCTCGCCCGTCATCACGAACTCCCGCGCCCGCGCCGTCCCGGCGCGCTCGGCCAGCCGCTGCGTCCCGCCCATCGCGGGCGTCAGGCCGACGACCGTCTCGACCAGCCCGAACCGGGCCGAGTCGGCGGCGAGCAGCAAGTCGCATGCGAGTGACAGCTCGAACGCCGCCGTCAGGCACAGACCATGAGCGGCGAACACCGTCGGCAGCGGCAGGTCCTCGACGGCGTGGATGATCGCCAGCAGTTGGCGCCACAGGGCGGCGCCCTCGGCCACGCTCAGCCCGTCGAACAGGTGGACGTCGACGCCGCCGCTGACGACGCGGCCCTCGGCGCGGATCAGCAGGCCGCGCGGGGGCGCGGCGGCGATCGCGTTGACGGCCTGTGCCAGCGCGTCCATCAGGGCCCGGTCGAACAGGTTCAGCGGGGGCGCATCGAGCGTCAGCACCGCCAGCGGCCCATCGTGCTCGACGCGGACGGGCGCGGTCATGCCGCGCCGCGCAGGTCCTGCGCGGCCGCGGTGATGACGTCCACGTCGCCGGGGGCGGGGATCCACGGGAGCTGCAGCGGGTCGCCGGCGTAGCGCGGGATCACGTGCACGTGGGTGTGGAACACCGTCTGCCAGGCAGCCGGCCTGCACGCGTTGAGCAGGTTCACCCCGTCGGCGCCGAGGGCCTCAGGCATGCGCCTGGCCAGGCGCTGGGCGGCGACGGCGACCGCCGCCAGATCCTCGGGGTCGGCGTCGAAGAGATCCGTCGAGTGGCTGCGCGGGATCACCAGCGCGTGGCCGCGCGTGGCGGGATTGATGTCCATGAAGGCCACCGTGCGCTCATCCTCGTCGACGATGCTGGCGGGCAGCTCGCCGTCGAGGATCCTGCAGAACAGGCAGCCGGGTTCGCGATGTGCCATCGCCGGAGCGTACCGGCGGCGCGGCGCCCGGCCGCACCGGCTCGCGCGTCCTCTAGGGTCCAGGCATGGCACGCGCAGCAGGTGACGCGACCGGCACCGAGGACCTCGACGCCCTCGCCCGCGAGGCGATCGGCCACCTCGCCTCGTTCGAGCGCCCGTCGGCATCCGCCGGCGAGCGCCGCGCCGCCGACTGGATCGCCGCCCAGCTGCGACGCGAGCGCGTGGACACGCACGTCGAGGAGGAGCTCGCCCACGGGACCTACTGGTGGCCGCTCGGCCTGCTGACCGCGGGCGCGGGCGTCGCGGCGCTGACTCGCAGCCGCGCCCTGGCCGCCGCGGCGGGTGCCGTCAGCGCGGCGCTGATCGCGGACGACATCTCCGGCGGGCGGCAGCTGTTCCGCCGCCGGGCGCTGCCGCTGAGCCCCACGTGGAACGTCGTCGGCGAGGGCGGCGACCCGCACGCCGCGCGGACCGTCGTGCTCGTCGCCCACCATGACGCCGCCCACTGGAGCCTGCTGTTCGCGCCGCAGGTGCCGCAATGGATCGGGGAGCACTTCCCCGACGCCGTCGAGCGCTCGAACGAGACGCCGCCGGTGATGTTCCCGGTCGTCGGCGGGCCGCTGCTGGTCCTCCTCGGCGCGCTGACAGGCTCGCGGCGGCTGCGCCGGGCCGGTGCCCTGCTGTGCCTCGGCAGCGCTGCGACGATGGCCGAGATCGGTTCACGGTCGACGGTCGACGGCGCCAACGACAACCTGTCCGGGGTCGCGACGCTGCTCGGCGTCGCGCGGCGCCTGCACGAGGAGCCGGTCGACGGCCTGCGCGTGCTGTTCGTGTCGACCGGCTCGGAGGAGTCGTTCATGGAGGGCATGCAGGCCTTTGCGCGGCGCCACTTCGACGAGCTGCCCGCGGATCGCACGCACGTCATCTGCATCGACACGGTCGGCTCGCCGCGGCTGATGCAGCTCGAGGGCGAGGGGATGCTGAGGATGCGCGACTACCCCGAGTCGTTCAAGGCGCTGCTGTCGCAGGTCGCCGAGGACGAGGACATCCACCTCGCGCGCGGCATGCGCTTCCGCAACGCGACCGACGGGCTGATCGCGCTGAAGCGGGGGTACCCGACCGTGATGCTCGGGTCCTACAACCGCTACAAGGTGCCGTCCAACTACCACTGGCCCAGCGACACGGCCGCGAACGTCGAGTACGGCACCGTCGTCGAGGCCATCCGGCTCTGCGAGGGCGTCGTGCGGCGGCTTGCCGCCCGTCCGGCCTGACCGCGGTCAGCCGAGCTTGCGGGCGAGGTCGATCGCGTCCTCGCGCGTGACGACCTCGCTCGCGTAGCGCGCCTCCGCGATCTCGGCGAGCAGTTCGCCGATGCGCGGGCCCGGCGCGATCCCCAGAGCCTTCGCGAGCACGTCCCCGCGCACGAGCGGTTCCGGCTCGCCCGCCGCATCGCGCTCCAACGCGGCGTCGAGCATCGGCAGCCCGACCGCCAGATGCGCCGCGATCGACTCGTCGGCCTTGCGCCCGCGCGTGGCGAGCCGGTCCGCGATCGAGAGCAGCGTCACGTCGACGGCGACCGGATCGCAGATCGTCAGGTAGCGGTGGACGCGGCGCGGCCCGAGCGGGGCCTCGTGGACCAGGAAGCCCAGCCGCAGGTGGTGCCGGGCGAGGGCGGCGACGTGCGACCGCAGGCGCTCGCTCGTCCGCAGCCGCGCGAGGATCGCCCGGGACTGCTCAGCGCCCTCGCGATCGTGATGCGGGAAGCCGGTGCGCCCGTCGTCGAACGTCGTGCGCGTCTGCGGCTTGGCGATGTCGTGCAGCAGCGCGCCGAAGCGGAGCGCACCGCCGCGCGTCAGATCGTCCGCGAGCGGCTCGGCCAGGAACGCCCGGACGCGCGCGCCGCGCTCGGCCCCCAGCACCGCCTCGGGTTCCAGTTCCAGCTCGATCACGCGTTCGAGCACTTCGAGCGTGTGGTCGTGGACGTCGAGGTGGTGATAGACGGTCTGCTCGACCCCGTGGAGCAGGTCCAGCTCGGGCAGCACGACCGCCGTGGCGCCGGCATCCTCCAGCTGCGCCAGGCCCGCGAGCGCCCGCGGCGAGGCGATGATCCGCCGCAGCTCGGCGAAGACCCGCTCGCCCGCGACGCCGTCCAGGCCCGCAGCCGCCTGGCGCGCGGCGCTGAGCGTGACCGCGTCGATGCCGAACTCCAGCTCGACCGCGAGCCGCACGAGCCGCAGGACGCGCACCGGATCGTCCGTGAACGACCACGGCGAGACCATGCGCAGCCGCTGCGCGGCCAGGTCCGGCAGACCACCGGTCGGATCGACCGGGTCGCCACCTCCGAGCGGCTCGGCGATCGCGTTGACCGTCAGGTCGCGGCGGCGCAGGTCCTCGTCGATCGAGCCCGCGTACAGCGGCGTCAGGTCGATCTGCCAGGCGCGTCCCGGGCCGACGACCCGCCAGGCCCCGAACGCGTCGGACAGCGCGAACGCGGCCGTTCCTGCACCTGCGGCGCGCCGGAGGTCCTCTGCCGCTGCGGCGATATCGCCTGCCAGCGCCAGATCGACGTCGATCGGCCCCTCGACGGCCGCGCGGCCGAGCAGGCGATCGCGGACGACGCCGCCGACGAGCCACGCCTCGCGCCCCGTCAGCACCGCGCGGGCGAGGTCGAGCGGCGCGCTCATCCGCCCTCGACGGGCGCCCCGTCGCGATGGTGGTGGCGCGGAACGCGGGCCGAGATCCCGCAGGTCACCTCGTAGTTGATCGTCCCCAGCCGGCGGGCGACCTCCTCGGCGAGGATCCGCTCTCCCCCCTGGGCCCCGACCAGCACGGCCTCGTCCCCCACCGCCGGGCCGCCGGTCCCGGGACCCAGGTCGAGCGTCACGTTGTCCATGCTGACGGTGCCGACGAGCGGGAGGCGCCGGCCACCGACGAGCACCTCGGCGTTGTTCGTCAGGCCGCGGCGCCAGCCGTCGCCATAGCCGACCGGGACGGTCGCGATCCGCGTGGGCGCCGCGGCGATGAAGCGCCGCCCGTAGCCGACGCTCTCGCCCGCCGCACAGTCCTTGATCTCGCCGAGGTAGGAGCGCAGCTCCAGTGCCGGCTCGAGGCCCTCGGCGGCCGGGTCCACCCCGAACGGGTCCAGGCCGTAGAGCGCGACGCCGGGACGCACCATGTCGAAGTGGGATGCCGGATCGCGCAGGGTCGCGGCGCTGTTGGCCGCGTGGACGATCGCCTGCGGGAAGCGCTCCCGCAGCGGCAGGACCCACGCGCGAAACCGGCTGAGCTGCTCACCGAAGAACGCGTCACCGCGCTCGTCGGCGGTCGCGAAGTGCGTCAGCAGCCCCGCGAGTACGACCCCGTCCGCCGCGTCGGCGGCCTCCGCGACGGCCGTCGCGACCGCCGGATCGCGCTCACCCAGGCGCCCCATGCCCGTGTCGAGCTTGACGTGCACGCGACCTCCGCCGAGCTGCGCGACGCTGGCGACGAACGCCGCCGACCAGCCGACCACGTCGGCCCGCGCCGCGAGCGCGATGTGCAGCTCCTCGTCGCTCAGCACGCCGAGGACGATGACCCGTGCTTCGACGCCGGCAGTCCGCAGCCCGGCGGCCTCGTCGGCGGTCGCGACCGCGAGCCACGTGGCGCCCGCGTTCAGCGCGGCGCGGGCGACCGGGACCATGCCATGGCCATAGGCGTCGGCCTTGACGACGGCGCAGACGGCGGCGGCCGGCGCGACCTGCGCGATGCGAGCGGTGTTGCGCCCGATCGCGTCGAGGTTGACCGATGCTCGCGCCCGCAACGGCACCGTGGGCCTCAGCGGTCGGCCAGGACGGCGCTGAGCACATCGGCGCGGGTCACGATGCCGACGAGCCGGTGATCGGCGTCGACGACCGGCAGCAGGTTGTGGCCGCTGTCGGCGATCAGGTGCCCGGCGTCGGCGGCGGTGGCGTCGGGCGCGACGGTCACCGGATCGGCGGTCATGACGTCGCCGACGGTGCCGGCGATCGCCTTCTTGACGCGCTCCTCCCAGTGCTTGACCGATCCGAGGAAGATCACGCCCCCGAAGATCTGGATGTTCGGCGGCGGGTCCAGGTCCTCCTCCTCGCCGGCCAGCAGCAGGTCATTCTCGGTGACGACGCCGACGAGCCGGTGATCGGCGTCCACCACGGCGACGCCGCGAACGCGATGCTCGTGCAGCAGCTCGACGACGCGCTCGACGGAATCGCCGGCGTGCAGCGCCGGCGGGTCGACGGTCATGATCTGGGCGACGGTCCGGGGCATCGGCGCCGTGAACCCTACCCGCGCCCGGCCACGGTCCGCGCCCGGCCCAGCTCGTCCACGACGTCGCCGGCGATCAGCCCTTCGGCACCGACACGCGCGGCCGCGGCCCGGGCGGCGGCCGCATGCAGCCGCACGGCGGCGCACGCGGCCGTGAACGGCTCGATCCCGCGAGCGAGCAGGGCTCCGGCGACTCCGGACAGGACGTCACCGGTTCCCGCGGTCGCGAGCGCCGCCGTGGCCCCCGGACTGACCGCCACGAACCCGTCGGGGCGGGCGATGAGCGTGTCGTCGCCCTTCAGCACGACGATCGCGCCGGATCGCGCTGCCGCCTCGCGCGCCGACGCCAGCCGCTGCGCCGCGACCTGCGCGGAGGGCACGCCGAGCAGCCGCCCGAGCTCGCCCTCGTGCGGCGTGATGACGGTCGGCGCGGTGCGGGCCGCGAGCGCCTCGAGGTCGCCGGCGTGCGCGTTCAGCCCGTCGGCGTCGAGCACGAGCGGCGCCGCGGCGAGCGCCGCGAGGCCGCGGGCGAACCCGGTCGCGTCATGCCCCGCGCCGAGGCCCGGGCCGAGGACGAGCGCGCCACCGCGGCGGTCGAGCTCGGCCAGCAGCGGCTCGATGCCGGCCGGCGTGTGATGCCCGCCGACCTCGGGCAGCGCCAGCTGCATGACCTCGCGGAGCTGGGCGGCGAGCACCGGAAGCTGGCTCGCCGGGACGCAGGCGCTCACGTATCCCGCACCCGCGCGCGCCGCGGCCGTCGCGGCGAGCAGCACGGCGCCCAGCAGCCCGGGTGACCCGCCGGCGACCAGCACCCGCCCGGAGGTGAACTTCGTGTCCCCCGGGGTGCGCCGCGGCAGCGCCGCCAGCAGCGGCGCGTCACGCAGCAGGCCGACGCGGGCCTCGGTGACCGGAGCGCCGTCCGGGATGCCGATGTCGACGACGGTGACCGCTCCCGCGTGCGACTTGCCGGGCGCGATCCACAGGCCCGGCTTGCCGCTGTGGAACGCCGCCGTCGCGACGGCCCGGACGGCGGCGGGCTCGGCCTCCCCGGTCGAGGCGTCGACCCCGCTGGGGATGTCGGCGGCGACCACGGGCGCACCGCTCGCGGTGATCGCCGCCAGGGCGCCCGCGACGGGTTCGCGCGGCGGCCCGCCGGCGCCCGTTCCCAGGATCGCATCGACGATGACGGCGGCACCCTCCAGCCGCTCGGGCGTGAACGGCTCGGCCGCCCCGCCGCTCAGCCGCTGCGCCTGCACCAGCGCATCGCCGGCCAGCCGCGAGGCGTCGGTGACCTGCAGGACACGGACCTCGCGCCACGCCGCACGCAGGATGCGAGCCGCGGCGTACCCGTCGCCGCCGTTGTTGCCGGCACCGCAGCAGACGACCACGAGCCCTTCCGGGGCGACGTGCTGCACGACTTCCGCGAGGCCCTGCGCGGCGCGCTCCATCAGGTCGAGCGACGGACTGCCCAGGTCGTCGATCGCCCAGCGGTCGATCGCGCGCGACGTCTCCGCGTCGAACAGCGGCTCGAGCCACGGCGGCAGGCTCATGCGGCCACCGCGACCGCCGCCGCAAGGTCGCCCTCGTGGGTCAGGGAGACCTCGACGGTCAGGCCGGCACGTGCGGCGTGCTCGGCGACCGCGCCGTACAGGCACAGTTCCGGCACGCCGCCGTCGCCGCTGAGCACCTCGATGTCGAGCGGCCGCAGCACGTCCAGGCGCAGCGCCTTCGTGACGGCCTCCTTGGCACAGAAGCGCGCGGCGAGGTGCTGCCCCGGCCGCGCCTGTGCCCGAGCGTAGCTGCGCTCGCCGTCCGTGAAGAGACGCTCGGCGAGCGCAGGTCGCCGCTCGAGTGCCCGCTCCAGGCGGTCGATGCGCAGCAGGTCCAGTCCGATGCCGGCCAAGGCGTGAGCGTACCCGCCGGTGGCCCGGTCACCGCACCAGCGCGCCACTCCCGCGGATGACGAGCCACGTACCACCGAACTCGGCGACGTTCTGGCAGCGGATCTGACCGACGCCGTCGTCCTTGTAGTAGTACAGCGGCCGGCCGCCATAGGTCACCTGGCGCCCGCCGCCGCGGCGCGCGATCGACCCGAGCAGGCGCGAGCGGACGCCTTTGCCCGCGCGGGGCTTCCCGCCGGTGTACGCGACCGGCCATGCCGCCGCGCAGGCGCCGAAGCAGCGACTGCGGTTGCGGGAGTCCTTCGTGAACGCGTACAGCGCGCGCCCGCCGCCGTCGAACAGCACGGTGCCGTAGGCCGATCCGCTGGCGGTGATGGTGATTCCCCGGGCGCCCGCCGTGGCGGGGCCGGTGGTGAGCGCGGCGAACGCGGCCGCGGTGAGGGTGACGGCGATGAGTGATCTGTTCATGACCACATCGTCCCGGGTCGCGGCGCGGCGTTGCTTACGAAACGGTGAACAACGCGCTACTCGACAGTGACCGTCTTGGCCAGGTTGCGCGGCTGGTCCACGTTGAGCCCGCGCTTGCGGGCGATGCGGTACGCGAGCAGCTGCAGCGGGATCACAGCGAGCAGCGGCTGGAGCATCCAGTCGGTTCGCGGGATGCGCACGACGGACTCGGCGTGCTCGCCGATCTCGGTGTTGCCCTCGGTCGCGATGGCGATGACGTGCGCGCCGCGGGCCCGCACCTCCTGCATGTTCGAGACGACCTTGTCGAGCACGGGCGAGTCGGTCGCCACCGTCACGACCGGCGTGGACTCCGTGAGCAGGGCGATCGGGCCGTGCTTCATCTCGCCGGCGGCATACGCGTCGGTGGAGATGTAGGCGATCTCCTTGAGCTTCAGCGCGCCCTCGTGGGCCACGGCGACGCCCGCATGACGGCCGAGGTAGAGGAAGAACCCGTCGCGCCAGACCTGGTCGGCGATGCGCTCGATGGCGCCGTCGACGCTCTCGAGCAGTTCGTCGACCAGGCGCGGCAGGGCCTTCATCTCGCGGACGAGCGCCGCGAGACGCTCAGGCTCGATGGCCCCGTGCAGCTCACCCAGGCGCAGCGCGAGCAGGTACAGGACCGCGACCTGGCAGATGAAGGTCTTGGTCGCGGCGACCGAGACCTCGAGGCCTGCGCGGGTGTACAGGACGCCGTCGGCGTCGCGCGTGGCCTGCGAGCCCATGATGTTCGTGATCGCCAGCACGGTGGCGCCGCGCTCCTGCGCGATCCGCATCGCGGCGAGCGTGTCCGCCGTCTCGCCCGACTGGGTGATGCCGATGACGAGGTCGCCCGGCCCCACGACGGGATTGCGGTACCGGTACTCCGAGGCGATCTCGACCTCGACCGGCACGCGCGCGAACTCCTCGATCGCATACCGCCCGATCAGGCCGGCGTGGTAGGAGGTGCCGCAGGCGACGACGATGATCCGGCTCGCGCCGACGAGGACCTCGTCGCTGAGCGCGCCTTCGTCGCTCAGGTCCACGCCGTCCTCGCGAACCGTGCGATCGGCGATGGTCTCGGCGATGGCATCCGCCTGCTCATGGATCTCCTTGAGCATGAACGTCTCGTAGCCGCCCTTCTCGGCGGTCTCCTCGTCCCAGTCCACGATCGACACCTGGCGCTCCAGCTCGTCCCCCGCAGGGTTCAGGAACCGCGTCGTGCCGGCCCGGACCTCGACGATCTCGCCGTTCTCGACGTACTGGACACGCCGCGTGTCGGCCAGGAACGCGGGCACGGCGGACGCGAGGAAGCCCTCGCCGTCGCCGATGCCGACGATCAGCGGGCACTCGCGGCGGGCGCCGACGAGCGCGTCCGGCTCCGCGGCGCTCATCGCGACGAACGCGAAGTGACCGACGAGCTCGTTGTACGCGCGGCGCACGGCCTCGGTGAGGTCGCCCTCGTCGTGCGAGGCGATCAGGTGCGCGATCACCTCGGCATCCGTCTCGGAGGTGAAGACGGCGCCGTCGGCCCTCAGGCGCTCGCGCAGTGCGACGTAGTTCTCGACGATGCCGTTGACGACGACGTGCACGCGGTCGGTCGTGTCGAAGTGCGGATGGGCGTTCTCCTCGTTGACGCGGCCGTGCGTCGCCCAGCGGGTGTGGCCGATGCCGATCGTCGCCGTGTCGGCGAGCGTCGCGACCGCGGTGTCCCCCCCGCGCCGCTGGTCGATCGCGTCGCGCAGGTGGGCGAGGTTGCCGACGGCGCGCACTGCGTCGATGGCCCCGTCGGACATGACGGACACCCCCGCGGAGTCATAGCCGCGGTATTCGAGCTTCGACAGCCCCGCGACGAGGATGTCCTGGGCCGGCCGCGAGCCGACGTATCCGACGATGCCGCACATGCCGACAGGCTAGCCAGCCGCGGGACCGCAGCGGGCGGGAACGTGCGTCAGCTGGACGTTTCGACGAGTGCCACGAGCCGTCCGCAGACGGCGTCGCACTCCTGGGCGGTCGGTGCCTCGACCATCACCCGGACGAGCTGCTCGGTCCCGCTGGGGCGCACGAGCACCCGGCCGCGCCCGTCGAGAGCACCGTTCTCGGCTGCCGCGGGACCCGTCACGGCCGCCATCGCCGTCGCCTTGTCGGCGACCCGGACGTTGACGAGCTTCTGCGGGAGCTTGCGCATCCCGGCACGATCGGCCAGGTCCGCTCCCTCGAGCGCCTCGAGCGTCAGCAGCGCGCTGGCGATGCCGTCGCCGGACGGCACGAAGCCCATGTCGATGATGTGCCCGGACTGCTCGCCGCCGAGCGCCCAGCCGCGCTCGCGCAGCGCCTCCAGGACGTAGCGGTCGCCGACATCGGTCGTCGCGACCTCGATCCCCGCGTCGCGCATCGCCGTGTGGAAGCCGTAGTTCGTCATCACCGTGACGGCGACGCCTCCGCCGAGGCGCTCCTGGCGGCGCAGGTGCAGCGCGGCGAGGGCGATCAGCTCGTCCCCATCGACGATCGCGCCGGCGCGATCGACGGCGAGCAGGCGATCGCCGTCGCCGTCGAACGCGAAGCCCGCGTCGTGCCCGCCCGCGACGACGGACTCGGCGAGCGCCTCGACGTGGGTGGAGCCGACGCCGTCGTTGATGTTGCGCCCGTCCGGCTCGGTGCCGATCGTGGTGATCGTGGCGCCCAGGCGCCGGAAGATCTCGGGCCCGACGCGGTACGTCGCCCCGTGCGCGCAGTCGAGCAGCAGGTTCATCCCGCTGAGGTCCAGATCGCCGAAGCGACCTTCGAGCGCGCGCAGGTAGTCCTCCGTCGTCCCGTGCAGGGCGCGGACGCGGCCGATCGCCGTGCCGTTCGCGGGCGGCTGCTCGAGCCGCGCCTCGATCGCGAGCTCGGCGGCGTCCACGAGCTTGAACCCGTCGCCGCCGAAGAACTTGATCCCGTTGTCCTGGAACGGGTTGTGCGACGCCGAGACGACGATGCCGAGGTCGAGGTCGTAGCGGCCGATGAGCAGCGGGGCCGCCGGGGTCGGCAGGACGCCGCCGAGCAGGACGTCACCGCCGGCCGCGGTGACCCCGGCCGCGAGCGCGGATTCCAGCATCTCGCCGGATTCCCGCGTGTCGCGGATGATCAGGACGCGCGGGCGGTCGGCGTCCAGCCCGGCCGTCGCCGCACGGGCGAGGGCGAGCGCCAGGTCGGCCGTCAGGACCTCCCCCGCGACGCCGCGAACGCCATCGGTGCCGAATAGCTTGCGGGCCATGCCGCGTGCGCGCTAGCGCTTGCTGAACTGCGGGCGCTTACGCGCCTTCTTGAGGCCGGCCTTCTTGCGCTCCTTGGCGCGCGCGTCGCGCGTCAGGAAGCCACGGCGCTTGAGCTCGCCGCGAAGGTTCGGATCGGCCTCGAGCAGCGCTCGGGAGATGCCGTGCCGCAGCGCGTCGGCCTGTGCCGACACGCCGCCGCCGTGCATGCGGGCGACGACGTCCATCTTGGTCTCGTAGCCGACCGTCTCGAGCGGCTGGCGGATCGTCCGCTGCAGGGTGTCGCGCGGGAAGAACGCCTCGAGCGACTTGCCGTTGATGACGAAGTCGCCGGTCCCGGGCTTCAGGATCACGCGGGCGACTGCGCGCTTGCGCTTGCCCGTCGCGCTGTAGCGGGCGTCGGCGGCGAGGTTGATCGTGACGGCCGCGATCGGCTCCTCGATGACCTCGTCCAGGCCGTCGGCCGACGCGTCGCCCTCGGCGCCGTCCTCGGCGTACGGGTCGGCGTCGTCGCCCTGCCCGTCGACGACGATGTCGACCTCGAGGTGCGCGCCCGGGATCTCGGGCTTGACGCGCGGAGCGGCGGGCTCCTCGTCCTCGTCGGCCTCCTCGGCCTCGGCGACGGGCTCCTCGGCGGGAGCCTCGGCCTCGGCGACCGGCTCAGCGGCGGGAGCCTCGGCCTCGGCGACCGGCTCAGCGGGTGCGGCCTCGGCCTCGGCGACCGGCTCCTCGGCCGGAGCCTCGGGCTCGGCGACCGGCTCGGCGGCGGGAGCCTCGGCCTCGGCGACCGGCTCAGCGGGTGCGGCCTCCGGCTCGGCGGGTGCCTCGGCTGCGGGCTGCTCGGCGACGGCCTCGGCAGCCTCCTGCGGCTGCTCCTCGGGCGTCTGCTCGTCGATCGGGGTGGGCTCGTCGGCCATCAGGTCGTGATCTCCAGGATTTCAGGCTTCTGCGCAGCGTGCGGGTGCTCGGGGCCGGCGTAGACCTTGAGCTTCGTGATCTGCTTGCGGGCGAGGCGGTTGCGGGGCAGCATGCCCTTGACCGCGATGCGGATGACCTCTTCCGGGCGCCGGTCGAGCATCTCCTCGAGCGTGCGCTCGTGGAGACCACCCGGGTAGCCGGAGTGGCGCCGGTACAGCTTCTTCTTGCGCTTGTTGCCCGACACCGAGATCTTCTCGGCGTTGATCACGACGACGAAGTCGCCGGTATCGACGTGCGGGGTGTACTCGGGCTTGCGCTTGCCGCGGAGCACGTCGGCGATCTGGGTCGCGAGGCGACCGAGCGTCAGCCCGTTCGCATCGATGAGCACCCAGTGGCGCTCGCGTGTCTGGGCATTGGCGACGTAGGTCTTCATGGCGTGGAGAAGCGCACCGCGTGCAGGGTCAGGCGCGGAGCGAGGACGGAAGGATAGCGGGGTCACTGGGAGCGCCGCTTGCGCCCCCCTCACGCGTTGGTCCCGCCGTCGTCCTCCCACCACCCCGGGGCCAGCTGCGCGTCGGGGCCGCCGAGGCCGGGAGCGCCGAACGCGACGACCTCCAGCCCGTCCGGCCCCGCCGCGAAAGCGCGCATCACCGCGGGAGCGACGCGGATCGCGTCCAGCGCCGCGACGTCGATCACCTCGTCGTCCAGCCGCATGCGGCCGGAGCCGCTGAGCACCAGGTAGATCTCCTCCTCCCGTGCGTGCCGGTGCCCGAACGGCTGCCGGGCCCCGGGCAGGAGCCGCTGGTGGCTCAGCCCGGACGCCGTGCAGCCGAGGGCCTCGCGCGCGAACCGCGCCTCCCCGATCGCCGACAGCCCATGCCCGGGCGCCAGATCTTCGACGTCGAGCAGGTTCAGGTGCGTGAAGTCGCTCATGAGCGAACCGTACCCCCGAACAGCGACCGCGAACCGCCGGCGCGGGGCCGGCGTCCGGCGGTCGCCAGTCGGACCCGGTGGGGTGTTCGTGCAGTTGACCGTCACATGGACGGAGAGCTGCACGAACTCCATGCGAGCGAGGAGCCGCCCACCTGAGCCGAAGTGTCCCGCTGAGACCCCCACGGGCGGGTGCGGGATGGGACACCTTGGGAGCGAACGCGCCCGCATGGGCCCAGCGTGCGGGTATCTCGCCAGCGGACGTCGGGACGATTGTCGTTGCCGTCCTCGTGTTTGCCCTGGCGCGATGGTTCCTCCGCTGGGCCCGCAGTCAGACGGAGCGGCCTTCGCAGAGGCGCTCGGGGAACATCCCGCGCGCCTGCGCCGGCGTCGGGGAACGTCGCCAACGCCGGCTTCAACAGCCGCGTGCGCCGCATCGCATGCAGAAACGGCCGCTCTACGCACCTCGGTGCATGCGATTCGAAGGCGCGGGGGCGGATCAGCGAGTCGCGAACCGCCAACCCGAGCGAGAGATCGTGGATGCATGGCGTGGCATGCGGGACCGGAATAGTGCTCTGCACAGACCCGGAACCTGATCCCACCCGCCCGCGTCAGGCGCCGCGAGATCCGCGACCAAGCACCGGCAACGGCGCTACTCCCACTCGATGGTGCCGGGCGGCTTGCTCGTGATGTCGAGCACCACCCGGTTCACGTCGCGCAGCTCGCCCATCATCCGCGCCGCGATCTGCTCGAGCAGGTCGTACGGCAGCCGCGCCCAGTCGGCGGTCATCGCGTCATCCGACGTGACCGCGCGGATGACGACGACGGAGCCGTAGGTGCGCTCATCGCCCTGGACGCCGACCGTCCGGATGTCGGGCAGGACGCAGAACGACTGCCACAGGTCGCGGTACAGGCCGGCCTTGCGGATCTCGTCCTGCAGGACGGCGTCGGCGTCGCGCAGCAGGTCGAGCCGGTCCTTCGTGGCCTCGCCGCCGACGATCCGGATCGCCAGGCCCGGCCCCGGGAACGGCTGGCGCCAGACGAGGCGCTCGGACAGGCCGAGCTCCGCGCCGACGGCGCGCACCTCGTCCTTGAACAGCGCGCGGAGCGGCTCGACGAGCTCGAACTGCAGGTCGTCGGGCAGGCCGCCGACGTTGTGGTGCGACTTGATCGTCGCCGTCCCCGTGCCGCCGCCCGACTCGATGACGTCGGAGTAGAGCGTGCCCTGGACGAGGAACTTGACCTCGCCGAGCTTCGCCGCCTCCTCCTCGAACACGCGGATGAACTCGGCGCCGATGATCTTGCGCTTGCGCTCGGGCTCGGTGATGCCGCGCAGCTTCTCCAGGAAGCGCTCCTCGGCATCGACTGCGACGAGCGGCACGTGGAACATGTCGCGGAAGGTCTCGACGACCTGCGCGCCCTCGTCCTTGCGCATCATCCCGTGATCGACGAACACGCAGGTCAGCTGATCGCCCACGGCGCGGTGCACGAGGAGCGCCGCGACGGAGGAGTCGACGCCCCCGGACAGGCCGCAGATGACTCGCCCCGTGCCGACCTGGGCGCGGATGCGCGCGATCTGCTCGTCGACGACCGAGGCGGCGGACCACGCCATGTCGCAGCCGCAGGCGTCGCGCAGGAAGTGCGTCAGCACCGCCGAGCCGTGCGGCGTGTGGATGACCTCGGGGTGGAACTGGATGCCGTAGATGTCGCGATCACGCGACTCGAACGCCGCGACCGGCGACTCGCGCGAGGACGCCAGCGCGGTGAACCCGGGCGGCGGCGAGAAGACGGTGTCGCGATGGGACATCCAGCAGCTCTGCTCCGGCGGCAGCCCGGCGAGCAGCAGGCCCGGCTCGTGCACGGTCAGCTCCGAGCGGCCGTACTCCCCGACCTCGGCGGATTCGACGCGGCCGCCGAGCTCCAGCGCGACGAGCTGCATGCCGTAGCAGATGCCCAGCACCGGGATCCCGAGCTCGAGCAGCTCCTTGTCGAGTTTCGGGGCGCCCTCGGCGTAGACCGAGGCCGGGCCGCCGGACAGGATCAGGCCCTTCGGCTTGCGCCTGCGGACCTCCTCGACCCCGACGTGGTGCGGCAGCAGCCCGGAGAAGACGCCGAGCTCGCGGACGCGCCGGGCGATCAGCTGCGAGTACTGCCCGCCGAAGTCGAGGACGACGACCTCGTCGACCGCCGTCGGCACCGAGATCGGGGCGCTCTCGTCCGCGAACTCGGTGGCCGCGACGTCAGCGGTGACGATGTCGTCGCTCAACGGCTTATGCCGGCGACCCGCTGAGGGCGGGCGTCTTGTCCTGTGGGGCACCGTTCGGAGCGGAGGGCGACGCGGACGCGCCGCGGCTCCCCATGCCGACTCCCTGCGAGGACTGGAGCATCTTGCCCTCGGTCATCAGCGCCGGGGCGATCATGAGCTCCGCGCGGTTGAACTCCGCGATGTCCTGGTACCCGCAGGTCGCCATCGACGTGCGCAGCGCGCCCATGAGGTTGAACGTACCGTCGTTCTCGTGCGCGGGGCCGGTGATGATCTCCGCGAGCGTGCCGTTCTGGGTCGTTGCGACGCGCGCTCCGCGCGGCAGCGTCGGGTGGAACGTCGCCATGCCCCAGTGGAAGCCGCGGCCGGGCGCCTCGTAGGCGCGGGCCAGCGGCGAACCGATCATCACGGCATCGGCGCCGCAGGCGATCGCCTTGGCGATGTCGCCGCCCGTGCGCATGCCGCCGTCGGCGATGACCTTGACGAGATCGCCGGTCTCGAGCATGTGGGTCGAGCGGGCGCCCGCGACGTCGGCGATGGCGGTCGCCTGCGGGACGCCGAGCCCGAGCACGCCGCGCGTGGTGCACGCTGCGCCGGGGCCGACGCCGACGAGCACGCCGGCCGCGCCGGTGCGCATGAGGTGCAGGCCCGTGTGGTAGCTGGCGCAGCCGCCGACGACGACCGGCACCGGGAGCTCGGCGATGAACTCCTTGAGGTTCAGCGGCTCGGTCGACTTGGAGACGTGCTCGGCGGAGACCACCGTGCCCTGGATGACCATGATGTCCAGGCCCGCCTCGAGCACCAGCTCGTAGTACTGCGAGACGCGCTGCGGGGTGAGCGACGCGGCGGTGACGACGCCGCTGGCCTTGATCTCCTCGATGCGCTGCTTGATCAGCTCCGGCTTGACCGGCTCCTGGTAGATCGCCTGCATCTCGCGCGTGGCCTGCTCCTTCGGGAGCAGGGCGATGCGTGCGAGCTGTTCGTCGGCGTCCTCGTAGCGCGTGAAGACGCCCTCGAGATTGAGGACGGCGAGGCCGCCGAGCTGGCCGATCGCGATCGCCGTGGTCGGCGAGACGACGCCGTCCATCGCCGAGGCGAGCAGCGGCAGCTCGAAGCGGTAGGGCCCCAGCGTCCAGGAGATGTCGACGTCATCAGGGTCGCGCGTGCGCCGCGAGGGCACGATGGCGACGTCGTCGAATCCGTAGGCGCGGCGGGCTTTCTTCCCGCGGCCGATCTCGATCTCCATCAGTCAGATCCTATGTTCGGGGCCGGACGAAACGACCCCGCGCAGGCGGGGTCGGTGGGGGTGCATCAGGCGTCGTGGCGACGGCGGCAGGCCACGTCGCGAGCATAGCACCGGGAGGGGCGGCTCAGCCGGCCTGTGCCGGGGACTGCAGGCGCTCGACGGTGACGTCGCCGAGCACCCGGTCGACGCCCTTGGGATCGATCAGGCCGGCGCCGAGGCGCTGGGTCGACTCCGCCCCGCAGGCGACGCCGTAGCGCAGGCACTCGGAGGGCGACTGGCCGGTATACCGGGCGGCGACGTAGCCGGCGAGGAAGGCGTCGCCCGCGCCGACCGTCGCGACGGCCTCGCGCGGTGCGATCCAGACGCGGTGCAGCTCGCGGCCGGACTCGCCGCGGAGGCTCGCCACACAGCCGTCGGGCAGCGTCACGATCGCCTCGCGCGCGCCGAGGTCGCACAGTTCGCTGATCGCGATCACAGGATCCTGCTCGTCGTGGAACTCGTGGCCGACGAGCTCCTCGGCTTCGAGCACGTTGGGCGAAATGACCGACGGCTCGGCGCGGACGGCCAGGCGCATCGGCTCGCCCTCG
>JBKJRO010000098.1:0-10414 GCA_046594555.1 Solirubrobacteraceae bacterium
CCCTGCTCGAGCAGCAGCTCGGCCAGGTACGAGCCGTCCTGCCCGGCGACGCCGGTGATGAGGGCGCGGCGCGCGCTCACGCGACGGGGGCTCCGCAGAACTCGCGCACCTGGCCGAGCGTGACCTCGCGCGCGTCGGCGCCGGCCTGGACGGCGGCGTGCCATGCGACGGTCGCATCCAGTCCGGCCTCGATGCCCCAGCCCGGCGCCCAGCCCAGCTGCGCGTGCGCCTTGCCGGCGTCGAGCATCAGCGTGGCGGCCTCGTGCGGGTGCGGGCCGGCGTCGGCCGCGACGCGCAACTCCCCGGGCCAGCGCTCGCGCAGGCGCTCGACGACCTCGCCGACGGCCAGCGCGTCGCCGGAGTCGGGGCCGAAGTTCCAGGCGCCGACGGCGCCGGCGTCGGCGCAGAGGCGCTCTGCCAGCGCCAGGTAGCCGCTCAGCGGGCTCAGCACGTGCTGCCAGGGGCGCACCGACGCGGGATTGCGGATGGCGATCGGCGTTCCGGCCAGGGCGCCGCGCAGGATGTCCGGGACGAGGCGGTCCTCGCCCCAGTCGCCGCCGCCGATGACGTTGCCCGCCCGAGCCGTCGCCAGCCGCGGGCCGCCGGAGCCGTAGCACTCGGCATAGGCGCGCGAGACCAGCTCGGCGGCCGCCTTGGACGCGGAGTAGGGGTCGCAGCCGCCGAGCGCGTCGTCCTCGCGGAACGGCCGCCCCAGCTCGCGGTTCTCGTAGCACTTGTCGGTGGTGACGTTGACGACGGCGCGGACGTCCGCCGCCCGGCCGACTGCGTCGAGGACGTTGACCGTCCCCATGACGTTCGTCTCGAACGTCAGGCGCGGCTCGCGGTAGGACCGCCGGACCAGCGCCTGCGCGGCCAGGTGGAACACGACCTCGGGCCGGGCGGCCCCGACGGCCGCGGCGACTGCGGCGGGATCCCGCACGTCGCCGCGCAGGTCGGTGAGGACCTCGCCGACCCGCGCCAGCTCGAACAGCGACGGATCGGTCGGCACAGCGACGGAGAACCCGTGGACCTCGGCGCCCAGTTCGCTGAGCCACAGCGCCAGCCACGCGCCCTTGAAGCCCGTGTGGCCGGTCACCAGGACGCGGCGGCCCTGCCAGAACGACGGCTGCGCGCTCATCGCCGCGGAGCGTACCCGGCGCCGCGCAGCGCGGCCCGCAGCTCCTGCGGGACGGCGCCGAGCAGCGTCACGACGCCGAGGAAGACGGCTGCTGCGCCGATCGCCCCGGGCAGCGGCGCGACGCCGCTGGCGACCACCAGCCCCAGCGCGAGCGCCCCCGCGAGCGCGATGCGCGCCAGCGTCCCACCGGCCAGCGCCCGGCCGGGTCCCGCGCGCCACACCGCGGCGAACATCACCCCGCAGAGCACCACATCGGCGACGACGGCGGCGATCGCCGCGCCCTCGGCGTCGTGCCCCGGGATCAGCGCGAGCCCGGCCACCACGACGGCGATCAGTCCGACCGCCGTGACCGCGGCCAGGTCGCGGACACGGCCCATCCCCAGCAGCGTCGGGCTCCACGCCGCGGTCACGAACACCGTCACGAGCACCACGGCCTGGATCTGGAGGATGTGCGCGGCGGGCCCGTACTCCGTGCCGCCCAGGAGCTTGACGAGCGGCTCGGCACCGATGCCGATCACCAGCGCCGAGAGCACGCCGCCCAGCGCCATCACCTCCGTCAGCCGCGCGGCGGCGTAGTCGAGCCGCGCGCGATCATCGCGTGCGGCGACCGTCATCACCGGCATGACGACGGAGATCAGCAGCACCGGAAGGCCGACGACCAGCTCGACGACGCGCGTCGAGGTGACGTAGTACCCGACCTGCAGCGGATCGTCGGACAGCAGCGACATCAGCACCACGAGCACACGGAAATACAGGACGCCGAGCAGGCTGGCGACGGCGACCGGCAGGCCGACAGCCGCGAGGCTGCGCAGCTCGCCGGCGCGCCACGCCGGGAGGACGAGGTGCTCGCGGGCGAGCAGCGCCGGCGTGGCGAGCACCAGGACGACCCCGGCCACGAGCGACGCAGCGAAGAAGGGCAGCAGTCCCGCCCCCAGCAGCACCAGCAGCGCGAACCCGCCGACGAGCACCGCCTGGCGCAGCACCTCGTTGAGCGTGATCGTGCCGTTGCGCAGCTCGATCGCCAGCGGCAGCAGCATCGCCCCCTGAACGCTGACCAGGAACACGCCGCCGCCCGCGATCAGCGTGCCGAGCACCAGCTCGTGCCCGTACCCCGCCAGCGCGGCGAACGCGACGGCGCAGGCGACACCGGCGCCGGACAGGGCGATGCGCAGGCCCAGGACGTGCGACAGCAGCGCCCGCCGCCGGGCCGGATCGTCGATCAGCGCCAGCTCGCGCGCGCCGGTCATCGACAGTCCCGCGTCGCTGATCCCCTGGACGATCGCGAGCAGCGCCATCACCGTGCCGAAACGCCCGAAATCCTCGACTCCGAGGTGGCGCAGCAGCAGGATCGCGCCGGCCGCCGTCAGGAGGTTCGTCAGGACGAAGCCGGCCGTGCGCTGCGCCCCGCCCCGCACCACCCGCGCTCCGACGTCGTCGCCGCCCAGCGGGCCGCCGCGCGGCACCCGGTCGTCAACGTCGGCGGAACCCACGCGCTGAGCCTCGCAGAACACCGCGACGTTCACCGTCGCCGTGCGTTGTGCTGGGATAGTGACCGCGAACGCGACGATGACCGAGCACGCCCAGACACCAGAGCCGCGGACGGGACATGGCGCCGCCCCGACCCGGCCGCCGTGCGGCGAGCTGCTCGGCGTCCCGCTGGCGCTGTCGGACTACGCGGGCGTGCTGGACTGGATGGACGCGGCGGTCGCCGCGGACAGTCGCGAGTACATCTGCGTCGCGGCGACGCACACCGTCGTCGCCTGCAGCGAGGACGCTGAGCTGCGCGACGCGGTCCTGGGCGCGAGCATGACCGTGCCCGACGGACAGCCGCTCGTCTGGGCGCTGAAGGCCCTGGGCCGCGGCGAGGGCCTGCACGGGCGCGTCTACGGGCCCGACCTGATGGCCCGCGCCTGCGAGCGCGGCGCCCGGACGGGCACGCGGATGTTCCTCTACGGCGGCAAGAACCAGGGGACGCTCGTGCAGCTCACCGCCAACCTGCGGGCGCGGTACCCCGGGCTGCAGATCGTCGGCGGCTACGTGCCGCCGTTCCGGCCCCTGACCCCCGACGAGGAGGCCCACGTCACAGCGGAGATCGAGCGCTGCGGCGCCGACGTCGTCTGGGTCGGCATCGGCGTGCCCAAACAGGAGAAGTGGATGGCGCAGATGCGCCCGCGGCTGGCCGCCCCGGTGCTCGTCGGCGTCGGCGCGGCGTTCGACTTCCATGCCGGGCTGGTCCCCCAGGCGCCCGCCTGGATCCAGACCGCCGGCCTGGAATGGGCCTACCGCCTGGCGCGCGAGCCCCGGCGCCTGTGGCGGCGCTACCTGCACTACAACCCGCGCTTCGTCGTGGGGTTCCTGCGCGAGTACGCGGCGCAGCGGCGCGGGCGCTGAGCGCGGCCTACGCCGCCGGCAGCCGGCGGGCGTCGCCGTAGACGGCGGCGATGTCCTCCAAGAACCGCCGCCGGCTCAAGTGCGACGCGACGCGCGCGCGGCCCGCGACACCGAGCGCGGCCCGGCGGTCCGGGTCGGACGCGAGCTCGCCGAGCACGCGCGTCAGCGCCGACACGTCACCGCAGGGAACGATGACGCCGGCGTCGCCGACCGTCTCCGGGTTCCCGAGCCCGTCGCAGACGACGACGGCCACGCCGGCGCCGAGCGCCTCGATGACCGCGTACGAGGAACCCTCCCGCCGTGACGGAAGGACGAAGATGTCGGACGCGCCGAGGAGGTCCATGACGTCGTCGCGGAAGCCGAGCAGGCGGACCGCAGGGCCCGCGATCGACCGCAGCTCGCGCTCCAGCGGACCCTCGCCTGCGACGAGCAGCGTCATCGCGGCGCCCGCTGCCCGCGCCGAGTCGGCCGCGCGAACGACGTCCCGCGCGCCCTTGTCGTCATCGAGGCGCCCGGCGAACAGCGCGACGACCTCGTCGTCGGGGATGCTGAGGGCAGCGCGCACGCGGCTCCGTTGTCCGGGCGACGGGGCCGCCGGAAGGTCGATGCCGTTTGGCACGACCCGAAGCCGTGACTGCGCTGCCGGTCCTGCGAGAGCGAGCAGTTCGTCGCGCTCGGCCGCCGTCGTACAGATCGTCGCCCGCGTGTGCTCGAGAACCCCGCGCAGGCGGCGCTGGAAGACCGCGTTCGGCACGCCGCCGGACCGTCGCAGGAAGCTCAGGCCGTGCGTGGTCCAGACGACAGGCCGCCCGGCTCGGAGTCCCAAGGTCAGCGCGGTCGCCATGTCGCCGTGGACGTGCACGAGGTCGGCGGCCCCCGCCGCGCGGCGGATCGCGACGCCGTGGACCGGCATCCCCGCGAGCGCCGTAACGGGCGAGCGGCCCGAGGACACGTACAGCCGCGTCTGCTCCGTGTCGGGGATGCCCGCGAGCAGATCGACGTAGAGCTCGCCGCCACCGCCGGTGTGAGGGAGCACATGGAGCACGCGGAGCACGCTCCGACGAAGCATACGAGCCATCTAGGCTGGGTCCGTGCCGCACGTCAGCATCATCGTCCCGGCCTTCAACGCCGAGGCGCACATCGAGGAGACGATCGGTTCGGTCGTCGCGCAATCGCTCGGCGACTGGGAGCTGATCGTCGCCGACGACGGATCGACCGACCGGACAGCGGAGCTCGCGGCCGCCACCGATGATCGCGTCCGCGTCGTAGCGACCGCGGGGCGCCTGGGCCCGGCAGGCGCCCGCAACGTGGCGCTCGACCACGCCGCGGGCGAGCTCGTCGCGTTCCTCGACGCCGACGACATCCTGCTTCGGCGCTACCTCGAGCTTCAGGTTGCCGTGTTCGACCGCGAGTCCGCAGCCACGCCGGGGCAGGTCGGCATCGTCGCGTGCGACGCGCGCGTGCGGACGCCGCAAGGCGAGGGTGGCCCGACGTTCCTCGAGCGGATCCCCGGCGACACCGAACCGCTGACGCTCGACCGGCAACTCGTCCGCAACCGGATCTACGTCAGTGCGCTCGTTCCGCGCGAGGCAGGCGAAGCGGTCGGCTGGTTCGATCCCGGGCTCTTCGGCACCGAGGACCACGACCTGTGGATCCGCATCCTCGAGACGGGTCGCCGAGCGGTCCTCAACCGCGAGGTTCTCGCGGTCTACCGCCATGTGCCGGGCTCGGTCTCCTCGAACGTCGCCCGCCAGGCGGTCAACGACGGACTGACCTGTTCGCGCGCGCTCGAGCGCGGACGCCTGAACGCCGGCCAGCGACGCGTCGCCGCCCGCCAGGTCCGCTATCACCGCGTGCGTGCGGCCGTCGCAGACGCGCGGTTCAACCGCAGCCCCGGCCAGCTCGTGCGCCAGCTCCCGGCGGCGGCCGGCGTCGTCGCCGCCAATCCCGGCCGCTGGGGCGAATGGGCGCGTGCGCTCGTCGGCGGTCGGCGCTGACCGCACGTGTCCCGGCCTCCGGCCGCGTGTACTAGCCTCGCCCCATGGAGTCCTACGACGTCGCGATCATCGGCTGTGGGCGCGTCGGCCTGCCGCTGGCGCTGGCCTTCGCCGACTCCGGGTTGCGCACGATCGGCATCGACAACGATCTGACGCGGCTGGACGCCGTGCGGGACGCGCGGATGCCGTTCGAGGAGCCGGGCGCGATGGAGGTCCTGACGCGCACGAGCGCCGCGGGCACGATCGCCTGGTCGGACCGCGTCGCCGACGCGGCGCAGGCGCGCAGCATCGTCATCACGCTCGGCACGCCGTCGTTCAGCCACATCGAGATCGACCTGAGCGCCATCCGCAGCGTCCTCGACGACCTGATGGGCGTGCTGGCGCCCGGGCATCTGCTGGTGCTGCGCTCGACGATCGCTCCGGGCACGACGGAGTTCGTCGCCGGGTACATCGAGCAGCAGCGCGGGCTCCTCGCGGGCGAGGACCTGTTCGTCGCCCACGTGCCCGAGCGCATCGCCGCGGGCCGCTTCTTCGAGGAGATCAGGACGCTGCCGTGCATCGTCGGCGGCATCGGCGAGCGGTCGGCTACGGCCGCCGAGGAGCTCTTCACCTCGCTCGGCGCGCCGATCGTGCACACGAGCGCGATCGAGGCCGAGCTGGCGAAGATCTGGACCAACATCCTGCGCTACGCGACGTTCGCGCTGCCCAACCGCCTGATGGTGGAGTGCGACCGCTACGGCGCCAACGTCTTCGAGGTCATCGACCTGATCAACCGCGACTACCCGCGCGGTGGGATCGCGCTGCCGGGGATGACCGCGGGCACATGCCTGCGCAAGGACTTCGCGTTCAGCGAGGAACGCTCGGACGGCGCGGGGATGCTGCTGGCGGCGTCGCGCGTCAACGAGACCGTGCCGCTGTTCCTGGTCGACGGGCTGACCAAGCGGCTGGGCAAGCTGCGCGGGCGCAAGGTCGCGGTGCTGGGACTGGCGTTCAAGGCCGACACCGACGACGAGCGCGACTCGCTGTCGCACAAGCTGATCCGCCTGCTCGAGCGCGAACTGGCCGAGGTCGTCGTGCACGACCCCGTCGTCGCGACGCCGACGGCCTCGTTCGCCGATGCAGTCCTGGACGCGGATGCCGTCGTCGTCGCGACCAACCACACGCTGTTCCGCGGCGCGGGCGTGCTGCGGGCGATCGCCGACAGCGCCCGGTCCGGCGCGATCGTCGCCGACCCGTGGAACACGTTCGGCCAGCGCGCCGTGTTCGGCGAGGCGAGCGCGCTCGTGGCCGCCGGCGCCGGCGCCGGGCGCTGACGTGACTCGGTCCCCGGACGATCCGGGCGGCGCCCCGGACGGGCAGGCGCCCGCCGCGCAGCTGGCGGCGCTGGCGGGCCGCGCGCAGGAGCTGCAGGCGCGGGTCGACGAGCTGGAGGCGGCGCGCGACGCTCCCGACCCCGAACTCGACGCGCTGCGCGCGCGGGTCAGGCGGATCGACGAGTCGATCCTCTGGCGCGCAGGACAGCGGATGAAGCGCACGGTGTACGGCCCGGCGGGCGACCGCTCGCGGCGCGCCCGCGCGATCAGCTCGGCGCTGCGGGGAATGGCGCGCGTCGCCGACCGCTCGCGGCCCGCGGGCGAGTCGGCGAGCGCGACGCCGACCGCTCCGCAGGCCCCGCCGGCGATCGCCGAGATCCCGTGGTTCGCCGATCCGCAGGTGTCGCTGATCCTTCCGGTGCACTCGCAGCCCGAGCTTGCCGCGGCGTGCGTGCGCGCGATCGTGGCGACCGCGACCGTCCCCTACGAGCTGATCGTCGTCGACGACACCGCCACCGCAGCCGTCAAGGAGCTGACCCGGCGCATCCCGGGCGCCACCGTCATCGTCAACGAGGAGAACCTCGGCTACACCGGCAGCCTCAACCGCGGCGCCGCCCTGGCGCGCGGGCGCTTCCTCGTGCTGCTCAACGACGACACGGTCCCGCAGGCGGGCTGGCTGGAGGCGATGGTCGGCTGCGCAGAGTCCGCACCGGACGTCGGGATCGTGGTGCCCATGTACCTCGACACCGACGGGTCGCTGAAGGAGGCGGGCTCGATCGTCTGGCACGACGGCAGTGCGCAGAACTTCGGGCGCGGCGACGCCGACACCGGCCGCTCGCGCTACCGCCACCGGCGCGAGGTCGACTACGGCTCGGGCGCCTGCCTGCTCATCCGCGCCGAGCTGTTCCGTGCGGTCGGCGGTCTCGACGAGTGCTTCGCGCCCGCCTACTACGAGGACGTGGACCTGTGCTTCGCCGCGCGTGAGGCCGGCAGCCGCGTGCTGTACGAGCCCACCGCCCGCGTCATCCACGTCGAGGGCGCGTCCAACGGCACCGACACCAGCACCGGGCCCAAGCGCTTCCAGCTCGTCAACCAGGGCCTGTTCGTGGACAAGTGGCGCCACCGGCTCGCCGAGCAGCCGCGGCGCGGCGGCGAGCCGAAGCTCGCCAGCCGCCGCGCGCAGGGCCCGCACGTGCTGATCGCCGACGAGCAGATCCCCCGCCCGGACCGGGACGGCGGCTCGCGCCGGATGCGCGGGCTGATCGACGCCTTCGGCGACCTGGGGTGCACCGTGACGCTGCTGCCCGCCAACGGCGAGGCACCGGAGCCCTACACCACGCAGCTCGAGGCGGCCGGCATCGAGGTCCTCCGATCACCGGCCGACGTCGCGGCGGAGCTGCCCGTCATCGGGCCGACACTGGCACTGGGCGTGCTGAGCCGCCCGTTCGTCGCCTCGCGGTTCATCTACCCGTTGCGCACGTTCGCGCCGGCCGCGCGGATCGCGTACGACACGGTCGACCTGCACTTCGTCCGCGAGCTGCGCCACGCGGCGGTCGAGGACGTGCCCGCGGGTGAGCGCGTCACCGCCGTCCGCGAGATCGAGCTGGCGATGGTGCGCAGCTGTGACGTGACGATCGTCGTCACCGACGAGGAGCGCGAGGAGCTGCTGCGCTCGGCACCGGGCGCGGACGTCCGCGTGATCCCGGCGATCGAGGAGCCCGTGCCCGGCATCGCGGGCCCCGAGGGCCGCTCGGGGATCGTGTTCGTCGGCAACTTCCGCCACCCGCCCAACGTCGATGCCGCACGGTTCCTGGTCGCCGCCGTCATGCCGCACGTCTGGCGCGAGCTCGGCGACGTGCGGCTGACGCTCGTCGGTCAGGACCCGCCGCCGGAGGTGCAGGCGCTGGCCGGCGCGCGTGTCGAGGTCGCCGGGTGGGTGGAGCATCTCGGCCCGGTTCTCGCGGGCGCGCGGGTCGCGGCGGCGCCGCTGCGCTTTGGTGCCGGGCTGAAGCTCAAGACGGTGGAGGCGATGGCGCACGGCGTCCCCGTCGTGACGACCGCCGTCGGCGCCGAGGGCATGCTGGCGCCGGAGGGCGAGCACCTGCTGGTCGCCGATGAGCCGCACGAGCTGGCCGCGCGGCTCATCGCCGTGCTGCGGGACGACGCCCTCTGGCAGCGGACGTCCGACGCCGGCGTCGCCTTCGTGCGCGAGCGCTACGCGCCGGCCGTGATCCTCCCGCAGCTGCGGGAGCTGCTGCCCGCGTGGACGGCGACCGCGCCGGTCCCGCTCCCGGCCACGTAGCGCGGGCGTCGCTACGCTCGGCCGCATGCCTCGCGTACTCGTCACCGGCGGTGCCGGAACCATCGGCCAGGCCGTGGTCCGCCGCCTGCTGCGCGATCCGCGCTTCGAGGTGCGGGTGTCCGACCAGCGTGACGCTCCGGGCTGGATCCGCGAGGGCTGCGAGGTCCACACCGGCGACCTGCGCGACCGGGCGCAGGCATCGAAGGCGACGGCCGGCTGCTCGCACGTGATCCACCTCGCGGCGATCGTCGGCGGGATCGCGAACTTCCACAAGCTCCCGTACACGCTGACCGACGTGAACAGCTCGCTGTACAACGGCGTCGTCGGCGCCGCGATCGAGCACGACGTCGAGCGCTTCGTCTATGTCTCGTCGTCGATGGTGTTCGAGAACGCGACCGTGTTCCCGACGCCCGAGGACCACGTCTGGGAGTGCCCGGTCCCGCGCTCGGCCTACGGCTTCAGCAAGCTCGCCGGCGAGTTCTGGGTGCGCGCGGCGCACGACGAGCACGGGCTGCCGTTCACGATCTGCCGCCCGTTCAACGCCTACGGCCCGGGCGAGATGCCCGAGGACGAGCCCGGCATCGCCCACGCCGTCCCGGACCTGATCAGGAAGTGCCTCGCGCTGGACCCGGCGGGGCCGGGGGCGCTGCCGATCTTCGGCGACGGCACGCACACGCGCACGCTGACCCACGTCGATGACATCGCCGACGGCATCGTCACCGCGATGGCCTCCGAGGCGGCGCTGCACGAGGACTTCAACATCTCGGCATCCGACGAGCTGACGGTCGCGCAGATCGCCCAGGTCATCTGGGACGCCTGCGGCCTGGAGCCGGGCGCGTTCGCGCTCGAGCACCTGCCGAGCTTTGCCGTCGACGTCGTCCGCCGCTGGCCCGACGTGTCGAAGGCCGAGCGCCTGCTCGGCTGGTCGTCGCAGATCGCCGTCGGCGACGGGATCGCGCAGACCGTCGAGTGGCTGCGCGGCGTGCCGGCCGCGTCGTAGCTGCTCGCCAGGCCACGTCGCTCATCCTGGTCGCACGGTGCATGGATGTCATGCACAACGCGACCAGGCCGCGCTGGCCGCTCGACCTGCGCCCTCAGGCGCGCGTGGCGCGCAGGTGCTCGAGCGTCGCGGCGACGCCCTGCGCGAGCGCGGTGGCCGCGCTGAAGCCGAGTGCCTCGCGGGCGGCGGTCACGTCGAGCGAGCTGCGCTGGAGCTCGCCCACGCGGCCCGGCTCGTGGACGGGTGCGTACGTGTCGGTCGCGACGCCCCCGG
>JBKJRO010000018.1:0-11916 GCA_046594555.1 Solirubrobacteraceae bacterium
AGCATGCCCTCGGTGAACTCGAGGTCCATGCCGAACGTCTGGCCCTCCTCGACGTTCACGACGCCGTCCTTGCCGACCTTCTCGATGGCGTCGGCGATGACGTCGCCGATCTCCTCGTCGCCGGCGGAGATGGTCGCGACGCGCGCGATCTGCTCCTTGTCGGAGACCTCCTTGGACTGCTTGGCGATGCCCTCGACGATCTGGTCGACGGCCTTCTCGATGCCGCGCTTCAGGCCGAGCGGGTTGGCGCCGGCCGTGACGTTCTTCAGACCCTGGCGAACGATCGCCTGAGCGAGGACGGTGGCCGTCGTCGTGCCGTCACCGGCGACGTCGTTGGTCGCGGTGGCGACCTCCTTGACGAGCTGCGCGCCCTGGTTCTCGAACGGGTCCTCGACCTCGATCTCGCGGGCGATGGTGACGCCGTCGTTCGTGATCGTCGGGGCGCCGAACTTCTTGTCGATGACGACGTAGCGGCCCTTCGGGCCGAGCGTCACCTTGACGGCGTTGGCGACGGCGTCGACGCCGGCCTCGAGGGCCTTGCGCGCCTCGGCGCCGTACTTCAGTTCCTTGTGAGCCATGTGGTTCTCCTACTTCTCGACGATGGCCAGGACGTCGGACTCGCGGAGCACCAGCAGCTCTTCGCCGTCGACCTTGATCTCGGTGCCGCCGTACTTGCTGTAGAGGACGTGATCACCCTTCTTGACATCGGGCTTGATGCGCTCGCCGGCGTCGTTGCGGGCGCCGTCGCCGACGGCGAGGACCTCGCCCTTCTGCGGCTTTTCCTTGGCGGTGTCGGGCAGGACGAGGCCGCTGGCCGTCGTCTCTTCCTCGTCGACCGCCCGCACGATCAGTCGATCGCCCAGGGGCTTGAGCTTCATTCGTGTGGCCTCCGAAAACGGGGGTTTGTGTGGACTTCCAACGGTGCTTCGCGGTGAATCTGGCACTCTGCACCAGAGAGTGCCAACGCGTGGGGCCGATGATAGCGGCTCGCTGGCCGCGGCACCCGGCCTCGTACATCCGTCCAGGCAGCGCCGGGAACACGACCTACGCGGCAGCGCGGAGGCCGATACCGCCGCATGACCGATTCTCGGATCCCTCTGGGCGCCAAGCTCAGCGCGGCCGGTGCGGCGCTGCTGCTGACGTCGCTCTGGCTGCCCTGGTACCAGATCACCTTCCCGCAGGCGTTCCGCGACGTGCTGGGCAAGCTCGGCGGCGCGGGCCAGCCGACGACCGGCGCGACGCCGTCCACGCAGGGCATCGGCGGCGCCATCAACGCGCTCGTCGCCGGCCTCGCAACTGCGATCCCGGACAAGATCGCTGCGACCGGCTGGCAGGCGATGAAGGGCGGCGACATCGCGCTCGCCGTCATCGTCGGCCTCGTCGCGCTGCTCGTCACGCGCGGCTTCGGCGTCATCCAGATCGACGACCAGCCGCGGGCCCAGGCGCTCGCCGCACTCGGCCTGATCGCCGTCGGCATCGTCGGCTACCACATGGTGCGCCGCCCGTTCGGGGACCTGCCCGGCTTTGTCGAGGCGCCGTCGCTGCGCTACGGCATGGGCGCCTCCCTCGCCGGCGCCGTCCTGATCGGCATCGGCGGCCACCTGCTCGGCAGAGACACCGCGCCGGACCGCATCGTCGCGTCGCGCGTGCCGTCGCCCCGCGAGACGCCCGGCGACGACCTCACTCCGCTCTACCAGCCGCCGGCGCCCGGCACGTCGGTCGCGCCTCCGGGCCTGGGCTGAGCCGGCTCACCGCGCGCTCCGCGCGAGACGGGGTCAGGTGGCGCGGAGATCGTCGCCGACACGAAGCGTTCCGCTGGTGAGGATGTCGGCACGCAGGCCGCCGCGGTGCACCAGCGGCCGCAGCACGCCGCCGGAGTTGAGCCGGTCGAGATGCGCGCACGGCTCGCACAGGCGGCGGCCGCGGCACTCGACCCCGCCGATCCGGAACGTGCGCCCGACGAGCGCGTTGAGCTGCGTGCCGCGCACGACGACGTTGCGGCGATGATCGACGGGCGCACCGCGCAGCGCGGCGAGCTCGTCGAGCACGCCGGCGTCGACGAGCGTCAGCGCGCTTCCCGGGCGGCCGGACGCGAAGGTCCCGGCGCCCTCGGCGTAGCGGTCGCCCTCCAGGCCGCGTCCGGGCAGCGCCCGTGCGGCATCGACGCTGATGGCCGGCGCGGTCGCCAGCGGTGCGATGACGAGCGCCTCGACCGTTCCGGGGGAGACGTCGCCGATCGGTTGCGGCGGCCACGTTGCGATGTCGAGCGGTGCGACGAGCAGGCCGTCGAGGATCTCGCCGGTCGTTCCCGCGGGATCCCAGATCACGCCCGAGGGCACGCCGAACATCACGACGGCTCGCGGCTCGCCCGTGGCCCGGTCGCGGCGCCGGGCGATCCACGGTCCCGCCCAGGCGAACGACGCGGAGCCGGCGACCGGCACGAGCCCGAGACCGCGCTCCGCCAGCCACGCCCGCAGGTCGTCGTCGCCCGGCGGCACGTCGGCCGCTGCCGACCCGAGAATGTGCGCGACGCACGCGGCGAGGGTCGAATGCTCGGTGTGCGGACCCACGCGCCGATGATCGCACGCGGCCGCCCGAGGCCCACGCAGATCAGTTCTGCGCGCCGCCGATGCCGAGCTTGACGTCGGTGAAGCTCGGCGGGTTCTCGACGATCTGCGAGAAGCGCACGACGGTGACGATGTCGTCCATCGTCACCGGGCGGCCGTAGATCTGCTCGAGGAAGTGGATCAGCTCGTCGTGGCGGCGGAACTCGGGGTTGTCGTGCTCGATGTCCCGCGGGGACAGGTCGCGCACGCGCTTGACCTCCACGGCGTCGATCACGGCCTCGAAGATCTTCTCGCGCGGCGAGAACTGGTAGCCGATCGTCACGAGTACCGCCTGGTTCTTGCGGTACTTGTGGGACTTGTCGCCGACGCGGATCGTGGCCGTCTTGCGGCCCCGACGGAGCTGGTCGGCGAAGATGGTCGAGTAGAAGTTCAGGACCTGCATCGCGTCCCCGGACCCTAGCGCCCAGGCTCCAGGACGGACAGAGCACGCGAGCACATGTCGCGCTCGCCGGGGTGGCTGAGCGCCATCGCGGCCTCGCTGACCGGCATCCAGCGCGCCAGGTCCACCTCGAAGTCCTCGTGCGCCTCGGGATCGCCCGACTGCCAGCGCAGCAGGAAGAACTGGACCCGCTTGGCGATCCGCCGGCCGTCGCGCTGGTACCAGTAGCGAACCTCGCCGAGCTCGCGATCGACCACCGCGACGACGCCCGTCTCCTCGCGGACCTCGCGCAGCGCTGCCAGCTCCGGCGTCTCGTCACCGTCGGGGTGACCCTTGGGCAGGGTCAGCAGCGCCTTGCCGCGCGCCGACCGGCGCGAGGGCACGATCACCACGCACTGCCAGGTGCCGCGCTGCTCGCGCACCACGACTCCGCCTGCCGAGAACTCCCGCTCCGGCCTCCCTGCCGTCTTCGCGCTCATCCGGCGATCAGTAGATGAAGCCGGCGAGGGCGGCTGGGTCGTGGACGACGATGCGGCCGCGGCCCTGGGTGATCACGCTGGCCCGCTCGAGCGTGGCGAGGAAGCGGCTCGCCGACTCGCGCGAGGAGCCCGCGAGCTGGGCGATCTCGGCCTGGGTCGCGGTGATGAGCACGCCGGTCTCGCCGGCGCCCTCGGCCTGGGCCTGCTCGACGAGGTCGCCGAGGACGACCGCGACGCGGCTCTGGACCGTCTGGAACGACTGGCGCGCCAGGCGCTCGTTCGTCTCGCGCAGACGGCGGCCGAGCGAGATCACGAGCTTGACCGCGATGTCCGGGTGCTCCCGCATGAGCCGGCGCATGTCGGCGCCGAGGATGCCGATGACCTCGGTGGCCTCGACGGTCTCGACGTTCGCCGACCGGCGCTCGTCGTCGAACATCGCCAGCTCGCCGAAGATGTCGCCGGGGCCGAACTGGGCGAGGGTCAGCGAGCGCCCGTCGCTGTGCGCGCGGACCGCGCGGGCATGGCCGCTGCGCACGACGTAGCACGTGTCGCTGGCGTCGCCCTCGCGAAAGATCACCTCGTGCGCGTCGAACCGGCGCGGGACGGCGACCTTCGCGACCTCCAGCAGGTCGGGCTCGCCGAGGGTCTCGAACGTGGGGACCTTCGCGAGCAGGGCGGCGACATCGGCGGTGCCCGTCGGCATGACCGAACCCTAGCGGTGGCGCGCCATCCCGCTGGACGTCAGCGCGGCTGGTCGAACAGCCGCGGGTCGTTCGTGATGATCCCGGCGACGCCGAGGCGCTCCAGCGCGGCGATCCGGCCGGCGTCGTCGACGGTCCACACGTACAGCTCGCCGCCCGCGTCGCGGACGGCGTCGGCCAGGCGCCGCGTGACGAAGGCCCAGTGGCACATCAGCGCGTCGACGCGGCCCTCGCGCAGGGCGCGGGCGGCCATGCCGGGGAGCCGCAGGCGCCCCCATCCGACCAGCGCGTAGGCCGGCCAGCGGTAGACGGGGTGCTGCGTGTAGTCGCGGCGCACGCGCGGGAACGACCAGCCCAGGCGGATGTCCGGCGCGATCTCGCGCAGCCGGCGCAGCGACTCGGGCTCCATCGTCGAGATCAGCGATCGATCGGCCAGGCCGCGCTCGCGCAGCGCCGCGACGACGCGGTCCTCGTAGCCCGCGAGCTTCAGGTCCACGTCCAGCTCGATCCCTGCGAACCGCTCGCCGCCGAGGTGAGCCAGGCCCTCCTCCAGCGTCGCCGGGGTGCGCGAGGAGGCGTCGCCGTAGTCATGGGCGAGCAGCAGCCGGCCGCTGCCGTCGAGGTGCTCGGGCAGGATGTCGAACTCGATCATGTCCACGCCGTGCTCGAGCGCGGCGTCGAAGCTCGCGGGCGTGTTGCCGTGCGCGAGGTGGTGGGCGCCCTTGTGCCCCACGCGCTTGGGGCGCGGGCGATCGTCGGGCGTGGGGGTCAGGTCTGGCATCCAGGGCACCAATACGTCGGGCGGTTGCCGTCTCCCTGCCCGCGGACCGCGATCGTCACATGGCAGCGCGGGCACGCACGGCCCGCCCGATCGTAGACCTGGACCTCGCGCGCACCCATGCCGCGCTCGACGGCCGCCTGCATCCGCGGGCGCACGGCGGCCAGCATCGCCTCGATCTCGGCGTCGCTCGTCCGGCCGGCCGGACGCCACGGATCCACGTGCGCGGCCCAGCAGGCCTCGCACTTCCACAGGTTCCCGATGCCCGCGACGCTGCGCTGGTCGAGCAGCGCGTCGCCGACGGGGCGCGTCGGATCGTCGTCGCGCAGGCGCCGCAGGATGCGGTCGATGTCGAGCTGCGGCGCCAGGATGTCGGGCCCCAGGCCGGCGATGCTGGGGTCGTTGCGGGCGCGGGCGTCGGTCAGCAGCTGCAGCACGGGCCCGTCGAACTGGACCACCTCGCGGCCGTCCCGCGCGAGGACGAGCCACGCGCGCCGCGGGCTGCGACGCCAGCGCGCACCCGCGTCGTGGACGGCCCAGGCGCCGCTCATCCGCAGGTGCGAATGGACCGTCAGGCCGCCCTCGAAACGCAGGAACAGATGCTTGCCCAGCGCGTCGACCGAGCGCACGGCGCGGCCCGCGAGGCGCTCGTCCCAGCGGTCGCGCCCGAAGCGCGGGTGCGGGGTCCGCAGGGTGTCGGGGACGTAGCCCTCCAGCACGGGCCGGATCCGGGCCGCGGCGTGGTGGATGGTGTCGCCCTCGGGCATCCCCGTCGAGGGTACGCTCGCGCCGTGGAGCGCGATCTTGCCCGCATCGTCGGCTCGGAGTTCGTCCTGCCCGGCGACGACCCCGTGTTCACCGCCGACCAGACGGCGTTCGGCGCGGTGCGCGGCGTGGCCGATGCCGTCGTGCGCCCCGCCAATGCTGAGCAGGTCGCGGCGGTCGTCGCGTGGTGTCACGAGCGTGCCGTGCCGGTCATCCCGCGTGGGGGCGGCACGGGGTGGGCCGGCGGCGCAGTGCCGCAGGGCTCGGGCGTGGTGGTGGCGCTCGACCGGCTGGACCGCGTGCGCGCCCTGGATCCGCTCCAGTGGCGCATGCACGTGGACGCCGGAGTGACGACGCACACGGTGCGCCGCCTCGCGCGCGAGAACGGCCTGTGCTTCCCGCCCGATCCGGGCGCGGCCGAGCAGTCGCAGATCGGCGGCAACATCGCGACGAACGCGGGCGGGCCGCACTGCTTCAAGTACGGCGTCACGGGTGCGTGGGTGACGGGGCTCGAGGCCGTCGTCGCGCCCGGCGACCTGCTCCGCGTCGGCGGTCCGGTGCGCAAGGATGTGGCGGGGTACGACCTGCGCGCGCTGCTGATCGGGTCGGAGGGGACGCTCGGCGTCGTCACCTCGGCCTGGCTGCGGCTGATGCCCGCGCCGCCGGCCGCGCTGCCGGTCGCGGCGTTCTACCCGGACGCGGCGGCAGGCGCAGAGGCGGTCACGCGCCTCATGGCCGCGGGCCCGATCCCGTCGGTGATCGAGCTGCTCGACGGCGGCACGCTGCGGGCGGCGGGGGCGGGGTTCCCGGGCGTCGTCCCCGAAGGCGCCGAACTGCTCGTCCTGGCTGAGTCCGACACCTCGGCGGCGGATCGCGACGCGCTTGCCGAGGCGCTCGCCCCGGACGCCATCGGCGGGCCGGTCGTCCCCGACGACGTGGCTGCGCTGTGGCGCTGGCGCGACGGCGTCGGGCTGGCGGTGGCGGTGCCGCGGGGCGGCAAGCTGTCCGAGGACATCGCCGTCCCGCTGGACCGCCTGGCCGAGGCGATCGAGCGCGTCGTCGCGATCGGGGCGGCGCACGGCTTGGAGGCGTGTTCGTGGGGGCACGCGGGCGACGGGAACCTGCACGCGACGCTGCTGCTGGACCCGGCCGAGCCCGACGAGGTCGCTCGGGCCTGGCGCGCGGCCGACGACGTCCTGTCGCTGGCGATCGAGCTCGGCGGCACGATCAGCGGCGAGCACGGCATCGGCCTGCTCAAGCGCGGGCGCCTGCGCGACCAGTGGCCGCCGGCGTCCGTGGCGGCGCACCGCGCGGTCAAGAGCGCGCTCGACCCGAAGGGGATCTTCAACCCGGGGAAGAAGGAGGCGTAGGCGCTCAGCCGGCCGCGGTGCGCCGCGCCACGTCACGCAGCCGCGCGCATTCGGCGCGCACGGCCGATGGCGACGCGGCCTGCTCGAGGCGATCGGCGATCACCAGCAGTTCCGCGGCGCGGGCCGCGGGCGACTCGGTGGCCGGCGCGGCGTCGCCGACCGTCCCCGGGCTGGGCGGTGCGTGGTCCGCGCGCCGGAGCATGGGCACGAGCGCGGTCGTCGCGATCTGCACGATCAGGAACATCGCGAGCAGGCGGATCCCCGTTGTGACGAGCGCGTGGTCGTGCGTGTCGGCCAGACCGCTGACGGCCGCGAGCCCGACGGCGGCCGACACGGTCGCCGCGGCCGAGCCGGCTGCCACGGCGAGACGGAGGACGGGGGTCGTGCTGCCGCGCGCCGAACCGTGAAGCTGACACGCATGCGCGCCCTCCAGCGCGATGATCCCGCAGGCTGCGCCGATGCGCCAGACGATGTCGGCGTGCGTCTCGGACCAGAGCGCCACCGTGAGCAGGACGAACCCCGTCACCGACGACCAGCGGACGGCGGTGGCGACGATGGCGATCTCGCGGCCGGCCGTCATGGCACCGAGGCTGGCTCCGATCGCCGCCATCGTCAGCCCGAGCATGAGCGAGGTGAGGATCGTCCTGCCCTCCGTCTCGCCGAGTCCCCCACCGGCGAGCGCCGTCAGGCCGAGCGCCGCGGCGAACAGGATCGCGCCGATCCCGACGCGGCGCAGCGGCAACGCCGTCCAGGGGGCTTCATCGGTCATGCCGGTGCATCGGCGGGCTCCCGGCGGCGCTTGAGGCCCGGGCCTTCACCCCCGGGGGGACGAGGAAGGCGTAGATTCGGCGCCATGAAGCTCTACACGTGTGGACAGGGAGACAAGCAGGGGAGCATCGGCCACCCCTGCGGGCGCGCCGGGAACGCCCTGAAGAACGCCGGGCACGCACCGGAGATCGTCAAGGTCGGCGGCTACAAGATGCTGCCCTGGACCCGGCGCGGCGACGTGCGCGACGAGGTCGAGCGGCTCTCCGGCCAGAAGGACGTGCCGATCCTGGTGCTCGACGACGGTGAGGTCGTCGCGGGAACGTCCACGATCATCGGCTGGGCGAAGGAGCACCCGGCGGCCTGAGCCGCGGCTACGCGGTCGTCCGGGCGCGGACGACTCGGCTAGGCGCTGAGCGTCAGCTTGCGCGGGCCGGCGCGGAAGCCGGCCTCGACGAGCAGCGGCTCCCAGCGCGAGCCGACGACCGGCTCGCCGTCGATGCGCTCGAGCGCGAGCTTCAGCTTGTGGCGCCCGTCCGTGCCGAAGGCCGCGAGCGCCGCGAAGGCGGCAGGGACGCGCGCGTCGTCGGGGCCGGCGAGCAGCGCTATCCCGCGGCCGCCGCGCTCGACGTAGAGGACCGGCTCCGCGCCCGCGAGCACGACGTAGGCGCCGGCGACCCGCTGCGGGCGCCGGGCGCCCGCGCCTGCGCCGAGGTCGTCGTCGCGCGCGGGCCAGCGCAGCGCGGCGCCGTAGGGCTGCGCCGGGTCCGTCGCGGCCAGCACGACGGGCGCGTCGGCGTCGCCCGGAGCATCGTCCCGCGCGCGGGTGGCGCGCAGACGCTCGACGGCCCCGGGAAGCGCGAACTGCGCGCCGCCGAGGCCCTCGATGAAGTAGCCGCGGCGGCAGACGCCGAGCGTCTCCAGGTCGGCGAGCGCGCCGTACAGCGCTGAGAACCCGCCCGGGACGGCCTCGGCGAGGACCTGCTCCCGGGTCAGGACGCCGTAGCGCTCGAGCAGCAACTCGGCGAGCGTGCGGCGCTGCGCGCCGAGGTCGGGCTCGGGCGCGAACAGCGGCGCCGCGGGCGCCCAGCGTCCTTGCATGTGCTGGCCACCGCCGGTTCGGCGCGCGCCGAACCGGCGGGTCCCGGGTCTCGGAGCACGCTCGGCGTCGCGCTGGGCCCGCGCGAGGGTGAGCTTCGGGGCGCGCAGCGGCGCCCACGCGTCGTTCGTCGCCTCGCCCGCCCAGGCCAGGTCCCACAGCGCCTCCTGCAGGTCGGCGGGGGCGAACGGCAGCTCGGCGAGCAGGTCGCTGAAGAATGCGGGCCCACCCACCCCGGCGGCGAGCCGCTCGCGGACCGCGTCGTGGACCGGGCCGGCGTGGGGTTCCATGGCGGGTCCGCGGGCACCCGGCCGACCGATCATCGCCGCGTCATCGCGGAAGTAGAGCGCGACGCGCCCGGCGTTGCGGCCCAGCGCGCCGGCGCCGACCCAGACGACCTCGCCGCTCGCGCAGAGCTGGTCGAGCCAGGTCGTCGAGTAGGCGCCGATCCGCCGCGGCAGCACGTCGCGCTCCCACACGTCGACCGGCAGCGCGAGCCCCTGGAGCGGGACGAGCACCTCGCGCAGGCGGTCGACGCCGGCGCCCGCGGGTGGGTGGCGGCCCACGCCCTGCCAGCCGGGCAGGAACGCCGCGAGTGCACGCTGGTCGACGGCCTCGATCTCGTCGCGCAGCACGGCCAGCGACGCGCGCCGGATCCGCCGCAGCACGTCCACGTCGCACCACTCGCGCTCGGTCCCGCCGGGGCGCAGTTCGCCGCGGACGAGCGTGCCCGCCGCCTCCAGCGCCTCCAGCGCGCTCGTCGGATCGACGCCCCACCGCGCGCGAAGCTCGCCCGTCGTGAACGGCCCGTGGGTCCGCCCCCAGCGGCGCACGAGTTCCTCGAGCGGGCGATCGACGGCGGTCAGGAACGCCTCCGGCAGGCCGCCGGGCGGGACGACGCCGAGCGCGTCGCGGTAGAGCCCCGCGTCGTCGGCGGCGATCCAGCGGTCCTCGCCGCCGACGCGCACGACGATCGCCCGGCGGGCGCGGCGCAGCACCTCGAGCATGGCAGCGGCGCTGGTGCCGGCGAGCACGCGCTCGGCCGCCTCCGCCTCGGTCAGGTCGCCGACCCGCCGCAGCACGTCACCGAGCGCGTCGCTCGTGCCCGCCCGCGTGCGGTCCGAGCGGTGCTGCAGGTCGGCCTCGACCTGGTCCAGCGCGCCGGGGTCGATCAGGTCGCGCAGCTCGTCCTGCCCGAGCAGCTCGCGCAGCAGGTCGCGGTCCAGCGACAGCGCCGCGGCGCGCCGCTCGGCGTTCGGCGCGTCGCCTTCGTACATGTACGTCGCGACGTAGTCGAACAGCAACGAGGATGCGAACGGGGAGGCGCTCGGCGTCTCGACCTCGACCAGGTCGAACTCACGCCGGTGGAGCTTCGTCAGGATCTCGATCAGGCCCGGCACGTCGAGCACGTCGCGCAGGCACTCGCGGTAGGTCTCCAGGATGATCGGGAAGTCCGGGTAGCGCTTGGCGACCTCCAGCAGCGACTGGGCCTTGAGCCGCTGCTGCCACAGCGGGGTGCGCCTTCCGGGGTACGCGCGCGGGATCAGCAGCGCGCGCCCGGCGTTCTCGCGGAAGCGCGCGCCGAACAGCGCGCTCGAACCCAGCTCGGCGACGACCTGGTCCTCCAGCGTCTCGGGATCGAGCAGGACCAGGTCGGCGCCCGGAGGTTCGTCGGCATCGGACAGGTGGACGATGATCCCCTCGTCCGACCAGATCGCGTCGGACTCCAGGCCGTACTCGTCGCGCAGCCGCGCGCTCAGCGCCAGGCCCCAGGCCGCGTGGACGCGGCCGCCGTAGGGCGAGAGCACGCACAGCCGCCAGTCGCCGATCTCGTCGCGGAAGCGCTCGACGACGATCGTGCGGTCGCTGGGGATGACGCGCGTGGCGTCCTGCTGCTCGCGCAGGTAGTCGAGCAGGTTGCGCGCGGCGCGCGGGTCCAGGTCGTAGTCGCGGACCAGCTCGTCCTGGGTGTGATCCAGCGCCGTGCGGGCGAACGCGCCGATCGCCTCGCCCAGCTCCTTCGGCCGCCCCACGCCGTCGCCGCGCCAGAACGGGAGCGCGCCCGGCGCGCCCGGCGCCGGCGTGACGATCACGCGGTCGCGCCCGACCTCCTCGATCCGCCACGTCGAGGCGCCGAGCAGGAACGTCTGCCCGGGCCGCGCCTCGTAGACCATCTCCTCGTCGAGTTCGCCGACGCGGCGCCCATCGGGCAGGACCACCGCGTACAGCCCGCGGTCAGGGATCGTCCCGGCGTTGGTGATCGCCAGCCGGCCCGCGCCCTTGCGCGCGCGGATCGTGCCGGCGACCCGGTCCCAGACGATGCGCGCGCGCAGCTCGGCGAACTCCGCCGACGGGTAGCGCCCGTCGAGCATGTCGAGCACGTTCTCGAGCAGCTCGCGCGACAGCTCGGCGTACGAGTGCGTGCGCGTGATCAGTGCGTGCAGGTCATCGACCGCGACACCGGGGGCGTCCTCCGTGTCGCCGCCCTCGGCGGCGATGGCGACGATCTGCTGGGCGAGCACGTCGAGCGCGTTGCGCGGCACGACGGTCGGCTCGATCCTCCCCTCGCGCATCAGCCGCGCGACGACGGCGCACTCCAGCAGGTCGCCGCGGAACTTGGGGAAGATCCGGCCCTTGCTCGTGTCGCCGACCCCGTGGCCGGCGCGGCCGATGCGCTGCAGCCCGCGCGAGACGGACTTCGGCGACTCGACCTGGAGCACGAGATCGACGGCGCCCATGTCGATGCCCAGTTCCAGCGAGGAGGTGGCGACCAGGCACGGCAGGCTGCCCGACTTGAGCAGCTCCTCGATGACGGTGCGCTCCTCGCGCGCGAGCGAGCCGTGGTGGGCGCGGGCGATCTCGGTGAAGGCCGCGTCGCCGGCGGCACCGGCGTTCGCCAGCTCGTTCAGGCGCAGCGCGAGGCGCTCGGCGCCGCGGCGGTTGTTGACGAAGA
>JBKJRO010000114.1:0-5746 GCA_046594555.1 Solirubrobacteraceae bacterium
CCCCAGAAAGAGCAAAAGCCCCCTGGCGAGAGGGGGCTTCTGCATAGCGGGGGCGGGATTCGAACCCGCGACCTTCGGGTTATGAGCCCGACGAGCTACCAGACTGCTCCACCCCGCGACGTAGGCGCCAGTGTAGCGCGATCGGCGCTCGCGGTCAGCCCGTGCGGACCGCCAGTGCCCGCTGCAGCTCGTCCGCCAGACGGCCCGGATCGCCCTCGCAGGCATCCAGCTCGGCCGGACCCAGCAGGACCTCGATGCCCTCCGCGGTGTGCGCCAGGACGCACGGCGTCCGGCCCTCGCTGGCGGCCGCCTCGGCGGGCGAGCGCTCGTCCAGGTGCACCGCGCGGAAGGGCACCGTGAGCCCAGCCCGGGCCTCGCGCCAGGACGCCTTCTCGCGCACGCTGCCGTGCGTGATGTCGCACAGCGCGCAGTGCGCGCGACCCAGCCGCGCCCCGATCCAGTACCGCAGCTCGCCGATCACGGTGCCGTCGGCGTGGTACACGCCGGTCAGGGCGGTGATGTCGGTCGCGGCCATGCCACCAGTATGGGGGTGGCCCGTCTTCACCACGGATATGAACGTCATTGCGGACCACCCCCGGGCGGGGCTCGCATATGCTCGGCCGATGCCCGCCTCCGTCGCCGCCGCGCCACGCACGCCGACGCCGCTCGAGCCGGCCGCTGCCTGACGATGGCCCGCGTCCTCGTCACGCGACCGCTCCCGGGGACCGCACTCGACGACCTGCGCGCGGCCGGGCACGACGTCGTCGTCCACCCCGGCCCGCTGCCGCCCACGCGCGCCGAACTGCTCGCGGGCGTCGCACCCGCCGAAGGCCTGCTGAGCCTGCTCACGGAGCGGATCGACGCCGAGCTGCTGGCCGCCGCGCCGGATCTGCGCGCGATCGCGAACTACGCCGTCGGCTGCGACAACATCGACCTCGGCGCGGCAGCCGCCCGCGGCATCCCGGTCGGCGTCACGCCCGACGCGCTGACCGACGCCACGGCCGACCTGACGCTGGCGCTGCTGCTGGCCGCGGCCCGCCGCCTGCCGCAGGCCGCGCAGGACGTGCGCGACGGCGCCTGGCGCACGTGGGAGCCCGCGGGCTGGCTCGGCCTGGAGCTGCGCGGCGCGCGCCTGCTCGTCGTCGGCCCCGGCCGCATCGGCACCGCGGTCTCGCGGCGCGCCGCCGCGTTCGGGATGGAGGTCGAGACCGCCGGCCGCGGCGACGACCTGCACGCCGCGCTCGGCCGTGCCGACGTCGTCACGCTCCACACCCCGCTCACGGACGCCACCCACCACCTGATCGACGCCGCCGCGCTCGCCGCGATGCGCCCGGGCGCGATCCTCGTCAACACCGCCCGCGGCGGCCTGGTCGACCAGGTCGCGCTGCGTGCGGCACTCGTCGCCGGCACACTCGGGGCCGCGGCGCTGGACGTGACCGACCCCGAGCCACTGCCGCCGGCCGACCCGCTGCTGCAGGCGCCGAACCTGCTCGTCCTGCCGCACATCGGATCGGCGACGACGACGGCACGCGAGCGGATGGCGCGGCTCGCGGTGGACAACCTGCTCGCCGCGCTCGACGGCCGGCCGATGCCCTCGCCCGCCCCCGGGACGGTGCACGCGTGATGCGCGTCGCCGTCCTCGACATCGGCTCCAACTCGACGCGCCTGCTGCTGGCCGACGTCGATGCCGCGACCGGATCGATCGCCGAGCTCGCCCGCCGCAGCGTCGTCACCCGGCTGGGTCATGGCGTCGAGCGGACCGGCGTGCTGGACGACGCCGCGATGGCGCGCGTGCTCGCCGCCCTGACCGGGTATGACGAGATCATCGCGCAGGCCGGCGGCGCCGACCGCCGGATCGCGGTCCTGACGAGCGCGGTGCGCGACGCCGCCAACGGCGCCGCGTTCACCGACCGCGTCGCGACCGAGCACCGGCTCGAGGCGCAGGCGATCCCCGGTGAGCTCGAGGCGCAGCTGTCCTACCTCGGCGCCACGAGCGGGCGCCCGCAGCGCGACGAGACGCTCGTCGTCGTCGACATCGGCGGCGGCTCGACCGAGTTCGTCGTCGGCCACGGCGGCGACGTGCTGTTCCACACCACGACCCAGGCCGGCGTCGTGCGCCACACCGAGCGCCACATCCACCACGACCCGCCGCTCGGGGCCGAGGTCGACGCGCTGGCGGCCGACGTGCGCGAGATCTACGCCGCCGCCGTCCCGGCCGACCTGCGCGAGCGGGTCACCCGCATGGTCGCCGTCGCCGGGACCGCGACTTCGATGTCGGCCATCGACCAGCGGCTGGAGCCGTACGACCCCGAGCGCGTGCACGGCTCGAAGGTCACGCTCGCGACCTGTGAGCGCCTGTGCGACGAACTCGCGCTGCGCACCGACGCGGAGCGCCGCGAGGTCCCCGGGCTGCACCCCGACCGGGCCCCGACGATCATCGCCGGCGCGGCGCTCCTGATCGAGGCGATGCTCGCGTTCGGGCTGCAGGAGCTCGAGGTCTCCGAGCACGACATCCTCTACGGCGTCGCGCTGCGGGCGGCACGATCGCCGTCACCGCTTTCCGGTCCTTGACTTCGCCTTCGCGGATCGAAGATCATCGGCCTGCCGCACCAGTCGTCCGGCCGAAAGGCTTTACGAGAGGGTCGGCAGAACAAGAGCTCGGGCTCGCAGCTACGACCCCCTGCCCGTACTGCGAGTCCGACTCGGACGCCGTTGCCTCTCGCGAGGCGGCGGCGTCCGTCGTTCGGACCGCTTCCTGACTGCTCGGTCAGGAAGCCCGACGCTAGGCCAGGTTGCTCTTGCGCGGGTAGGCGATGCTCGGGTCCTGGAGCACGTTGACCAGCGCAGGCTTGCCGGCGCTGAACGCGCGGTCCAGCGCGCCGCGCAGGTCGCCCGGCCGCTCGACGAACTCGCCGTGCCCGCCGAGCGCCTCGATCACGCGGTCGTAGCGCAGCTCGGGCTGCAGGTCGGCCGCGACGGAGTAGCCGTAGAGGAACTCCATCGGGTGCTTCTCCAGACCCCAGATGCCGTTGTTGCCCATCACGCCGACGACGTTGACGCCGTGGCGTACGAGCGTGTCGAACTCCAGGCCCGAGAAGCCGAATGCCCCGTCGCCGAGCAGCAGCACGACCTGGCGGTCAGGATGGGCGAGCTTGGCGGCCAGCGCGTAGCCGGGGCCCGACCCCAGGCAGCCGAACGGCCCCGGGTCCAGCCAGCAGCCCGGCTCGTACGAGTTGATCATCTTCCCGGCGTAGGAGACGAAGTCGCCGCCGTCCCCGATCACGATCGCGTTGCGGTCCAGGACGGCGTTCAGCTCGCCGTAGATCCGCATCGGGTGCAGCGGCGCGCGGTCGTCGGCCAGCTCGGCCGCCTCGGCGGCGCGGCGATCGTCCTCGATCCCGCGCAGCTGCTCGATCCAGGTGCCGGTCGCGGCCTCCAGGCCGCTCGCGCCGGAGCGCAGCGCGTCGAGCGTCGCGCCGATGCCGCCGTACAGCTCGGCCGCCACGGGCCGCGGATGGGCGCGGACCGGCTCGGCGCGGTCGAGCACGATCAGCTCGGTGTCGTCGCCGAACGCGGCCCCGAACCCCAGGCGGAAGTCCATCGGCACGCCGATGACGAGTGCGACGTCGGCGCCGGACAGGGCCGCGCCGCGCGCGCGGGAGAAGAACAGCTCGTGGTCGGCCGGCACGCAGCCGCGCGCGAGGCCGTTGAGGAAGACGGGGATCCGCCGCTCCTGTGCGAGCGCGAGCAGCGCGTGCTCGCCGTGCCCCCACCAGAGGTTCGTCCCGGCCATGATCACGGGGCGCTCGGCGCCCTGCAGCAGCGCGATCGCGCGGTCCAGCCCGTCGGTCGCGGCGGGCTCGGAGGCCGCGTCGGGCAGCGTCACGGGCTCGCCCACCTCCTCGGACTCCATGAAGACGACGTCGAGGGGGAAGTCGAGGAACGCGGGGCCGGAGTGCGGCGACAGCGCGGCGACGAGCGCGTCGTCGAGCAGGCCCGGGATGTCCTCGGTGCTCTCGGCCGTGGCCGCGAGCTTCGTCAGCGGCCGCACGAACGGGACGTGATCGATCTCCTGGAGGGAGCCCATGCCCCAGCGCATCGCGGGGGCGCGGCCGCCGAGGACGACGATCGGCGAGTTGTTCATCATCGCCGAGCCCATCGCGCTCATGCCGTTCGTCACGCCGGGGCCGGCGGTCAGCGCGGCGATGCCCGGCTCGCGCGTGATCTTCGCCCAGCCCTCGGCCGCGAACGTGGCCGCCTGCTCGTGGCGGGTGTCGACGATGTCGATCCCCTCGTCTCGGCATCCGTCGTAGATCGGGAAGATATGGCCGCCGGAGAGCGTGAAGATCTTCGTGACGCCGTGGGCCTTGAGGCGCCGCGCGATGAGCTTGCCGCCGTGAACCTGGGTCGTCGTCTGAGTCGGTGTGGACATCGGGCGATCGTATGCGACCCCGGCACGGCAAGTTTGCGTTCGGCGGACCGGTTCCTCGCCGTCGGCTGCTAAGACCAGGGAACCGTGGCCTCACCTCCGCCCCCGCGCCGGCGCCGACCACCCCCACCGCCCCGGCGGCACCGTCCGCTCCCTCGGGGGCCTGAGGTCCGCAAGTGGCGCCGTCGCGGGGCCGTGCTCCTGGCGCCGATCCTCCTGGCCGTGCTCGGCATCGTCGCCCTGCGGATCGCGTACACCGACCGCGCGCTTCCGGGCACCCTGCTGGGGAGGACGAACGTCGAGGGCGACAGCCGGGCCGCGCTGCGCGAACGGATGACGCGCTTCAAGGTCAGCCCGGTGACGATCTACGTCGCCGGCAAGCGCCTGCGGGTGACGCCGGATGAAGCCGGCTACCGCCTCGACGTCGACGCGACGCTGGCCCGCGTCCTGGACGCCGGGCGCACCGGACCCGTCCTTGGTCTCGTCAACACCGCAAAGGGACTCGTGCGGGAGCGCGACGTCGAACCCGTCGCTGCCGTGGACCCCGTGAAGCTCGAGGCGACCGTCCGCGCCTTCGCGCGCCTCGTCAACCGCCCGGCCTATCCGGGGGCGGTCTCGGCGGATCCGGTGACGCTGAAGGTGACGCTGCAGGGCCCGCGTCAGGGGCGTACCGTCGACCGGTCGGCGCTCGAGCGCCAGCTCGTGCGAGCACTGCGGGCGGGGAGCAATGCCCTTCGCGCGCCCATCCGCCGCAACCAGGTCGCGACGCTCGCGCAAGTCCGGCAGGTCGCGCGTGACGCCGAGGCGTACCTCGTTGAGCCCCTTGTCCTCACCGGCGCCGGCGATCCGGTCACCATCTCGCCGCAGCAGCTGGCGCCGATCCTGCGCCTGCGCGCCTCGCGCACGGACCGCCGCAACGTCCGCCTGGGCAGCGACGAGAGGCGCCTGACCGCGCTCGTGGCCGGCGTGGCCAAGCGGCGCGATCGCTCCGCGCGCTCGGCGCAGCTCTCCGCGCCCGGCCGGACCGCGATCCTGGACGGCAAGGGCCGCTTGGCGTGGCGGGCGCGCAAGACGTCGATCACGGTCACCCGCTCGGCGCGCGTGGGCCGCACGGTTCGCCGCGACCGCGCCCTCACGTCTGTCGCCGCCGCGATCGCCGAGGGTCGCCACCGTGCGACGGTGCCGACCGTCGTCGACAAGCCGAAGCTCACGGCGTCCGGGGCGCGCGGAATCGACTCGCTCATCGGGACCTTCACCACCCGCTACGAGCCCGGGCAGCCGCGCGTGAAGAACATCCGTCAGATGGCCCGCACGGTG
>JBKJRO010000022.1:0-6173 GCA_046594555.1 Solirubrobacteraceae bacterium
CCTCGTGCTCGACCCGGTCGACGGCAAGTCCGCGGCGGCGATCGTCAAGCAGGCGAACGACAAGAAGGTGCCGGTCATCAGCTACGACCGCCTGCTGCTCAACTCGAAGCCCGACTATTACGTCGAGTTCGACAGCCCCTCCGTGGGCAAGCTCCAGGCCCAGACGCTCGTCGACAAGCTGAAGGCGGACGGCAAGACGGGCTCGATCATCATGATCAACGGCGCCCCGACTGACAACAACGCCAAGCTCTTCAAGCAGGGCGCACACAGCGTCATCGACGGTAGCGGCTTCAAGGTCGCCAAGGAATACGACACGCCCGACTGGACGCCGGCCAATGCGCAGAAGGAGATGGACCAGGCGATCTCTGCGGTCGGCAAGAACGGCTTCATCGGCGTGTACGCCGCCAATGACGGGACCGGTGGCGGTGCCATCGCAGCGATGAAGGGCGCCGGCATCGACCCGTCCACCCGGCCGACGACCGGCCAGGACGCCGAACTGGCGGGCATCCAGCGCGTGCTCATCGGTGACCAGTACATGACGGTCTACAAGCCGATCGTGCCGCTGGCCAACACCGCCGCGACCTGGGCCGTCGCGCTCGTCCAGGGCAAGTCGCCGTCGGGCACCAACACGACGGAGAACAACGGCTTGATCGACGTGCCGACGCTCAAGATCCCGGTGACCGCGGTGACGGCGGACAAGGTCAAGTCCACCGTCGTCAAGGACGGCTACTGGAAGGCGAGCGAGATCTGCACGAGCAAGTACGCCGCAGCGTGCAAGAAGTACGGCATCCAGTAGCACCGTGACGACCGCCTCCAGCTCAGCGGCCCCGGACCGCCCACTCCTCGTCGCACGCGGAGTGACCAAGCGGTTCGGGGCCGTGGAGGCCCTCACCGACGTTGACTTCGAGGTCAGCGCCGGTGAGGTCGTCGCGCTCGTCGGCGACAACGGCGCCGGCAAATCGACGCTGATCAAGGCGATCGCCGGGACGCAGCCCGGCGACGAGGGCACGTACCAGTTCGAGGGCGAGCCGGTCGCGATCCACTCGCCGTCGGACGCCAAGCGGCTGGGCATCGCGACCGTCTACCAGGACCTCGCGCTCTGCGACAACCTCGATGTCGTCGCGAACCTCTACCTCGGCGAGGAGGCGATGGAGAAGGGCCCGCAGGCGCTCGTGCGCGTCGTCGACGAGATCGCGATGGAGCGCCGCGCGGTCGAGTTGCTCGACTCGCTCTCGGTGACGACGCTGAAGAGCGTGCGCACCGAGGTCGCGTCGCTCTCCGGCGGGCAGCGCCAGTCGGTCGCCATCGCGCGGTCGCTGCTGGGTGACCCGAAGGTCGTCCTCCTCGACGAGCCGACGGCGGCGCTCGGCGTCGCCCAGACGCAGCAGGTACTGGACCTCATCCACCGCCTGCGCGAGCGCGGGCTCGGCGTGATCGTCATCAGCCACAACATGCACAACGTCTTCGAGGTCGCCGACCGGATCGTCGTGCTGCGCCTGGGTCGCCGCGCGGCGACGTTCACCACGAGCGAGACCACGCCCGACGAGGTCGTCGCCGCGATCACGGGGTCCGGGGCATGAGCACGACGCAGACACCGGCCCAGGCCCCGACCCCGGGCGATCACGAGCGGCTCGGGCACACCTTCTCGCGGCGCATCGCCCAGCTCGGCTCGCTGCGCGTCGCGCTCGTCCTCGCGGTGATCTGGATCGTCTTCCAGTCGCAGAACTCGAACTTCCTCAGCGCGTTCAACCTGACCAATCTCGTGCTGCAGATCGCGGCCGTCGGCACGATCTCCGTCGGCATCGTGTTCGTGCTGCTGCTCGGCGAGATCGACCTGTCGGTCGGCGCGGTCAGTGGCGTCGCAGCCGCGGTCATGGCGGTGCTCAACGTCAAGCACGGGTGGGGCGCGGTCCCCGCCATCGGCGCAGGCCTGCTGACGGGCACCGGCATCGGCCTGATCAACGGCTTCTTCGTCACGCGGTTCCAGATCCCGTCGTTCGTCGTGACCCTCGCGGGTCTGCTCGCCTGGCAGGGCGCGCTCCTGCTGGTGCTGGGCGATACGGGCACCATCAATCTGAACGACCCCACGATCACCGGGCTGGCCGGCACGTTCTACGGCGACACGGTCGGCTGGCTGCTCGTCGCGGTGGTCATCGGCGGATACGCCGGATCGGGCTGGCTCGAACGCGTCCGCCGCAGCCGTGCCGGCCTCGAGCCGCCGTCGCTTCCGGGCTTCCTCATCCGGCTGGCGGCCGTCTCGCTCGGGACGATCGCCACGGTCGTCGTGCTGCTGTCGGACCGCGGCGTTCCGCTGGCCGGGATCATTCTCGTCGGCCTCTGCGCAGTCGGGGCCTTCGTCACGACGCGGACGGTCTTCGGCCGCCACGTGTTCGCCGTCGGCGGCAGCGCCGAGGCCTCGCGGCGCTCGGGCATCCGGGTCACGCGCGTGCGCCTCCTCGTGTTCGTCATCTGCTCGACGCTGGCGGCGTTCGGCGGCATCATGGGTGCCTCGCGCCTGCTCGCCGTCAACCAGTCGTCCGGCGGCAGCGACCTGCTGCTGCTCTCGATTGCGGGGCCGGTCATCGCCGGCACGAGCCTCTTCGGGGGGCGCGGCTCGGTCTGGGACGCGCTGCTGGGTGCGCTGGTCATCGGCTCGATCTCCAACGGCATGGACCTGCTCGCGCTCGCCTCGTCGGTCAAGTACATGATCACCGGCGGCGTGCTCCTCGCGGCCGTCGTGATCGACGCGGTCATCCGGAACCAGCGACAACGGGCCGGAGCGTCGCGCTAGACGCTTCCGCGCCGCCCCGGACCGGCGGGTCCGGCGGGCGCCATCGCTAGGCTGGAGGCCCCGACGCCGGACGTTTCGGTGGTTTCCCGCGGCGTGCGCGCCGTCCCTGTCGTGAGCCTCGACCCCGACACCGCACCGCCCCGGCCCGGCCGCGGCAACCTCAAGCGAGCCGCTCTGGGCGGGCTGCTGATCGTCGTCCTGACGGCGACGACGGTCGCCTCCGCGGCACTGCTCGAGGTGGACCAGCTGGTGCAGATCGTCAAGCGCCACGGCCACAAGATCGCGGGCATCAGCAACGTGCTCGAGAGCGTCGACGGCGGCGGTCCCCAGACGATCCTGGTGATCGGCTCCGACAAGCGCTACAAGACGATCCAGAAGGGCGCGCCCGCGCGGTCGGACACGATCATCCTCACGCGCCTGGACCCGAACAAGGGCGCCACCGCGGTGCTCTCGATCCCGCGCGATCTGCGGGTCCCGATTCCCGGCGGCGGCACCAGCAAGATCAACGTCGCCTACTCGCTCGGCGGGCCGAAGAAGGTCGTCGAGACCGTCACGCAGCTCACGGGCCTGCCCATCACCCACGTGATGGAGGTCAACTTCGGCGGGTTCAGCCGCGCGGTCAACCGGCTCGGGTGCGTCTACACCGACGTCGATCATCGCTACTACCACTCCAACGTGGGCGTCCCGAGGGGGGCGCAGTACGCCGAGATCGACATCAAGCCCGGCTACCAGAAGCTCTGCGGGCCGAAGTCGCTCGACTTCGTGCGGTACCGCCACGGCGACTCGGACTTCGTCCGCTCGGCCCGCCAGCAGGACTTCCTGCGCCAGGCCAAGTCGCAGTTCAGCCTGTCGTCGATCTTCGGCAACCGCAAGGAGCTCGTCGACATCTTCTCGCGCTACACGTCGACGGACCTGAACGACCGCGACGCGATCCTGCGCCTGCTGAAGCTCGCCTTCCTGTCCTCGAAGAAGCCGATCCGCGAGGTCAAGTTCAACGGGGCCTACGACGTGCCGGGCTCGAGCGACCTGCAGATCTCGCCGGCCAATCTCAGCAGGGTCATCGACAACTTCCGCAACGTCCGCGCGACCAGGGGCACGAAGACCGGCGCCAGCAACGCACAGGCCCGCCGGCACTCGCGCAAGGTCAAGCGCAAGCGCCGTCGCCAGGGCCTGACCACGCTGCCCGTCGGCATGACCTTCGACAAGGCCGCGGGGGAGAACCTCGGTACGCAGATCGCGCTGAAGATGAAGCGCGGGCTGAAGGTCTACTACCCGGCAGCGCGCCTGGCGCTCGGGGGCTACGCCTCGGGCGAGCGCGACTACTCCCCGGGGCGCGCGTACACGCTGCGCGACCGCTCAGGCAAGCCGTACGACGCCTATCGGATCGTCCTCCAGCACGGCCAGCTCGCCGGCCAGTACTACGGCGTGCAGGGCACGTCCTGGAAGTCCCCGCCACTGCTGGACAACCCGACCTCGACGATCAAGAAGGGCGGCCGCACGCTGGAGCTGTTCGGCGACGGCGACCGCCTGCGCCTCGTCGCCTGGCGCACGCCGCGCGGGAGCTACTGGGTGTCCAACGCGCTGTCGCAGACCCTGTCGAACAAGCAGATGATCGCCATGGCGCGGTCGCTCACCCGGCTCGGCTCCTAGCCGCGTCGCTAGCCTCCGGAGCCGCTCATGAGCACCACTCGCGAACCCATCGGCGTCATCGGCACCGGCTACGTCGGCCTCGTCACAGCGGCCGGCTTCGCCGAGCTCGGCAGCGACGTCGTCTGCATCGACATCGACGCCGGCAAGATCGAGCGCCTGAACAACGGCGAGGTGCCGATCTACGAGCCCGGTCTGGCCGAGTGCCTGGAGCGCAACCGCGAGCGGCTGACGTTCTCGACCGACCTGCACGAGGCGCTCGAGCGCGCCCGGCTGCTGTTCGTCGCCGTCGGCACGCCGCCGACCTACTCCGGCGACGCCGACCTCAGCGCCGTGCACGCCGTCGTCGCCGCGATGCCGGCCTCGGACCGCCACGCGCTCGTGATGAAGTCGACCGTCCCCGTCGGCACCGGCGAGCAGGTCCAGCGCGCCTTCCGCGAGCAGGGCAAGGAGGGCTTCCGCTACGTCTCGTGCCCGGAGTTCCTCAAGGAGGGCTCGGCGCTCGCCGACTTCCTGAACCCCGACCGCGTGGTGATCGGCGACGCCGGCGACTGGGCCGGGGACGCCGTCGCCGATCTCTACCGTCCGCTGCTGACGGCCGAGCACCAGGGACAGGGGACCGGCGAGCTCGTCCGCACCGACATCGCCAGCGCCGAGATGGTGAAGCTCGCGGCCAACGCGTTCCTCGCCACGAAGATCTCGTTCATCAACGAGATCGCCAACGTCTGCGAGGAGACCGGCGCCGACGTGCTCGAGGTCGCCCGCGGCATGGGCCTGGACGACCGCATCGGCCCCAAGTTCCTGCAGGCCGGCGTCGGCTTCGGCGGCTCGTGCTTCCCGAAGGACGTCAGCGCGCTGAAGCAGCTGGCCGGGAACTCCGGGTACCACTTCCAGCTGCTCAACGCGGTCATCGAAGTCAACGAGCTGCAGAAGCGCCGCGTGATGGGCAAGCTCGAGAAGCACCTGGGCCCCCTCGTCGGCAAGCAGATCGCGCTCCTCGGTCTCGCGTTCAAGCCGAACACGGACGACATGCGTGAGGCGACGTCGCTCGTCCTCTCCGCCCGCCTGCAGGCCGCCGGGGCGCAGGTCACGGCGTTCGATCCGATCGCCGAGGAGGAGGCGCGGAAGCTGATCCAGGGCGTGCGCTTCGCCGACAGCGCGTTGAGCGCCGTCACCGGTGCTGACGCGATCGTCCTCGTGACGGAGTGGGAGGAGTTCAAGACGCTCGATTGGTCTGCGGTCGCCGACGCGATGGCGGGGAACGTCCTGATCGACGGGCGCAACGCACTGGACCCGAAGGTCATCACTGCGGCCGGTCTCACCTACGAGGGCATCGGCCGGGGCGCCGCCTGACATGCAGGCGGTCATCCTCGTCGGCGGGGAGGGGACCCGGCTGCGGCCGCTGACGAGCGGGACGCCGAAACCGATCGTGACATTCGTGGACCGGCCGTTCATGGACTTCATGCTCGAGTGGCTGGCACGGCACGGCGTCACCGATGTGGTCATGTGCTGCGGCTTTCTCGCCACCAAGGTGAAGGACGTCCTCGGGGACGGGTCGGCGTTCGGCGTGAACCTGCAGTTCGTCGAGGAGCCCGAACCCCGCGGCACCGCCGGTGCGCTGAAGTTCGCCGAGGATGTGCTGCAGGAGCGCTTCCTCATGCTCAACGGCGACACGCTGACGGACATCGATCTCAGCGCGCAACTGGAGCAACACGCCCGCACCGGCGCGGTCGGC
>JBKJRO010000003.1:0-4752 GCA_046594555.1 Solirubrobacteraceae bacterium
TGCTGCTGCAAATCGGCGCGAACTTCGCCAACGATCTCTTCGGCTTCCGGAGCGGGGCCGACACCGCCGGGCGCTTGGGGGCGACGCGTGTCACGCAGAGCGGCCTGCTCTCGCCGCGCGGCGTCGCGATCGGCACCGCTGTCGTCTTCGCGCTGGCGGCGGTCGCCGGGATGTACCTCGTCTATCGGGGCGGCTGGGTGCTGCTGGCCCTCGGCGTCGCGGCGGTGTTGTCGGCGCTGGCCTACACCGGGGGGCCATTCCCGCTCGGCTACAACGGCCTCGGCGAGGTCTTCGTGCTGATCTTCTTCGGCTTCGTCGCCGTGACCGGCACCTACTACGCGCACACGCTCGCCGTGACCGGGCTGGCGCTGGCGGCGGCGGTGCCGATCGGCGCGCTCGTGGTGAACATCCTCGTCGTCAACAACCTACGCGACATCGAGACCGACCGGCGCGCGGGCAAGCGCACGCTCGCCGTGCGTCTGGGCCGCGAGCGCACCCGCCGCCTGTACGCGTCGATGGTGGCCGTCGCCTACGTGTCGGCGCCGATCCCGTGGCTGTTCGGGCCGCTCTCACCCTGGCTGCTGCTCCCCTTCCTGACGCTGCCGCTCGCCGTGCGCCTGATCCGCACGGTCTCGACCCACACCGACGGCCCGACGCTGAACGGCGCGCTCGCCGGGACAGGGATGCTGGAGTTCCTGTTCTGCGTCCTGCTGGCGGCCGGGGTCTGGCTGTCCTGAGATGGACGCCCGCGTCGTCCCGCTGACGCTGGAGCTGCGCGAGCCGCTGCACGCGGCGCACGGGACGACGACCACGCGGGAGCTGCTGCTGCTGCGGCTGGAGTCCGAACAGGGGCTGATCGGCTGGGGCGAGGCGGCGCCGCTGGCGTCCTACGACGGCGTCGAGCTGGAGGACTGCAGGGCGGCGCTGGAGGCCCAGGCCACCGCGCTGCGGGCTCTGTCACCCGGAGGCGGCGGCGCGGCCGCACTGGACGCGGCACGCGCGGCGGCCGACCTCCCGCAGGCCCTGGCGGCCGTGGACCTGGCGCTGTGGGATGCCGCGGCGCGGCGCGAGGACGTGCCGGTGGCCCACATGCTCAGCGGGGATCCGGCTGCGTCCGTCGAGGTCAACGCGACGGTCGGCGCCGCCGACCGCGCCACGGCCGCCGAGCAGGCCACCGCGGCCCGCGACGCCGGCTTCGGCTGCGTGAAGGTGAAGGTCGGGCTCGGCGATGACGCCGGCCGCGTCGCCGCGGTGCGCGCCGCCGCCGGACCGCAGATGCTGCTGCGCCTGGACGCCAACGGCGCCTGGACGGTGGACGAGGCGGTCGCGGCGATCGGCGCGCTCGAGGGCGCCGGCCTGGAACTCGTCGAGGAGCCCGTCCATGGCGTCGCCGAGCTGCGCGCCGTCCGCGACCGCGTCGCCACGCGGATCGCGATGGACGAGACCGCGGCGCAGCACGGGGCGATCTCGTCGGGCGCCGCGGACGCCATCTGCCTGAAGCTCGGCCGGGCCGGCGGGATCTCGGCGCTGCTGGCCCAGGCGACACTCGTGCGGACGACCGGCGCCGACGCCTACCTCGCCTCGACGCTCGACGGCCCGCTCGGGATCGCGGCCGCCGTCCACGCCGCCGCGGCGCTCCGCATCGGACCCGCGTGCGGGCTGGCGACGCTGGGCCTGTTCACGGCGCCGGTTCCGGTCGCGCTGCGGCCGGCCGGCGGGATGATCGCCGTTCCCGCCGGGCCCGGGCTCGGCGTCGACCCCGCGGCGCTGTTCGGGCTCTAGCCGCGAGCCCCGCGCAGCATGGTCGCGCCGTGCATGACATGCATGCGCGGTGCGACCCGCGTGAACAACCCACAGCTAGATGGCCAGCACGAGCCGACGGGCAGCGCCGAAGCGCGTGGGCTCAGCGCCCACGTCCTGGAATCCCAGTCGCGCCGGCGGTCGCCGTGCGGATCTCCGACTGCGCGGGACCGGCGGCTGGGGTCAGGAGGTCGGCGATCGCGGCCGGTGCGACGCGGGGCAGGGCGTGGCCGGCGCCCGCGACCACGACGAGCTGCGCGTCCGGCAGCCCCGTCGCCAGCCGCTCGCCGAGCGCCGCGAACTTCGCGTCCAGCGCGCCCCACACGACCGTCGCGGGCATCGTCAGCTCCGCCAGGCGGTCCCAGACCGGAACCATCACCCCGGTCCCGAGCCCGCGGAGGGTCGCGGCGAGTGCGGCGGCGTCATTGCGGGCGATGTCCGCGCGTGCCAGCTCGTGCGCCGCCGCCGGATCATCCGCGAACAGCGGGCCGGCGAGCCAGCACTCGGTGAACGCCCCCAGGCCGTCGTGCTCGAGCTGCGCGGCCAGATGCTCGTCGGCGGCGCGGCGCTCCGCCCGCTCGGCGTCAGCCTCGATGCCGGCCGTGGTCGCGACCAGCACGAGCCGGCACACGCGCTCCGGCGCCGCGAGCGCGACGTGGAGCGCCAGGCGGCCGCCGAGCGAGTACCCGCACAGGTCGAAGCGCTCCGGCGCCGCCGCCAGCACGTCGGCCACGCAGTGCTCGATCGTGATCGGCCGGCGGTCGCGCGCCGAGCCGTGTCCGCGCAGGTCAGGAGCCAGCGCCGTATACCGTTCGCGGTCGAGCCGCTCGACGACGGGATCCCAGCCGCGCCCGGTGCCGGCGAACCCGTGCAGGAGGACGATCGTCGCCGGCATCGGCCCATCATGACCCAGACCCGTGACACCTACCTGCTCCTGCGCGCCTTCTGCGACGAGCTCGCGCGCTGCGGCATCGCCGGGGCCGTCACCTCGCCGGGCTCGCGATCGACGCCGCTCGTGCTGTCGCTCGCCCGCGACGGGCGCTTCCCGTGCTTCTCGCAGATCGACGAGCGCTCGGCCGGCTTCTTCGCGCTGGGGCTGGCCAAGGAGACCGGCCGGCCGGCGGTCATCGCCTGCACGTCGGGAACGGCTGCCGCGAACTACCTCCCGGCCGTGATCGAGGCCCACGAGGCACGCGTCCCGCTCGTCGTCCTGACCGCCGACCGCCCGCCCGAGCTGCGGGACACCGGTGCCGGCCAGGCGATCGACCAGCTGAAGCTCTACGGCGACGCGGTGCGCTGGTTCGCCGAGGTCGGCGTCCACGAGGCGACGCCGGACACCATGCGCTGGATGCGGGCGCTGGCCTGCCGCTCGGTCTGGACCGCCGCCGGCGACCGGCCGGGGCCGGTGCACCTGAACCTGCCGCTGCGCGAGCCCCTGGTGCTGGAGGAGCCGCTGCCCGACGACGAGCCCGGCGGCGGCGGGCGGCCCGACGGTCGCCCGTGGACCGGACACGTCCCGACCGCCCACGACGCCGCGGCCGGTGCCGCGCAGCTCGCCCCGGTCGTCGCGGCGGCGGCGCGCGGGGTCGTCGTCCTCGGCCGCGCGGAGCGCTCGCCCGGGCTCGGCGGCGCCGCCGCCGCCTTCAGCGCCGCGTCCGGCTGGCCGCTGCTGGCCGATCCCCTGTCCGGCGCGCGGGTCACTGGCGCCGTCGCGCACTACGACGCGCTGCTGAGGATCCCCGGGTTCGCCGCCGCAGTTCGCCCGCAGGCGGTCCTGCGCGTCGGTGACCTACCGACGTCCAAGCCGCTGCGGCAGTGGCTCGCCGGCCTCGACGCGGTCCAGGTCCTCGTCGATCCGGCCGGCGCCTGGCAGGACCCGGCGCAGGTCTGCGACCTCGTCATGCCCCAGGAGCCCGCGGCGCTGCTGCGGGCGCTGGCCGACGATGTGCCCCCGGGTGACCCCGCGTGGGCCGGCGGCTGGCGCGCTGCCGACGAGCGCGCCGCCGGCGCGCTGGGCGACGCGCTCGGCGACGAGCTCAGCGAGCCGCGGGTGGCGGCCGAACTCGGGCGTTCGCTCCCGCCCGAGGCCACCCTGGTCGTCGCCGCCTCGATGCCGATCCGCGACGTCGAGACCTGCTTCCCCGCGCGCGACGACGGCCTGCGGGTGCTGGCGAACCGCGGGGCGAACGGCATCGACGGGACGATCGCCACCGCGTACGGCGTCGCGGCGGCGAGCGACGGCCCGGTCGTCCTACTGCTCGGCGACGTCGCGCTGGCCCACGACGTCGGGTCGCTCGTGACCGCGCGGCGCATCGGCGTGCCGCTGACCATCGTGCTGATCGACAACGGCGGCGGCGGGATCTTCGACTTCCTGCCCGTCGCCTCGCAGCAGGACGCGTACGAGACGCACGTCGCCACGCCGACGGGCATCGACGTCGCCGGCATCGCCCAGGCGTTCGGCCTGCATCACCTCGAGGCCGGCACGCTCGCCGAGTTCCGCGCCGCCGTCGATCACGGGCTGACGTCGAGCGGGACCCAGCTCGTCCACGTCCGCACCGAGCGCGCCGCGAACGTCGCGCTGCACGGCCGCATGTGGGACGCCGTCGCCGCCGCCCTGACGTGAGCGGCGAGCGCCTCACGGCGCGTGATGGAGAAGCTCGGCCTGCGCAGCGACGCGAACTCGACCACCGCGGCCTCACTCATGTGCTGTATCGCTGCCCCGCCGGCCCTACGACGCCAGCACCGGCAGCAGCGCCTGAAGCTTGACCTCGGTCTCAGCCAGCTCGGCCGCCGGGTCGGAGTCGCGGACGACGCCGACGCCCGCCGTCGGCGGCGAGCCGCACGCCGTCGCCGCGCCGCTGATCCCAGAACTCGAAGGCCTCGATCGTGGCTGGTACGCAGGCCCCGTTGGCTGGACCGACGCGAGCGAGGACGGCGAATTCTGCGTCGCGC
>JBKJRO010000005.1:0-28888 GCA_046594555.1 Solirubrobacteraceae bacterium
GGCGATGTTCGAGAACATCGCCTTCGGCAAGCTGCAGGGCCTGATCTCCGGCAGCCCCGTGAAGATCCCGGGCGGGCTGTTCGTGAACATCGCCCTGATGCTCGTGGCGATCGGCGCCGCGATCTCGATCCTCGCCGGCTCGGAGTCCGAGGGCCTGTTCGTGCTGATCCTCGTCGCCGCCGCGATCCTCGGAAACCTCGCCGTGCTGCCGATCGGCGGTGCCGACATGCCGGTCGTCATCTCGCTCCTGAACTCGTTCACCGGCACCGCCGCAGCGATGTCCGGCTTCGTGCTCAACAACCCGGTCCTGATCATCGCCGGTGCCCTCGTGGGCGCGTCGGGCGGCATCCTGACCAAGCTCATGGCGGACGCCATGAACCGCTCGATCCTGAACATCATGGTCGGCGGCTTCGGCGGTGGCGAAGGCGTCGTCGCGGTCACGGACGCCAGTGGTGGCACGGTCCGGGAGGTCTCCGCGGATGACGCGGCGATCATGATGGCCTATGCCCAGAAGGTGATCGTGGTCCCCGGCTACGGCCTCGCGGTGGCCCAGGCGCAGCACGCGGTGCGCGAGCTGGCCGAGCTGCTCGAGTCCCGCGGCGTCGAGGTCCTGTACGCCATCCATCCGGTGGCCGGGCGCATGCCGGGTCACATGAACGTGCTGCTGGCAGAGGCCAACGTGCCCTACCCGCTGCTCAAGGAGATGGACGAGATCAACCCCGAGTTCCCGCGCACGGACGTCGCGCTGGTGATCGGGGCCAACGACGTCACGAATCCCGCGGCGAACACCAACCCGCAGTCGCCGATCTACGGCATGCCGATCCTCAACGTCAACGAGGCGAAGTCGGTGATCGTGCTGAAGCGCTCGATGAACCCGGGCTTCGCGGGCATCGAGAACGAGCTCTACTTCGAGCCGATGACCTCGATGCTGTTCGGCGACGCCAAGGCGTCCGTCGGCGACATCACCAAGGAACTCGCGGAGCTGTAGCCGCCCGCGGCGCGCGGGCTGGTCAAGCGCGGGCCGGAGGCGTAGGCTCGCGGCCGTGATCATGCCGCTCCCCGCATTCATCGCGGTGACGCTGCTCGTCGTGGCCGTGATGCTCGCCGGGTTCGCCGGGCCGCCCGCGCGCCGGCCCCGGCCGCGCCTGGCCTGGGGGCTGTTCGCGATCGGCCTGGCCGGGCTCGCGCTGTCCGCGTGGCTCGTCTACGCGGTCGATTCGAAGCTGGACTCGCTGACCGCCGCGGCCGCCGCCTGCGTCCTGGCGCTCAGCGCCCGGTTCCTTCGCGAGCCGCGCGGCGACGAGCCGCCGCGCGGCGGGGCCGAGCCCCCGGACGCCCCGCAGCCGCCGCAGCCCGAGCTGCCGCGGGAGCCGTGGGACTGGGGCGACTTCGACCGCGCCCGCGAGCAGTGGCCCGGATCGGGATCGCGCGAGGGCGCGGAGCTGTAGTGGCGCTGGGGCGCCGGGCGCCGGGCGCGTTCGCTTCGCGGCCGTCCGCCGGCGATCCGCGTGTCGGCTGGCGCCTTTTCGCGGCCGTCCTGCCGATTCGATGACAGAACGTCTCGCTATGCGAGACAAACCATCATCGGAGTGGCGATGCGCGGCCGCTGTCGCCTTCCCGGCCAGCCGCGCGCCGCCGGCGGCGTGGAGCGCGCGATGGGTCAGTGATGGCGAGGCGCGAACGCCGGGTCGTGCTCGTGCTCGCGGAAGAACGCCGTGATGGCGGGGGCGTAGGACTCGAAGCCGGGGCAGGTGAGCCCGGCGGCGCCGAGGATCTCCTCGGCGTTCGTCGTGTCGAACGTGACGGGGTGGTTCATGTACGCGAGCGCCTCGCGCGGCATGCCGGACAGCATGGCGCGCACGGCGCGCAGCCGCATCGTGCGCTCGAGCAGCGCCGGCGACACCCGCACCCGGGGCGTGCGGCCGCCGTAGGCGCGGGCGAGCACGGCGAGCAGTCGGTCGGCCGACAGCGGGTCGGCGTCGGTCAGGTGGAACGTGCGCCCCAGCGCGGCGGGCAGGCGTGAACCGACGGCCAGCGCGTCGACGATGTAGTCCACCGGGACGACGTTGAACGGCGCGGCGCCGGCGCCGACCCGCGGGATCGGCAGGTGCAGGCGCTCGCAGAGCGAGACCAGGCGCAGGATGTAGTAGGGGCCGTCGAACTTCTGCGTCTCACCGGTGCGCGAGTCGCCGACGACGATCGCCGGGCGCCAGATCGCCGTCGGGACCTGGTCCATGGCGCCGCGCACGACGACCTCGGCCGCGAACTTCGTCGACTCGTAATGGTTCTTGAACGCCTGGCCCGCGGCGAGTTCGGCCTCCATCACGCGGCCCGAGCGCTCGCCCGCCGTGTAGGCCGTCGACACGTAGTCCAGCCGCTCCAGTCCGGGGCAGGCGCGGCAGAAGGCGACGACGTTCTCGGTGCCCAGGACGTTGACCCGCTCGGCGATCTGCGCGGGCACGGCGAGGTCGTAGACCGCCGCCAGGTGGACGACGTGGGTGACCTCGGCCGCCAGGCGCTCGTGGCGCGCCGGCGTCAGGCCGAGGCGTCGCATCCCGATGTCGCCCGTCACGACCTCGATCCGCCGGCCGCCCTCCAGGCGCACCGCGACCTCCTGCGCCCGCCCGGCCATCCGCGGCTCGACGAGGACGACGATGCGGCTGTCGGGCTCGTCGGCGAGCAGCCGTGCGACGAGGCGGGTGCCGATGAAGCCGGGGAAGCCGGTCAGCAGGATCGTGCGAGTGGGCATGGGGCGGCGGATGGTAGATGCATGGCGCCGCGCCGGACCCGGCGGGCCGCGCCGCCGTCCCTGCGACAATGGCGGCGCATGATCCCCCGCGAACAGGCGCTCTCCTCGCTCGCGGCCGATGCGTTCGACGTGGTCGTGATCGGTGGCGGCATCACCGGCGCGGGCTGCGCGCTCGACGCGGCGGCCCGCGGCTACTCGGTCGCCCTCGTCGAGAAGGCCGACTACGCCTCCGGCACGTCGAGCCGGTCGTCGAAGCTCGTCCACGGCGGGCTGCGCTACCTGCAGAACTTCGACCTCGGCCTCGTCCGCGAGGCGCTGCTCGAACGCCAGCTGATGGTGAAGCTCGCCCCGCACCTGGTGAAGCCGCTGCCGCTGGTCGTCGCGGCGTTCGAGGGCAAGCGCCTGGATCGCGCCACCGGCGTCGGCCTCAACCTCTACGACGTGATGGCGGTGGACAAGCTCCGCGGCCGTCGCAAGAAGGACCAGGAAGAGGAGTTCGCCGACTGGGCGCCCGAGCGCCATCGCACGATCACCGGCGAGGAGGTCGTCGAGCACCTCCCGGCGCTCGCCGCGCGCGAGCCGACCTCCGGGTACCTGTTCTACGACTGCCAGACCGACGACGCCCGCCTGGTGCTGACCGTCCTGCGCGAGGCCCAGCGCTTCGGCGCCGTCTGCGCCAACCGCTGCGAGGTGCTCGAGCTGCTCGAGGAGGAGCCGCCCTCCGGCGGCCCGGCCCGCGCGACGGGCGTGCGCGTGCGCGACAACGAGAGCGGCGAGGTCTTCGAGCTCCGCGCCGACAACGTCATCAACGCGACGGGCGTGTGGGCCGACCGCATCCGGCCCGACGAGCTGCACGACGAGGCCGAGGTGCCGGTCATCAACCCCAGCCGCGGCACGCACATCGTTCTGTCGCAGGAGCAGCTGCCGCTGAACAGCGGCGCGATCGTCCCCGCGGGCGGGGGCCGGTTCATCTTCGCGCTCCCATGGCTGGGCCGCACGCTGATCGGGACGACCGACAACGACGTCGACCTGAAGGACTTCGACCACATCCGCGCCGCGGCCGAGGACGTCGACTACCTGCTCGACGCCACCAACGCGTTCTTCGGCACGACGCTGACCGCGGACGACATCGTGGGTACGTTCGCGGGCGTCCGGCCGCTGATCTCGACCGGCGACCCGAAGAAGTCGGTGGACATCTCGCGCAAGGACGAGCTGTACGAGACGAGCAGCGGGATGATCACGATCACCGGCGGCAAGCTCACGACGTGGCGGCGGATGGCGAAGTCGGCCGTCGACCGGATGGTCGACCGCGACGCGCGCGACGCGCCGTGCCGTACGCACGAGATCCCGCTCGGCCAGGCGATCGACGCCGCCGACCTGCCGCGGGTCGAGGGCGTGCCCGAGGACGCCTACGAGCGCCTCGCCGACCGCTACGGCCACGTCGCCCACGAGGTGCTCGCGATCGCCGCCGAGCGCGGCGAGCTGGCCCAGCCGATCGTGCCCGGAGCGCCGCCGGAGCTGCTCGCCGAGGTCGTCTTCGCCGCTCGCCGCGAGCAGGCGCGCAGCGTCGGCGACGCGCTGCTGCGGCGCACCCGCCTCGGGCTGCTCGCGGCCTCGGACACCGTTGATCCCGTCGTCACCGAGCGCGTGGCACGGGCGATGGCGCCCGAGCTCGGCTGGGACGAGACGCGCATCGCCGCCGAGGTCGCCGGCTACGTCGAGGAGGCCGCGGCGGAGGGGCTGGTCGCCGCCGACGTCACGAGCGCGACCGCGTGACCCGGCGCACCCCCATCCGCCGCGCCGTCGGCGCGGCGCTCGCCGTCGCGCTCGCCGTCGCGCTCGGGGTCCCGCCCGCGGCGCTCGCGCAGCGCTCCGGCGGCCTGTTCTTCGCGGGCGCCCCGGTCGACGGGCCCAGCACCGACGTCCTGGCAGTCGGCGACCTCGGGATCTCCCGCGACGGCACCGGCGCCGTCGCGTACGTACGCCGCGACGAGGGCGCCCCGCACGTCTTCGTCGCGATCCTCGACGGCGGCGCGGTCCAGTCGGTCTCGCGCGTGGATGCCGGCCTGCCCGAGCTGCTCGGCCGGCCCTCGCTGTCGGCCTCCGACGGCGGTCGCGTGGTCGTCGCTTGGGCGACGTCGCTCGCCGTCTATGCGGCAGTGCGCCCCGCCGTCGGCCAGCCGTTCGGCGCGGCGCAGCCGATCGGCCCGTCGGGCGCGCTCGACCCGAGCGTCGATCTGGCCGTCAGCGGCGTCGGTTACCTGGCCTGGGCGCGGGGCGGCGACATCGAGTCCGCGTACCTGCCGCGCGGTGCGACCGCCTTCACCGCGATCCCGGGCGCGCTCGACGGCGGCGACGCCGGCGCCGGGCTGCTGCGCCCGCGGGTTGCCGCCGCGGCCGACGGCATCGGCGTCGCCGTCTGGGGCGAGCGCGACGCGGCCGGCCGGGCGCGCATCGTCGCGCGCCGGCTCGTGCGCGGGCAGCCGTCGGCCGTCAGCGCTGATGCGACGATCGACCCCGGCGGCTCCGCCGACGCTCCCGACGTCGGGATCGCGGACGACTCGAGCTACGCCTGGGTCGCGTTCCGCGAGTCGGTCGACGACGGCGCCGGCGGCACGGTCACGCGGGCCTTCGCGCGCCGCCTGCGCGGCTCGTCCTTCGACGAACCCGTCGGCCTCGACGGCGCCCCGGCGTCCGGGGCCTCGGGTCTGCCGCGCGTCGGGCTCAACGGCCGGACGCTCGGCATGCTGACGGTCGGCGCTCCGGGCGGCGGCGTGGACGCGAGCGTCATTCGCGACGACGCCCCCGTTCCCCAGCTCGTGGACGGGCCTGTCCAGCTCGGTGTGACCCCCGGCCCCGGGCCCGACCCGGTCGGCGCCTACGCGGAGAATCAGCAGGGCCTCGTCGCCTGGTTCAGCGCAGCATCGGCCGGCGGGGCCGCCGAGGTTCGCGCCCGCACGTTCGAGGACGATCCGGCCGTCACGCGACTGCCGCCGTTCGGCGAGGACACGCTGCTGTCGGACCCGGCGCTCGGCCCGGTCGATCCCGCCGCCGGGCTCGACGCCGACGTCACCCGTGCCGGGGACGCCGCCGTCGCCTTCGTCCAGAACGGCGCCGACGGCCGCCGGCTCGTCGTCGCGGTCTACGACCGCGCGCCCGGTGCCCCCGCGCTCAACACGACCTCCAACTGGCGCTCGCGGTCGCGCCCGGACCTCGTCTGGTCGCCGGCGTTCGACCTCTGGGGCCCGACCAGCTACCAGCTGCTGCTCGACGGCCAACCGTACGCGACCAGCACGACCGCGCTGTACACGCCGCCGCTCCCGATCGCGGACGGCACGCACCGGTGGCAGGTCATCGCCACCGATCGCCGCGGCCAGGTCTCGCGCTCGCTGACCGGCACGTTCCGCGTCGACGTGACGCCGCCGGTCCTGACCGCCGGGTTCAGCGGCCAGCGCGTTGCCGGCAGGACGCTGAAGCTGAAGCTCGGCGCGAGCGACCTGGGCAGTCCCGACGGCTCGGGCCTGGCGCAGCTCCGGGTGGACTGGGGCGACGGCTCGCCGCCGGTCGTCTCCTACGCCCGCAGCGTGGTGCTGTCGCACGCCTACCGCCGCGGGACGTTCGTCGCCCGCCTCAGCGCGAAGGATCACGCGGACAACGCGATGGTCCGCCTGTGGACGCTCGTCGTCAAGAAGCCGAAGAAGCCGAAGCAGCACAAGAAGGGCGCGGCCACGCAGCCCAAGTCCACGTCACCCCCGACCGGCGGCTCGACGCCGGGAGCGGGATGAGCGCGCCGCTCGACCGCCTGGAGCCGGCCGGCTCGCCGACGACGGCCGCGGCGTTCGTCGACGGCCTCGGGCTGTGGGACGACCCGGGCCGTGACGGCCGCCCCCGCGTGGTGGCGGCGATGATCGGCGCCGCCGACGGACGGGCGACGGTGGATGGGGGCGCGGGCGGCCTCGGCAGCCCGGCCGACCGCGACGTCCTGCGTGAACTGCGGACCGCCTGCGACGCGCTGCTCGTCGGGCCCGGAACGCTCATCGCCGAGGGGTACGCGACGGTCCTGGACCCGCCTCAGCGCGAGCACCGCCGCTCGCGGGGCCTGCCGGACGAGCCGCTCGTCGCGACGATCTCCCGCCGCGGGGACCCGGCGCTCGCGGACGTGCCGCTGTTCGCGGAGCCCGGAGTCCGCCTGCAGGTGTACACGGAGGCGGATCCCGCGCCGGAGCTGGACCGGGGCGCGCAGGTCGCCGTGCACCGCGCGGCCACGGGCACGCTGACGGCGGCCGTCGCGCTGGCGCACCTGCACGGCGAGCGCGGCGTGCACACCGTGCTGTGCGAGGGCGGCCCGACGCTGCTGCGCGAGCTCGTCTCCGAGCGCCTGGTTGACGACCTCGTGCTGACGCTCGCGCCGCTGCTCGTCGCCGGCGACGGGCGGTCGGTCCTCCACGGCGCGCTGCTCGATCCGCCGGTCCGCCTGGAGCTGCGCGCCGTGCTGCGGGCCGAGGACCACCTGTTCGTGCACTACGTCGCGGCGACGTGACCGTCGTGCTCGACCTCGCCGGTCGCACGCTCGAGCTGCGCCCGGGCCGCCCGCGGATCATGGGCATCGTCAACGCCAATCCCGACTCGTTCGCGGACAGCGTGCGGCTGGCGACGCTGGAGGAGCAGGTCGCGCACGCACTGGCGCTCGTCGCCGACGGCGCCGACCTCATCGACGTCGGCGGCGAGTCCGGCGTCACGTACACCGGCATCACCGCCGCCGACGTGGAGATCGGCCGCGTCGTCCCGCTGATCGAGCGCCTGGCGGCCGAGGGCGTGCTCGTCTCGGTGGACACCTGGAAGCCGGCCGTCGCCCGCGCCGCCGTGGCGGCCGGGGCGTCGATCATCAACGACGTCAGCGGCCTGGCCGACCCGGAGCTCGCCGACGTCGCCGCGCAGACCGGCGCGGGGCTCGTGGTGATGCACACCCGGGCGCGCCCGAAGGAGGTCGACTTCGTGGACTACGGCGGCGATGTCGTCGGCGACGTCGAGCGCTTCCTGCGCGCGCGGCTCGACCTGGCCCGCGAGCGCGGGGTCGGCGAGCACCAGCTGATCACCGACCCGGGCCCGGACTTCGCCAAGCGGCCGGGGGAGAGCGTCGCGGTGCTGCGCGAGTTGGAGCGCGTGATCGCGCTCGGCCCGCCGGTGCTGCTCCCGGTTTCGCGCAAGTACTTCGTCGGGGCGATCACCGGCCGGGCGCCGGGCGACCGCCTCGCCGGAACGCTCGCCGCGCTGGCCCACGGCGTCGCCGCCGGCGCGTCGATCGTGCGGGTCCACGACGTCGCCGCGGTGGCCGACTTCCTCGCCGTGGCGCGGGTGATGGACGGCGTCGATCCGATGCCCGAGTTCGATGCCGACGACGACCGCCTGAAGTGGATCCCCGCCGCGCCGGACTGACGGTCCGCCTGCGACGGCGCTACCGTCTTGCGGGCATACGGGTCGCCGGCCGCTGACACAACGCGGCCGGACGCCGACCGACCATCCGAATCCAGGAGAACCCCATGTCCGTGCTTTCCCGCGACGTCCTCGAGGACAGTCCGCTCGCCGACCTTCACACGATCGCCTCGGAGATCGGCATCGACGGCTTCCGCCGCCTGCGCAAGGAGGACCTCGTCGAGGCCATCCTCGGTCGCCAGGGTGGCGGCGCTGCGAGCCCTGGCGGCGACGCCGACGAGGCGCCGGCGCGCCGCCCGCGCGCTCGCCGCGCACCCCGTGCCGCCGCCGCCGGCGACGACGCGCCCGCGCCGCGTTCGCGCTCACGCCGCGACGCGGCCGACGACGCCGACGAGGCGCCCGCGCCGCGTTCGCGTTCACGCCGCGCTGCGTCCGACGACGCCGAGGAGCGCCCGCGCCGCAGCGAGCGCAGCCCGCGCGACGCCGAGGAGCGCACGATCGAGGGCGTCGTCGAGGTGCTCCCCAACGGCTCCGCGTTCGTGCGCGTCAACGCGCCGGACAGCTCCGACGACGACGCCTACGTGTCGGCCGCGCAGGTGCGCCGCTGCGAGCTCGTGTCCGGTGATCGCGTCGCCGGCCCGGTCCGCCCGCCGCGCCGATCCGAGCGGCACCCGTCGATGATCCGCGTCGAGACCATCAACGGCTCGTCGGCCGACGAGGTCGCCGTCGGCACGCCGTTCGACGACCTGGCCGCCGTGTTCCCGACCGAGGCGGTCGCGCTGAACGTCAAGGATGCGACGCTGAAGGAGATCGCCGACCTCGCGCCGATCGGCCTCGGATCGCGCGTCGTCGTGCACGGCGCCTCCGGCTCCGGCCGCTCGACGACCCTGCGCCTGCTGGCGCGGGACCTCAAGGCGGTCGAGGGCCTCGAGCTGCAGGTCGTCCTCACCGGCGCCCGCCCCGAGGAGGCCGCCGAATGGCGTGCCGACGACCTCGAGCCCGCCGCGGCCGTCCTGCTCGGCCAGAGCCCAGACGCCCAGGCGCAGGCCGTGGAGCGCGCGATCGAGGCCGCCCGCCGCGTCGCCAGTCGCGGCGCCAATGCGGCCGTCGTGATCGACGCGCTCGACCAGCTCTCACCCGCCGCTGCCCGCCGCGCGCTGGCGGCGGCCCGCAACATCGACGGCGGCGGCTCGCTGACCGTCATCGCCGCGGCGCCCGCGCCGCTCGGCGGCGAGACGACGGTCATCGCGCTCGACTACGCCGTGTCGCGCGGCGCGCGGCGGCCGGCCCTCGATCCGCAGACGTCCGGCACGATCCGGGTCGCGGGAATCGTGGGCGCTCGGAAGGCGACGACGATCGTCAAGAACCGTGAGAAGGCACTCGCGAGTCACGTCAGCGCGAGCCTCGTCGACGAGGCGTAGGACGGCCGCTGCGCTTGTCGTCCGCCGCTCGTCGACCGGGCGGTCCGGAGGGCGCGGGCGCAGGCATCGCCGGGCGGGAGGTCCATGCAGTCCGCAGGATGCGGACTGCATGCCCGCGCGGCGTGCGGCTGTGCCCGCGCCATACCGCAGGCCCGTCCCGGCAGGAGCCCGTTACGACGCGGCGGAGCGGGGGATGTACGCGACCCGGCCCCAGGAGGGCTCGGGCGCGAGCTCGATCGGCTCGTCGCCGCGGTCCGGCTGGACGTAGCGGAACGTCAGCGTGGTGTCGTCGAAGCGCACGTCGAGTTCGCCCTCGGTGACGCGCTGGTCGAGCCAGGCGGACCGGAACACCAGCCGGCGCAGCCAGTGCACGAGCGAGCGGTCGGCGGGGCCGACGAGCTCGGGCCAGCAGTCGTTGACGTGCTCGCCCAGCGCGGACGCCGGCTCCTGGATGTCGCCGTTGACCGCGAGGTTCACGAGGTCCTCGAGCTCACCCGGATCGAGGTCGCCGCGGACGAACCCGAGCTTGCGCCCGGCCTGCTCGCAGCGCTCGGAGAAGTCGATCTCGTTGAACGTGAACCGCAGTTCGCCGTATTCAAGGACGAAGTCCTCGCCAGAGTCGTAGTTTCCGCGGGTGGGGGCGTTCATGTGGTCAGAGAAATGAGAAACCCGCACGCCGGGCGCGGCGCAGCGGGACCGTCGGGATCCTACGACGGTTCCCTGCTCGGCTCGCAGGACTGCACGCCAAGTTGCACCAAACCTCGCTCTGTGCGGGGTTCTGACTGAGTGTCGGACGGCGCTCGGCGGCACTCCAGCTGCGGTCGCGTCCCTGCACCCGGAGGGCCGCCGGTCCGGGGTAGAGTCGCGGCCATGGGCTACGACCTGTCGGGCAAGGTGGTCGCGATCACCGGAGCGTCCTCGGGCATCGGCGCGGCGACGGCGCGGCTCTGCGCGCAGTCGGGCGCGGCGGTCGCACTCGGCGCGCGCCGCGCCGACCGCATCGAGGCGCTGGCCGCCGAGATCGAGGCGCAGGGCGGCGTCGCCACCGCGATCCCGGTCGACATCGCGGCCGAGGCGCAGGCGCACGGGTTCATCACCACGGCGCACGACCGGCTCGGCCGGGTCGACGCGCTCGTCAACAACGCGGGCGTGATGCTGCTCGGCCCCGTCGAAGGGGCGGACACCGAGCATTGGCGGCGGATGATCGACGTCAACGTCCTCGGGCTCCTCTACTGCACCCACGCGGCACTGCCGCTGATGCGCGAGCAGGGCGGCGGGCACATCGTCAACGTCAGCTCCGTCGCGGGCCGCCGCGCGTCGTTCGGGGCCGCGGTCTACAACCTGACGAAGTTCGGCGTCACCGGCTTCAGCGAGGCACTGCGCCAGGAGGCGCTCAACTCGGACGTCCGCGTCACGATCGTCGAGCCCGGGTTCGTCGAGACGGAACTGCTCGAGCACAACGCGTCGTACGTCGTCGACGCCGCCGAGAAGCTCAAGGCCGAGATGGGCGAGGTCCTGCGCGCCGAGGACATCGCCGACGCGATCGTCCACGCGCTCGCGGCGCCGCCGCACGTCAGCATCAACGAGGTGCTGGTGCGGCCGACGCGGCAGCGGACGTAGCGCCGGGGTCCGCAGCCGCCCGGTGCGGCGCGTCGAGCGCGAGGAACCCCCCGACGACGCCGGCCGCGGCGCCCGCCACCGCGAGCCAGCCGCCGCCGGCGCGGCTGACCAGCTCGTCGGGGCCGGGGATGTGGAGCACCCACCCGAGCACCAGCCCGAGCAGCGCCACGGCGGCGCCGAGCGCGACCAGCGCCGGGGCGCGCTCGCGCGGCGCCGCGGCGTGCAGCGCGAAGGCCGTGAGCAGGACCGTCACGAGCGTGGTGAAGAGCACGTTCGGCAGTGCGCCCCAGGCCTTCCAGAAGCTCGCCGCGGTCGCCAGCTCCTCAGCCCGGGCGACCTGGTCGATCGCGACGGCGCTCGCGCGGTCGCCGACGAACCGGTACCAGGGCAGGAACGACGCGACGACGGCGAGGCCGGTGCCGCCGGCACCGATCAGGCTCGCGATGGGACGTGACCGGGGCATCGGGCGGCGATCGTACGAGATGCCGGCGGCGCGGGGGAGGAATCGGTCACGCCCGCGCCTACGGAGGGCATGACCTACGACGACCGCTCCACCATCCTGCTCGCGCAGCCCGACTCTCCCGCCCGCGAGTTCCTCGCCGACAACCTCGCGGCCGACGGCTATGACGTCGTCCTCGCCGAGTCTGCCGACGACGCGCTCGCACGCCTGGAGTCCGACTTCCCCGACCTGACCCTCGTCGACATGCGGCTGCCCGAGAGCAGCGCGCTCGCGCTGCTCGCACACGTCCGCGCGGCGGACGGGGTCGCCAGCCGCGTCGATCCCGCCGCGCCGATCGTTCTCTTCGGGGGGCGCGACGAGGAACTCGACTGCGTGCGGTGCTTCGAGCGCGGCGCCGACGACGTGATCCCGGCACCCGTCTCCTATCGGGAGCTGCGCTGCCGCGTGGACTCGCTCCTGCGCCGCGTCGACCGCCGCGGCCGCAGCGGCGGTCGCCTGCGCGTCGCCGACCTCGACATCGATACGACCGCCCGCGTCGTGCTGCTCGCCGGACGGCCGCTCGACCTGAGCGCCAAGGAGTTCGCGCTGCTGCGGGTGCTCGCGGCCGAGCCGACCCGGGTCTTCACCAAGGCCGAGTTGCTGCGCACGGTCTGGGGCCACCGGACCGTCGGCACGACCCGGACGCTCGACTCGCACGCCTGCCGTCTGCGGCGCAAGCTCGGCGCCGACGGCGGGCGCTTCATCGTGAACGTGTGGGGTGTCGGGTACCGCCTCGTCGACGCGCCGATGGTGGCTCCCGCGCCCCGTCTGCTCGCCGCCGTCGCATGACGCCGGGCCGCCGGGCGCTGGCGCTCGGCGGGCTCTCGGCGCTGCTCGGTGGGCTCGCCGCCTCCGACATGCACGAGCGCGAGGCGGCGCTGCGCCGCAGCATCGGCCCGCTCGTGCCGGTCCTCGTAGCCTCGGGGCCGATCCCGCGCGGGGCTCCGATCCGTCCCGCCGTGCTCGCCGTGCGCCGGGTCCCGGCGCGGTTCGCGCCGCGCGGAGCGTTCCGTCAGCCGATCGAGGTCGAGGGCGCCCGCGCGGGCGTGCGCATCGCGGGCGGCACCGACCTCACCCCGTCGCTGCTCGCCGTGCCGGCCTCGGGCCCTGCCGGTCCCGCGTCGCTGCGCCCGGCCGAGCGCATCACCCGGATCCTCGCCGTCGGGTCCAGCGCCGAGCTGCGGCCCGGGGTGCGCGCGGACGTGCTCGTCAGTCGCTCGGGCAGCGCGAGGGCGCGGGTCCTCCTGGCGGGCGCCAAGGTGCTCGAGGCGCGGTCCGCCGGGCCTCCCGCGGGGGCGGACGGCCCGTCGGCGGAGTTGCCGCACGTCCTGCTGGCCCTGCGCGTCACCCTGCGCGAGGCGGTGCTGCTCGCACAGGCGCAGGACGAGGCTGCAGAGCTGCGGGCGCTGGCGCGGCCGTGACCGCGTTCGCAATTCTTCTGGCGCCCGCGCCCGGATCGCCCGTTGGGCTCAAGGACTCGGCGCGACGGCCGATAACGGGGGCGATGCCCCTTTTCCGCGTTCTACGTGGGCCTCGCGTGCTCCTCGCCCCCCTGGCCCTGCTCCTGCTGCTCATCCCGGCCTCGCCTGCGGCTGCCCGCAGCTCGCTGCCGACGATCAAGGCCGTCAGTCCGCTGAAGGCGCAGATCGGCGACAAGCTCACGGTTCGCGGCACCAACTTCCTGCCGGGCAAGCTGACGAACATCGTCGTCTTCAAGCGCGACGGCAAGCCGGCGATCTTCGTCAAGGCCGACACGGCGACCCGTTCGAAGCTGACCGTGACGATCCCGGAGAAGGTCGGCATGTTCCTCGTCGACAGCGCCGGCACCACCGGCACCTACACCTTCCGCCTGCGCGTCCTGGCCTCCAAGCTGGGCCGGGCGTTCACCGCCACCAAGGACTCGCCGAAGATCAGCCCCAAGGGCGCCGACGCCGGCGACCCGACCGGCGTGCAGGACTGCGACCTCGACAAGATCCCCAACGCGAGCGATCTGGACGACGACAACGACGGCCTGACCGATGCCGAGGAGGTCAAGTACGGGACGGACCCGTGCAAGGTGGACACCGACGGCGACGGCATCTCGGACACGTTCGAGGTCGAGTCCGCACATGATCTGAACCTCAAGGCGATCCCGTTCCCGGGCAAGAAGCCCTACCCGAACGCGCTCGACGGCTCGGACGCCGGCTACGACTTCGACCAGGACGGCCTGACGCTGAAGGATGAATACGCGCTCTGGATGTATTCCGGCGGCAAGCTGCCGCTGACGTACTCCGACGGCAACCAGGACACGGGCGGCCCGACCGTCGTCACGCCGGCCACGACAGATCTGGACATCGACGGCAACGGCGTCCTGACCGACGACGAGAAGGACGCCGACAGCGACGGCCTGGGCAACTGGGACGAGCAGCACGGCCGGATGACGCCCGAATGGTGGGCCGGGAACTTCGGCGCGGAACACCCGTACGTCGGCACCACCGGAGCGACGCCGCTCCTGCAGCCCTCCTTCGTCGATGCCGACACCGACGGCGACGGCGTCGTCGACGGCGCGGACGACCAGGACCACGACGGCCTCGCCAACCTCGACGAGATCAACCGCTATCGCGTCGTCGATGCCAGCGGGATGCTCTGGGTCAACCCGTTCAACCCCTGTCTGCCCGACTACGAGTCCCGCGTGTGCACCCTGCACCCGCCACTGTCGAACCCGTGGGCGCCGTTCCCGCTGCCGAAGCCGATTCCGGCGAGTCCGCTGCACTACACGATCCCGGTTGGTCCCTAGCACCCAGACCTGTTCAGCGCCTCCAGCGCCTTCACAGGACCAACCGTCCGGCGGCCGCCCTTCGAGGCGGCCGTCGGCGTTCCGGGGGAGGGCGACCGGCCGCGGCGCCTAGGCCGGGCGATGGCCGAGCCCGATCCCGACCACCTCGAGCAGCTGGCGGCCGACGTGCTGGCCGGGCTGCGTGACGCCGCCTGGGTCGATGCGGCGGGCGAGGGGACGACGCAGGCGAGGATCGCCGCGGCGGTGGACCGCCACGCCGGCGTGCTCGCCCCGGCGGTGCGCGCAGACCTGGCGTCGCGCGTCGCGCGCCGGGCGCTCGGCCTCGGGCCGCTCCAGGAATTCCTGGAGGACCCGTCCATCGACGAGATCCTCGTCCACCGCGGCGGGGAGATCTGGGTCGAGCGGTCCGGGCTCCTGGAGCGGACCGGCGCCGCGTTCGCCGCGGAGGCCGACCTGCGCCGGGTGATCGAGCGGCTGCTCGCCCCGGCCGGCCGGCGGGTCGACGAGTCCGAGCCCCTGTGCGACGCGCGGCTCCCCGACGGATCGCGCGTGAACGTCGTGCTCCCACCGCTCGCCGTCGACGGCCCGGCGGTGACGATCCGGCGGTTCCGGCCGCGCGGGCTGGGGCCGGATGACCTGCTGGCCGCAGGGACCTGGACCCCGGCGCTGCGCGACCTGCTGGCCGGCGCGGTCGCCGGCCGCCGCGCGATCCTCGTCTGCGGCGGCACCGGCAGCGGCAAGACGACGACCCTGGGCGCCCTGACGGCGTTCCTCGGCGAGCGCGAGCGCGTCGTCACGATCGAGGACACCGCCGAGCTGATCATGCGGCGCCCGCACGTCGTGCGGCTGGAGGCCCGGCCGCCCGGCGTCGACGGCCGCGGCGAGGTGACGATCCGCAGCCTGCTGCGCAACGCGCTGCGGATGCGGCCGGACCGGATCATCGTCGGCGAGGTCCGCGGGCCAGAGGCACTCGACATGATCCAGGCGATGGCCACCGGCCACGACGGATCGATGTCGAGTGTCCACGCCGGGTCGCCGGCCGAGGCGCTGCGGCGCGTCGAGACGCTCGCGCTGATGGCCGGCGTCGGGCTGTCGCACGCGGCGATCGGCCTGCAGGTCGCCGCGGCGCTGGACCTCGTCGTCCACCAGACGCGCGGAGCCGACGGCCGGCGGCGGATCGTGTCGGTCAGCGAGGTGCGCGAGCGCGGCGGGTCCGCGGTCCTGCGGGAGATCGAGGCGCGATGACGGGTGCGCTCGCCGCGCTCGCAGCGACGTGCGGGGTGCTCGCTGCCTGGGACCTCGCCGCGGCGCTCGATCGCGTCCGCTTCGTGGCGGCGATCGGGCGGGCGCTCGCACCGGCTCGCGCGGCCGGCCGCGGCGGTCACGCGGCGTCCGAGGCGCAGCGGCGCCGGCTCGCCGTGGTCGCGGCCGGCGCCGCCGGAGCCGCGGGCGGGCTGCTCGCCGGGGCCGGCGGCGTGTGCGCCGGGGCGCTCGTCGCGCCCGCGCTCGCGGCACTCGTCGTCAGGGTCCGCCGGCGGCGCTGGCGCACGCGCCTGAACGACGGTGCGCCGGCGGCGTTGGCCGCCCTCGCCGATGCCCTGGCCGCCGGCCACGGACTTGCGGGCGCGATCGGCATCAGCGCTCGTGACGGAGCCGTCGGTCGTCAGGCGCGCGAGGTGCTCACGGTGACCGCGTCCGCCATCGAGCTCGGGGCTCCGGTCTCGGACGCGCTCGAGGCGCTCCGCGAGCAGGCGGGGCCGGGCACCTGGGACGTCGCCGTCGCCGCGCTCCTGCTCCAGCGCGAGGCCGGGGGCGATCTCGTGGCGCTCCTGCGCGGACTCGCGACGGGAGCGGACCTTGTCGTGCGGGATGTGGCCGACGCGCGGGCCGCAAGCGCTCAGGCGCGGCTCACCGCCCGGATCGTGCTCGGCCTGCCCGCGCTGGCGGGCGTGCTCGTCGTGCTGGCATCGCCCTCGATCGCGGGCGCGATGATCACGCGGCCGCTGCCGGTGGCGCTGCTGACCGCCGCCGCGATCTTGCAGCTGCTCGCCCTCCTGGCCGTCCGCTGGATCGCTGCGGAGCGGGGCGCGTGAGCGCCGACGTGGTGCTCGCCGCACTGGCGGGGGCCGGCCTGGCCCTTGCGGCGGCGCCCGCCGTGGCGTCGATTCCGGTCGCGCTGCGCTCGCTCGCCCACCGCCGTCCCGGCCGGCGGGTCCGCCGGCGCCGCGTCCCCGGCGTGACGTCGGCGCCGATCCCGGCGGATCTGCGCGCGCGCGTCGCGGCCGCCGGTGCGCCGCGTGGCTGGGGCGCCGCCGAGTGGACGCGCCTGAAGTGGCGGCTCGCGCTGGCAGGCGGCGGCTGCGCTGCCTGGCTGCTCGCGGCGGCGCCGTCGCGCGCGGGCGTCGTCGCCGCACTGCTCGCGCCGGTCGCCGGCTTCCTCGCCCCCGACGCGCTGCTCGCTCGACGTGCCGCCCGCCGACGCGCACTGATCGCGGCCGAGGCGCCCGACCTCCTGGATCGGCTGCGGCTGGCGAGCGAGTCGGGGATGGCGCCGGATCGTGCCGTCAGGCGGGCGGCGGCGTATGGCGCCGGTCCGCTGGCCGTCGAGCTGCGCGGGATGACCGCCGCCGTCGAGCTCGGCCTGGCCTCTGGGGAGGCGCCCGCCGAGCTGCGCCGGCGCTGCTCGGCGCCCGAGGCCGATGCGCTCGCCGGGCTGCTCGACCGTTCCCTGCGCCACGGCGTGCCGCTGGCGGCGCCGCTGGCGGCGCTCGCCGGCGGCCTGCGGGCCGAACGCGCCCGCGGGCGCCGCGAGCGCGCCGCGACGAGCGCGCCGAAGATCCAGCTCGTCGTCGCGCTGCTGCTGGTCCCGGCGGCGCTGCTCGTCGTGGCGGCCGGGATGCTGGCGCAGAGCCCTACTTGACGTTCACGCCCGCGACGACCGTGGCGCGGCTGACGTCGCCCTCGGCCCTGCCGCCCGCGGCGAGCTGCGTGAAGCGGTGCAGGACGTCCACCGCGCCCTGCGCCTTCGTGCCACCGAGGGCGGACACGAGGTCCGCGACCTGCTGCAGATCGAGGTAGAGCACGGGCTTGGCGTCGCCGAGCTTGCCGGCGATGGCCTTGAAGCCGGGGTCGTCGCCGAGGCGGCCTCGGGGCGAGAGCGCCTGCTTCAGCGCGCGGGCGCCGATGGCGATGACGAACCGGTCACCGATCGCGGCGATGGAAGCACGGGTCGTCTTGCCGATGGGCATCGAGATGATGCGGCCGCTGTGGGCGGCGTCGATCCCGTCGACGATCGTGACCGACAACTTCGTCTTGCCGGTGAGCCGCGGCACCGCGGCGGCGAGCTTGCCGACCGCGCGCTGACTGGCCGCCGGATCCGTCGAGTGCACGACGAGCGCGCCGCCGACGGTGTTCCGCTCCGTGCCGCTGACGAACACATGGGCCGAGCCCATCCAGGCGAGCAGGTCCTTGCGGATGTCGAGGCCGAGCGCCTGCTCCGCCTGGGCGAGACCGGCCTGGACGCCGATCCCGGTGATCCCGCCGCCGCCGGAGATGCCGTCGAGCAGCTGGTTCAGTGTCTTGCCGACGTTGCCCAGGCCGATGCCGAGCCAGGCGCCGGCGGGGGCCGTCAGCAGCGACGCGGAGGCGTCACCGCCGGTGACGGAGCCGCCGAGCGCGCCGCTGCCCGGGATCGCGACCTCGAGCCGCACGGCGTCGGCGTCCGCGTAGGCCCCGAGGCCGACGCCGGTCAGGTCCTTGCCCAGGATGGAACTGAGCGCGCCGGACGTGGCGCCCTGGCCCGCGGCGGTCCCGGCGCTGGTGATCGCGCTGCGCAGGTCGATGTAGCCCGTGGCCAGCGCATCACCGGGCAGGCTGCTCGTCGCGCGCGTGTACGCCGGCGTCTCGCCGAGCGAGGTCCCCTGTGAGGCGTCGATCGCGCGCTTGACGTCGGCCTCGGAGCCGAACAGCGCCAGGTGGTCCACGACCGCCGCGGCGTGCTTGCCGTCCGCCGAGCGCTGGTAGTCGACGCCGAGGTACGTCGCGCTCGCGGGGGACGGGACGGCGCGGGCGAGCGACGTGCGCGCCTGGTCGTCGTCGGTTGTCGCGGCGATCAGCAGCCCGTCGCCGCGGGCGGTGAAGCTCGGCAGCGCGAGGGCGAGGCGGTCGCCGAGCCACGGCTGGACGTCGCGCTGGAAGTTCAGGTCCTTCACGCCCTTGCCCGACGTGGCCAGGAGGCGCTGGACCTCGGCGCTGAAGTCGCTCGTCGCGAGGATCGTGCGACCCACGCGCTCGACGTTCGCCTTCGCCGTGCCCTGCGGGCGCACGTTCGCGCTGAGGAACAGCGCGGAGCCGGGCGGCGCGACCGACGCCGGGTCCGCCCCGCCGTCACCGCCGGCGGAGGCCTTCGACGAGCCGCCGCAGCCGGATGTCAGCGCCGCGAGCAGCAGCACCAGGACGAGGGCGGGCGCGAGCAGGTGGGACCGCGTGGGACGGGGCAGGTGCCGGATCACCCGGCGAATGCTACGCCGCGGGGTGGCGCGACCGGGCCGGTTGTCCAGCCACCGCCGAGGCACACGCCGCGGACGTCTGGGCGCGATCGCTGCACGACGCGCTGCACCGCGCGGTGCTGCACGTCGTCCTGCGCCGCTGGGCGCCGGCGCCCAGCGCGCCCGGCCCGTGCAGAGGCCCGCTGCGCCTGGGATTTCGCCCGGTTGTGGGGCATGTGCGCGTTGTGGTGGGAAAAAATGTTGCAGCGGTATTGCATTGTGGGAGGAAGTGGGATAACTTCGCCATCGCGGACCGGGGTGGAGGGGCTCCTCCCACTCCTCCTCCCCGGCCCGCAACCTCTTTGCCCCGTGCTTCGCCGGGGGACCTCGCATGGCCTTCCGGGGCACCCACGACCACAACCTCGACGCGAAGAACCGGCTCACGGTTCCGTCGAGGTTGCGGACGGAACTCGGTGAGCGCGTCGTCGTCGCGAAGGGCGTGGACGACTGCCTGGCGATCTGGCCGCAGGCCGCCTACGACACGATGGTCGCCTCGACGCTCGCGGGCCTGAACCCGATGTCGCCGGAGACCCGCCGCCTGCGCCGCTTCTTCAACTCGCAGGCGCACGCGACGGACCTCGACTCCGCGGGCCGCGTGATGATCCCCGCGTTCCTGATGGAGCAGGGCAAGCTGGGCCGCGAGGTCGTCGTCAGCGGCGCCGGCGAGTGCCTGGAGATCTGGGACCGCGCCGCATGGTCCGCCGAGGAGGCGGCGATGGCGGCCGGCATCGACGAGCTGACGGCGAACCTCGGCCATGCTGGGTGAGATGACCCGCTCGCACACCCCGGTCCTCGCCGCCGAGCTCGTCGCGATGCTCGCGCCGCAGCCGGGGGAGACCGCCGTCGATGCGACCTTCGGCGCCGGCGGGCACGCGCGGATGGTGGCCGACCGGCTCGGGCCGTCGGGGATGCTCGTCGCGATCGACCGCGATCCCGAGGCGCAGGAGCGCTTCGAGGCCTTCGCCGCCGAGGTCGAGTGCGGGACCCGCTTCCTCGCCGGAGCCTTCGGCGACGTCCTCGAGGACCTGCGCGACGAGGGCCTGCGGACGGACATGGTGATGCTCGACCTGGGCGTCTCGTCGATGCAGATCGACACGCCCGAGCGCGGCTTCTCCTACACCCAGGACGCGCCGCTGGACATGCGCATGGACCCGCGGACGGGACCGAGCGCGGCCGACGTCGTGCGCTCCTGGGACGAGCGGCGCCTTCGTGCGATCTTCCGCGAATACGGCGAGGAGCGCTACGCCGGGCAGATCGCCCGCGCCATCGCCCGCGAGCGCGAGCGCCGGCCGATCCGGACGACGGCCGAGCTGGTCGAGGTCGTCACCGCGGCCGTTCCCGCGCCCGCGCGCTTCGCCGCCGGGCATCCCGCCAAGCGGGTCTTCCAGGCCCTGCGGATCGCCGTCAACGACGAACTCGAGGAGCTCGACCGGGGCCTCGCCGCCGGGTGGGACGTCCTGCGCGAAAACGGCCGCTTTGCAGGGATCTCCTTCCACAGCCTGGAAGACCGTCGCGTGAAGCGCTTCCTCGCCGAGCTCGAACGCGGGTGCATCTGCCCGCCCGGACTCCCGATCTGCCGCTGCGGGCACGTCCCGCAGGCCGAGCTTCTGCTGCGCGGCGGCGTCACCGCCGGCGCCGACGAGCTCGCCGACAACCCCCGCGCGCGGTCCGCCCGCCTGCGCGGCGCCCGCAAGCTGCCCGCCGAGGAGGCACGGACCGCATGACGCCCCCGCCCGCCGCGACGATCCCCGGAACCGCGCGAGCCCGCGCGGCGGCGCGGCCCGCCGCTCCCCGCAGGGCCTGGTCCGGCTGGTCGGCCGCCCGGCGCCCCGCCGGCGTCCTGCGCGGCGTTCCGCGCCCTGCGGCGCCGTCGCTCGCCACCGTGCGCGCCGCAGTCACCGAGCGGCTGTTCGGCGGCCGGGCGTGGATCGTCGTGCTCGGCGCGATGCTGCTCGGCCTCGTCTTCCTCCAGGTCTCGCTGCTCCAGCTGAACACGCAGATCAGCACCGACATCGGCCGTGCGGCCCAGTTCGAGCGGAGCAACGCCCAGGCCCGCAGCAGCATCTCCCACCTGACGGCCGGCCGCCGGGTGCAGGACGTGGCGCGGAGGCTGGGCATGATCCTCCCCGGCGCCGGGGCCATGTGCTACCTGTCCGCCGGGCGCGCGAATCCGTGTGACGGGGGCGGCCAGTCCGGCTCGACCGCCCAGGCGGCCGACAGCGGCGTCGTCAAGGCGACGCCGCCGCCCGGGAGCGCCGCCGCAGCGGCGCAGCCCGCGGTCGCCGCGCAGGCGCCGGACGCCCAGGGGCAGGTGCCGGTGGCCCAGGGGCCCGTGACCGCGGCCGTGCCGGCCCCGCAGGCCCCCGTGACCCAGCAGACGCCCGCTGCCGCCGGTCAGCCGGTGACGACGGCGGCCCAGGCGCCCGCACCCGCCGCCGCGCAGGCGCCGGTGGCGACCGGCGGCCAGGCGGCGCCGCAGGGATGACGCTCGTCGAGCGCCGCATCGGGCTGCTGTTCGCGTTCTTCCTGGCGCTGCTGGCCGTCGCCGGGCTGCGCGCGACGTGGATGGTCACGATCCGCGGCGGCTCGCTCAGCAGTGCCGCGGCCCAGCAGCAGCAGCGAGACCAGGTCGTCCCGGCCCGGCGCGGCACGATCCTCGATCGCCGCGGCGAGCCGCTGGCGGTCTCCGAGCCCGCCGACGACATCTCCGCGACCCCGTACCTCGTCAAGGATCCGGTGCGCGCGGCGCAGAAGCTCGCGCCGCTGCTCGGTCAGAGCGAGGCCGACGTCGTTCGCAGCCTCGCCCGCAAGGACACCGGCTTCGTCTACCTTGCCCGCCGGCTGCCCGCAGCCGACGCCGACCGCATCCAGAAGCTGAACGTCGCCGGCATCGACGTCACGCCCGGGTCGCGCCGGACCTACCCGCGCAGCCTGCTGGCCGCGCAGGTGATCGGGGCCACCGACGTGGACGGCAAGGGCCTGTTCGGCCTCGAGTTCGGGATGGACAGGACGCTCCACGGCCAGGACGGCGCTCGCAGTTCCGTGCTCGACGGCGGGCGTCAGGCGATCGAGATGCGCGACGTGCGCACCGCGGTGAGCGGCAAGAGCGTGCGCGTCACGATCGACGCCGAGGTCCAGCAGCGGGCGGAGGACGTGCTCGCCGGCGTGGGGCAGACCTACCGTCCCAAGGGCGCGACCGCGATCGTCATGGACCCACGCACGGGGGCGATCCTGGCGATGGCCAACTGGCCGCGCGTCGACGCCAACCATCCGGGCGAGGCCCCGGCCTACGCGACGCACAACCGTGCGGTCGACTTCCCCTACGAGCCGGGATCGACCTTCAAGCCGTTCACCGTCGCGGGCGCGCTGCAGGATCGCAAGGTCACGCCGGAGACGAAGTTCAACCTCGCGCCGTCGATCCAGGTCGCCGACCGCGTCATCAACGAGTCGCACGCCCGCGGCTGGGAGACGCTGTCGACCGGTGAGATCCTCGCCCAGTCGAGCAACGTCGGCGCGATCACCGTCGCGCTGCGGCTGGGGGCGACGAAGCAGGCGGCGGAGCGGCGCTTCGACCACTGGGTGCGCCAGTTCGGTTTCGGCCGCCGGACCGGGCTGGGCTTCCCCGGTGAGGAGCAGGGCCTGGCGCTGAAGCTCAAGGACTACTCGGGCTCGTCGATCGGCAACCTCCCGATCGGGCAGGGCGAGCTCGTCACGCCGATCCAGATGGCGACGGCGTACGCGGCGCTCGCCAACGGCGGCGTGCTGCGCAGCCCGCGCCTGGTCGATCGCGTTGACGGCCGCAAGGTGCCGCTGGCGCGCGGCCGCCGGATCATCTCGCGGCGCACGTCGGCTCAGGTGCGCGCGATGCTGCAGGGCGTCTTCCGCCCGGGCGGCACGGCGAGCGAAGTCTCGATCCCCGGCTATGTGCTGGCGGGCAAGACCGGCACGGCGAACAAGATCGACCCCGGCACGGCCGAGTACTCCAAGACGCGCTACATCGCCTCCTTCGTCGGCTTCGCCCCGGCCCGCGACCCCAAGCTGCTCGTGTCGGTGGTCGTGGACGAGCCGCAGGGCGCGATCTACGGCGGCGAGGTCGCGGCCCCGGCCTTCGGTGAGATCGCCAAGTTCGCGCTGCCGTACCTCGCGATCCCGCCGTCGTGAACCGGCCCCGGCAGGGTCCTCCCGGCCGCGACCGCGCGTAAGCTGGGCGCCGATGCTCCTGCGCGACCTCCTCGCCGAGGCCACCGGCGCCGCCGCCGGCGTGCAGATCACCGGCCTGGCGTACGACCATCGCCGCGTCGGCCCGGGGACCCTGTTCTTCTGCGTCCGCGGCCTGACCCGCGACGGGCACGACTTCGCCGCCGATGCCGCCGCGAGCGGTGCAGCGGCGCTGGTCGTGGACCACGCCGTCGACGTGGCCGTGCCGCAGGTCGTGGTCGCCGACGCCCGGGCGTCGATGGCGGGCGCGGCGGCGCGCTTCGCCGGTGACCCGACGGCGGCGCTGCGGATGATCGGCATCACCGGCACGAACGGGAAGACGACGACCGCCTTCCTCACCCGTGCGCTGCTCGAGGCCGGCGGCCTGCGCACGGGGATGCTCGGCACGGTCGACCTCGTCGTCGGCGGTGAGGTCACGCCGGCGGTGCGGACGACGCCCGAGGCGATCGACCTGCAGCCGATGTTCGCGCGGATGCGCGAGGCGGGCGACGTGGCCTGCGTGATGGAGGTGTCGTCGCACGCGCTGGAGCTGCACCGCGCCGACGCGATCCACTGGGATGTCGCGATCTTCACGAACCTGACCCAGGACCACCTGGACTTCCATCCGTCGATGGAGGCGTACTTCGAGGCGAAGCGCCGGCTGTTCATCGCCGGCGCAGGGCTCGTCGTCGTCAATGTCGACGACCCGTACGGCCGGCGCCTGGCGGACGAGCTGCCCGGCGCGCTGACCGTCGGCATCGACGCACCCGACGCGGCGCTGCGGGCGACGGATGTCGCTTCCGGGTTCGCCGGATCGCGCTTTCGCGTGAACGGCCTGGATCTGGAGGTCGCGCTGCCCGGCCGCTTCAACGTGCTCAACGCGCTGGGCGCCGTCGCCGCGGCGCGCGCGCTCGGCGTCGCGGACGACGTGATCGCCGGGGCGCTGCCGTCCGCCGGGCGTGTGCCGGGGCGGTTCGAGCCGGTCGAGGCGGGCCAGGACTTCGCCGTGCTCGTGGACTACGCCCACACGCCGGACTCGCTGGAGAACGTGCTGCGGGCGGCGCGCGAGCTGACGGCGGGCCGCGTGCTCGTCGTGTTCGGCTGCGGCGGCGACCGCGATCGCCTGAAGCGCCCGCTGATGGGCGAGATCGCGGCGCGCCTGGCCGATCGGGCCTACGTCACCTCCGACAACCCGCGCTCGGAGGACCCGGCCGCGATCATCGGCGAGATCCTCGCCGGCGTCGAGCCGGGCGCGGCGGTCGAGGCGATCCAGGACCGCGCGGCGGCGATCGCGGCGGCCGTCGCGCAGGCGCGGACCGGCGACGTCCTCGTCATCGCCGGCAAGGGGCACGAGCAGGGCCAGGAGTTCGCCGGCGGGGAGAACGTGCCGTTCGACGACCTGGAGGTCGCGCGGGCGGCGATCGCGGCGGTCGCCGGCTGATGCGCGCCTGGGACGCCGAGCGGGTCGCCGCGGGGGCCGGGGCGCGGCTCCTTGCGCCGGCCGCCGGCCCGGGCGGGCCCGAGCGCGTGGTGATCGACTCGCGCGAGGCCGGGCCGGGCGTGCTGTTCGCCGGGCTGCCCGGCACGCAGGTGGACGGCGGGCGCTTCGCCGCGCAGGCCCTGGCGGCCGGGGCCTGGGGCGTGCTGGTCGCGCCCGAGCACGCCGCGGTGGCGGCCGGCACCGCGCGCGGGGCCGTGCTCGCCGCGGCGGACCCGCTGGCCGCCCTCGGTCACCTGGCGACCGCCTGGCGGCGCGAGCTGGGCTGCGCGGTGATCGGCATCACGGGATCGACCGGCAAGACCTCGACGAAGGACACGCTGGCGGCGATGCTCGCGCCGCAGCGCCGCGTCGTCGCGACGGCGCAGAACCTGAACACGGAGATCGGCCTGCCGCTGACGATTCTCGGCGCGCCCGCAGGCACCGAGGTGCTGGTGCTGGAGATGGCGATGCGCGGGAGCGGCCAGATCGCGGAGCTCGCGGCGATCGCCGAGCCGGACGTCGGCGTCATCGTCAACGTGGGCCCGGTGCATCTGGAACTGCTCGGGAGCATCGAGTCGATCGCCCGGGCGAAGGCCGAGCTGCTGGCCGGCCTGCGCCCCGGAGCGACGGCGGTCGTGCCGGCCCGGGAGCCGCTGCTGGACGCGCACCTGCGCGCCGACCTCGTCACGGTGACGTTCGGCCCCGGCGGCGACGTCGCGGAGCTGCCGCCGGGCCTGGAGCTGCCGCTCACGGCGGCCCACCAGCGCCTGAACGCGCTGGCCGCGCTGGCCGCGGCGCGCGCCGTCGGGGTCGAGCCAACAGGCCGGATCGACGTCGCGCTGTCGCGGCTGCGGGGCGAGCGGATCGAGCTCGCGGACGGCATCGTCGTCGTGAACGACTGCTACAACGCGAATCCGATGTCGATGCACGCCGCGCTCACCGATCTCGCCGCAACGGCGCCCGGGCGGCGCGTGGCGGTGCTGGGCGACATGCTCGAACTCGGGCCCGACGAGCGCCGCTTCCACGCCGACCTGGGGACGCAGGCCCGCGACGCCGGCGTCGACGTGCTCGTCACCGTCGGGCCGCTGGCGGCGCATGCCGGGGCCGGGTTCAGCGGCGGCGCCGTGCAGGCCGTCACCGATGCGGCGGCGGCCGCAGAACTCCTGCCGTCGCTGCTGCAACCGGGTGACACGGTCCTCGTCAAGGGATCGCGCGGGGTCGGGCTCGAAGTCGTCGCCGAGCGCCTCGCGGGCCGGGACGGCTGAGCATGGGCGAGGTCCTCATCGGCGGGACGGCGGCGCTGCTGCTCTGCGTCTTCCTGTCGCCCCGGTTCATCGACTTCATGCGCGAGCGGCAGTTCGGGCAGCACATCCGCGAGGAAGGCCCGAAGGGGCACCACACGAAGGCCGGGACGCCGACGATGGGCGGCGCCGTCATCTTCGTCGCGCTGTCGGTGCCGTTCCTGATCCTGACCGACTACGACTGGCGCGCGGTCGGCGTCTTCGGCACCGCCGTGGCCTGCGCGCTGCTCGGATTCGCCGACGACTACACGAAGATCGTCCGGCGCCGGTCGCTCGGCGTGCAGGGCCGCACGAAGCTCATCGTCACCGTCGCCATCTCGCTCGCGCTCTGGTGGGTCGCGACGGAGAAGGCCGGGATCCACGAGACGGTGCGCTTGCGGATCGTCGATGCCAGCGTCGACCTGGGGCCGTTCTTCCCGGTGCTCATCTACCTCGTCATCGCCGGGACGTCGAACGCGGTCAACCTGACCGACGGGCTCGACGGCCTCGCCGCCGGCTGCGTGGCGATCGTGATGCTCGCCTACATCGGCATCGCCTTCATCACGACGGGGGAGAAGGACCTCGCGCTGCTCAGCGCCTGCGTCGTCGGGTCGTGCATCGGGTTCCTGTGGTTCAACGCCCATCCGGCGACGATCTTCATGGGCGACACCGGGTCACTCGGGCTCGGCGGCGCGATCGGCGCGATGGCCGTGATGACGAACACCACGATCCTGCTGGTCCTGCTGGGCGGGATCTTCGTCGTCGAGGCCCTCAGCGTGATCATCCAGGTGTTCGTCTTCCGGACGTTCAACCACCGCCGCGTGTTCCTGATGGCGCCGCTGCACCACCACTTCGAGATGCAGGGCTGGTCGGAGACGAAGATCATCCTGCGCTTCTGGATCATCGCGACGGTGTGCGCGGCGATCGGCTTCACGCTCTACCGCGCCTCGATCACGCGCGGGCACGACGTGCTGGGCAGCAGGACCGTGCAGCTGCACGCGCCGACGGCGGCCATCCGGGCGGCGCCAGCGGTTCTTCGCCACCGGGGCTGACGGTGGACCCGCTGGGGCAGTTGCTCAGCGAGGTCCGGTCCTGCACGATCTGCGCGCCGCACCTGCCGCTGGGGCCAAGGCCGATCGTCCGCTGGGGCCAAGGCCGATCGTCCAGGCCGACCCCGCGGCACGGATCCTGGTCGCCGGCCAGGCGCCGGGACGCCGAGTCCACGAGTCCGGCGTGCCGTTCGACGACGCGAGCGGCGATCGCCTGCGCGGCTGGCTGGGCATCGGTCGCGAGGCGTTCTACGACCCGCGGTGCGTGGCGATCCTGCCGATGGGGTTCTGCTTCCCGGGAACCGGCGCCTCGGGCGACCTGCCGCCGCGCCCGGAGTGCGCCCCGGCGTGGCGCGCGGCCCTGCTGGAGCGGCTCGCGGACATCCGGATGACGCTCGTCATCGGGCGCTACGCCCACCCATACCGCGACTTCCCCTCAGGCGGCTTGCCGCTCCCGACCATCACCGTCTGCGTGTAGCCCGACGCCTGCTTTTCGTCCGGAGTAGGAGCCCGGCCCCTTCAGTCCGGGGCAGCCTGGGCTTCGCGCGTTCGACGCGGAGCGAGGGTCGTTCTCGACAGTGTCGGGTAGGTCGCCCGGTAGCCGCGACGGCGGGCGATCGGCGCGAGCGCACCGAACAGCACCCGCTGAACTGCTGCCGGCGGCTTGCGAAGGACGAACACGTCGGAGAACTCCGGCGCGAACAGCGCCAGTTGCAGGGGGTGCGGGAGACCGCGTTTGTTCACGTGTCCCTCGCGGGCGAGCCCGAACAGCGTTTCGATCATGTGGACGAATCGCTCTCCCGGCGTGATCTCCACGCGCACGATCGCGTCGACGTCGCCCTCGTTCCACCAGTCGTGCCAGACGCCCGGTGGGATGTCCGCGTGGTCGCCTGCTCGCAGCACCGACTTCTGACCGTTGCGCAGCACGGTCAGTTCGCCTTCCTGGACGTTGAAGCGCTCGTGGAGTGCGGGATGCAGGTGCTCACCGACGACGCGTGCACCGGGCAGCGCCGTCAGGTCGGCGACCGCGCGGCCCTCATTATTCAGCCACGGCACCTCAAGGATGACGGCGCGTTCAAGCGTCACCGGGTTCTCCCATACCTCGCCGGGCTCGATCGGCCGGGTGTCGGGAAGGGACGCAGAGTCCGGATGCGACATCCGCCGAATCCTACACCCACCAGAGGGCTCCTACTACCCATGCAAAGCAGGAGTGCCAGCGCAGCCAGGCGCACCATCTGCCTGCCGCCGGATCCTCGGTGACGGCGGTCGTGGCAGGCTGGCGCGAGCACTGGCCCGCCGTCGTCCCGCTCCCGCATCCCAGCCCGCGCAACAACCGCTGGCTGCGGCGCAACCCGTGGTTCGAGGCCGAGCTCCTGCCGGCGCTGCGCGAGCGCGTCGCGGCGGTGCTCGCCGACGCCTGAGCGCCGCGCAGTCTGACCGGCTGCCTAGGGTGGCCGTGTGACGCATCGTCCTCCGCTGCCGCCCGGCCCCTGGCTCGTCGTCGGGCTCGCGCGCTCCGGCGCCGCCGCTGCGCGGGCGCTGTGGGGGCGCGGCGAGGCGGTCATCTGCGTCGACGCGGGCGATCCGGCCGAGGCCGCCGCCCTGCGCCATGAGGGCCTGGAGGTGCGGACCGGAACCGACGGGCTGCAGGAGCTGGGCCGGGCGCGCGCCGTCGTCAAGAGCCCCGGCGTCCCGCGTGAGGCGCCGGTGGTCGCGGCTGCCCGGGCGCGCGGCCTCGAGGTGCTCGGGGAGCTGGAGCTGGGCTGGCGGCTGCTGGACCGGCCGTTCGTGGCCGTCACCGGGACCAACGGCAAGACGACGGCCGCCGAGCTGCTCG
>JBKJRO010000042.1:0-10854 GCA_046594555.1 Solirubrobacteraceae bacterium
GTCGTCGCAGGGGTGCAGTCCTCCACGACGCTCAACGCGCACGAGCGGCGGGTCGTCGCGTTCCACGAGGCCGGTCACGCGCTGTGCCGCGAGCTCCTCGAGACGACCGAGCGCGTCCACAAGATCTCGATCGTCCCGCGGGGCAAGGCCCTGGGCTACGTCATGAACCTCCCCGACGAGGACAGCTACCTGAAGACGCGCGAGGAGCTGATCGACCAGATCACGACGCTGCTCGGCGGCCGCGTCGCGGAGGAGATCGTCTTCGGCGCCGTCACGACGGGCGCGGCGAACGACCTGCAGCGCGTCGCCGACATCACCAACTCGATGGTCCATCACTACGCGATGGGCACCGGCGACGCGAACAACAGCGCGATCGTCGATCCCAGCATGCTCTCGGACATGTCGCGCCGGATCCGCGACGAGGAGCAGCAGGCGCTGGCCTTCGAGGCCTACCGCGCCGCGCATGAGCTGATCTCCAGCAACCGCGACAAGCTGGAGGAGTTCGCGCAGAAGCTGCTCGAGCGCGAGGTGCTCGACCGCGGGGACATCGACGAGATCATGGCCGGGGTCCCCAAGGTGCACCGCACCCCGGGCCTGCCGAGCCTGCGCGTCGCCGCCGCGACCCGCGTCGACCCGGTCGGCGGCGCGCCGGCGGCGGTCGAGCCGGGAGCAGGCGAGCCGGGAGCAGGCGAGGCCGCGTCGTAGACTGCGGCGCGTGTTCACGCGCATCGACCACATCGGCGTCGCCGTCACCGACATCGACGCCGCACTCGCCCTCTACGAAGCGTCCTACGACATGCACCTCGTCCACCGCGAGGTGGTGGCGGAGCAGGGCGTCGAGGCGGTGCTGCTCGACGTCGGCGAGAACCACGTCGAGCTGCTCGCGCCGCTGGGCCCGGACACGCCGGTCGGGAAGTTCCTCGCGCGTCGCGGGCCCGGCATCCACCACGTCGCCTACCAGGTGGCGGACATCGAGGCCGAGCTCGCCCGGCTGGCGGCGACCGGCGTACAGCTGATCGACACGACGCCGCGCATCGGCATCCGCGGCTCTCGCGTCGCGTTCTGCCACCCACGGAGCACCGGCGGCGTGCTCACCGAGATCGTCCAACCCGCGGAGGACCACTAGGTATGGCTGACAAGGCGAAGGACAAGGAGGCGCGCTCGCGCGTCGTGCTCGGATTCCAGGGCGGCGGCACGCTGCCGCTGAAGCTCGCTGACGCGGACACCAAGCGCCTGATGGACGCCCTCGCCAAGGGCGAGTGGCACGACATCGCCGACGCCGACGGCCCGGTGAAGGTCAATCTGTCGCAGGTCGTCTACGTGCGCAGCGAGGCCGACGAGCCCAAGGTCGGCTTCGGCCTGGCCTGACGCGCGGCTGATGCGTCGCGCTGGCGGCGGGACGTCTTGCCGTCGAGGTCGCAGTTGTGCGGGCCAGGGGCATCACAACTGCGCGAGGTCGCGGGTTCGGCGGACCGGCCGGCCTGTCGGGGCGGGCTTGCGCCCGCCCCTCTCGGCCGGTCATGGATCGCCGGGTACTTCTTACGTCCCAGGACGAGTGAACATGCCTGGGCGGCGTGACACTCCAAGCCATCGAGTCAGTCCGCCGGCTTGCGCCGGCGCGGAACCCGACCGGCGCTCGAGGCGCCATAGGCCCGGTTGGCAATCCGCCGGACACCGGACAGTACTCCCACGGGGCGCGCGCAGTGCGCCGTTCGTCCGCCGCACCCGTGTCCCTATTGTCATCGCGCGATGAAGGTCGGAATCGTCGGCATGCCCAACGCGGGGAAGTCCTCGCTCTTCAACGCCCTCACGAAGGCGGGTGCGGAGGCGGCCAACTACCCCTTCACGACGATCGAGCCGAACATCGCGGTCGTGCCCGTTCACGACGCGCGCCTGGAGCAGGTCGCCGCCACGGTGGGCGCCTCGGAGATCGTCTGGGACACGATCGCCTTCCACGACATCGCCGGGCTCGTGGCCGGCGCGTCGAAGGGCGAGGGCCTGGGCAACCAGTTCCTGGCCAACATCCGCGAGACCGACGCGCTCGTCCACGTCGTCCGCGCCCACACCGACGAGAACGTCATCCACTCCGAGGGCAGCGTCGATCCGGCCCGCGACATCGACACGATCGAGACCGAGCTGATCTACGCCGACCTGGAGCAGGCCGAACGCCGCCATCACCGGGTCATCCGCGAGGCCCGCGGCGGCGACAAGCACGCGATCGCCGAGGAGGCGTGGCTGCGCGCCGTGATCGAGGCGCTCCAGTCCGGGCGCCCGGCGCGGACGATCCCGGTGCCCGACGAGGCGCCCGACGTCGCCCGGCTGCTCCAGCCGCTGACCGCCAAGCCGGTGCTGTTCGTCGCCAACGTCGACGAGGGATCCGAGGAGGTCCCGGCCGCCGTGGCCGAGTACGCCGCCGCGCAGGGCGCCGGTGCGGTGGCCGTCAGCTCGCGCATCGAGGCCGAGCTGAGCGAGCTCGACGACGAGGACGCCGCCGCGATGCGCGCGGACCTCGGGGTCGGCGAGTCCGGCCTGGGCCGCGTGGTGCGCGGCGCCTTCGAGCTGCTCGAGCTGCTCGCCTTCTTCGCCGCCGGGGAGGACAAGCCGGCACAGTGCTGGCACCTGCGCCGCGGCCTGACCGCGTGGCACGCCGCGGGCGAGATCCACGGCGACATCCAGAAGGGCTTCGTCCGCGCCGAGATCGTCGGCAGCGAGGAGCTGGTCGACGCCGGCGGCTACGCCGGCGCGCGGGACCGCGGGACGCTGCGCGTCGAGGGCCGCGACTACGTGATGCAGGACGGCGACGTGATCAACGTGAAGTTCACGCCGTAGGGACGTGACCGCGCGCTACGACGTCTGCGTGGTGGGCCTCGGTGCGGCCGGCAGCCAGGCCGCGTGGCAGCTCGCCCGCCGCGGGCGCCGCGTCGTCGGGATCGACCGCTTCGACCCGCCGCACGACCAGGGCAGTTCGCACGGGCGCACGCGGATCATCCGCGAGGCGTACTTCGAGGGTGCGGGCTACGTCCCGCTCGTGCGCCGCGCGTACGAGCTGTGGGGGCAGCTGGAGCGGGAGTCGGGCGCCTCCCTGCTGGAGGTCACCGGCGGGCTGTGGCTCGGTGATCCTGACGGCGAGATGGTGACGGGCTGCCGCGAGGCTGCCGCGACCCACGACGTCCCGATCCGCGTGCTCGGCGCCGAGCAGGTCCGCGCCGAGTTCCCGATGTTCGCCGTGGACGACGTGTTCGTCGGCGTCCACGAGACGCGCGCCGGCTTCCTGCGGCCCGAGGCCGCGGTCGCCGCCGCACTGCGGCTGGCGCGCGAGGCCGGCGCCGACCTGCGCACGGGGGAAGCGGTCCTGGGCTGGGACGCCATCGCGGGAGGCATCCGCGTGACCACGGCCGACGCGGCCTACGACGCCGCGCAGGTCGTGCTCGCAGCCGGGCCGTGGACACCGCAGCTCGCCCCGCAGCTGGCCGGCGCGCTGACCGTGGAGCGCCAGACGGCGGTCTGGCTGCACGAGGCGCAGCCGGTCACGGGCCCGATGCCGGTCTGGTTCTGGGACGCCGGCCCCGGCACCGCGCTCTACGGCTTCCCGCCGCAGGACGGGACGCTCAAGCTCGCGCGCCACCATCAGGGCACGCCGACGACGCCGGAAGCGGTCGACCGCCGCCCGGACCACGGCGAGGTCGAGGCCGTCCGCGAGCTCGCCACCCGGCTGCTCGGCCCCGCGGCCGGCTCCGTCGCGCAGGCGAGCGTCTGCCTGTACACCAACACCCCGGATGAGCACTTCGCGATCGGCCCGCTGCCCGGCGCGGACCGGGTCACGCTCGTCAGCGCCTGCTCGGGCCACGGCTTCAAGTTCGCCGCCGCGGTCGGCGAGGCGGCGGCCGACCTCGCCGACGGCGTCGCCCCGCGCGTCGCGCTGGACGCGTTCGACCCGGCGCGGCTGCTCGCGTAGCCGCGCGGCGCCGCGCCCATCCGTCGACCGGCACTGGAGCCGCGCCGCGTGCGCGCCGATACGACGGTATGTCCACGCGGACCAGCTCGGCTGCGCCTGTCCGCATCCGCGGAGTCCAGGCGCTGCCCGAGTGGGCGCGCCTGCGCCTGGGGATCCGCTCCGCGGGCGATCCGGCGCCGGAGGATCCCTCGCAGGACCGGGTGCTGATCGCCAGGTCGCTCTCCTACCTGTTCCTCGTCGGCGCCTCGCTCTCGGTCGTCTGGCTGGTGCTGCCGCACAATCCCGGGGCGTCGGACGCGGGCGTCCTGGCCGCGACGATCGGCGCCTACGTGCTCGGTGCCGGCCTGCTCATCGGGCTGGACCGCCTGCCGATGGCCGCGTTGAAGGCCGCGATCACCGGCGCCACGATCGTCATCACGATCGCGATCCTCTCGACGCACGAGGACGGCAGCACCTACGTCCTCTACTACTTCTGGGCGACCGTCTACGCGTTCTCGTTCTTCTCCTGGCGGCAGGCCGCCTTCCAGACGCTGCTCGTCGGCCTCGCCTTCGGCCTCGTCCTCGTGGTCCAGCGCGACATCTGGAACGAGGAGGTCGCGCGCTGGCTGCTGACGATGAACACGATGCTCGCGGCCGGGCTGCTGGTGCGGTTCCTCGCCGGGACGCTGCGCCATCGCTCGCTGCACGACCCGCTCACGGGACTGCCGAACCGGCGCCTCTACCTGGAGCGGCTCGACGAGGCGCTGCGCCGCGCCACCGTGGACGACCGCGCCGGCCGCGTCGCCGTGGTGTTCCTCGACCTGGACGGCTTCAAGTACGTCAACGACTCGCTCGGCCACCATGCCGGGGACGTGCTGCTCGTGGAGGTCGCCGCGCGACTCGGCGGCGCGGTGCGCGACGGCGACCTCACGGCGCGCTTCGGCGGCGACGAGTTCGCCCTGCTGTACTGCGATGTCGGCGGTGACGAGGACGCGCTCGCACTCGGGCAGCGGGTCAACGAGGCGCTCGCCGACCCGATCGCGGTCGGCGACTCCGAGTTCCACATCTCGGCCAGCGTCGGCGTCGCGATCGCCCCGCGCGGCGCGGAGAACGGTGAGACGCTCGTCCGTGACGCCGACGCCGCGATGTACTCCGCCAAGCAGCGCGGGCGCGCGCGCTGCGAGCTGTTCGACGAGCGCCTGCGCGACCGGATCACCGATCGCGTGCGGATCGAGAACGACCTGCGCCCGGCGCTCGAGCGCGGCGAGTTCGAGGTCCACTACCAGCCGATCGTCACGCTCGCGGACGGCGACACGGTCGCCGTCGAGGCCCTGCTGCGCTGGCGCCACCCGACTCGAGGGCTGGTGCCGCCGGCCGAGTTCGTCGCCGTCGCGGAAGAGACCGGCCTGATCGTCCCGATCGGCGCCTTCGTGCTGGACCGGGCCTGCCGGCAGCTCGCCGACTGGGACGCCCACGGCGGCGCGCTCGCGGGGATCACGATGAGCGTCAACCTGTCCGCCCGCCAGCTCCCCCACGCGCACCTGCTCGCAGCCGTGGACGCCACGCTGGCGACGCACGGCATCGAGGCCCGGCGCCTGACGCTGGAGCTGACCGAGGGCATGCTGATGGAGGAAGGCGTCGCGCCCGCCGCTGCGATCGCCGCCCTGCGCGACCTCGGCGTGCGCGTGGCGCTCGACGACTTCGGCACCGGCTTCTCGTCGCTGTCCTACCTGCAGCGGTTCCCGCTCGACGAGCTGAAGCTCGACCACGCGTTCGTCGCCGGCCTGGGCTCCGGCGGGCGCGAGGACGCGATCACCGGCGCGGTGCTCGCGATGGCCGCCGCGCTCGGCATCCGCGTCGTCGCCGAGGGCATCGAGCACGAGGCGCAGTTGCAGGCGCTGCGCCGCCTCGGCTGCCAGCTCGGCCAGGGGTACCACGTCGCCCGTCCCGCGACCGCGGCCGAGCTGCTCGCCGCGGCCGAGGGCCGCCGGTCGGACCTGCGCCTGGCGTCGTAGGGCGGCTAGCGGGCGCGAAGCCGCTCGGCCAGCCGGGCCATGCCGTGCGCGTCGGCGGCGTCCGCGGCGGCGCGCGCGTCGAGCGGCGCGTCCGCGGGCCGCTCGACGGCGAACGGCTGCAGCGTCGCGATCTCGCGGAAGTCACGCAGCTCGGCGGACTGGTCGCGGAGCGCCGCGCGCTGGCGCGGGGTCATCTGCGAGGTGGCGGCGTCGGCGGCGGCGATCGCGCCCTCCAGGTCGCCGAAGCGCCCGAGCAGGTCCGCGGCGCCCTTGGCACCGATGCCCTTCGCGCCCGGCAGGCCGTCGGACGGGTCGCCGCGCAGCGCGATCAGGTCCGGGACCTGCGCCGGGTCGATGCCGTAGCGCTCGCGCACGCCGTCCGCGTCGATCAGCTCCGGCCCGCCGCTCGCCGGGAACAGCACGCGCGTGGCGGCGTCGGCGCATTGGAACATGTCACGGTCGCCGGAGAAGATCAGGCTCGTCCCCCCGGCCGCCGACTCGGCCCGCGCGAGCGCGCCGAGCACGTCGTCGGCCTCCAGGTCGCCCCCGTCGAGCGACGGCCAGTCGAACGCGGCGAACAAGGCGGGAGCGGCCTCCCACTGGGGGATCAGGTCCTCGGGCATCGGCTCGCGCGCCGCGTGGTAGCCGGCGAACAGCGCGACGCGGTACGCCGCGGCCTCCGCGCCCCAGCACAACACCGTCGCGCGCGGGGCGTGCTCGTCGATCGCCGCGAGGATCAGGTTCGCCGTGCCGAGCAGCGCGTTGACCGGCCGCCCGTCGGCGTCGCGGATCGACGAGGGAAGGCCGAAGAACGCCCGGTACATGAGCGACGGCGTATCGACGGCGAGCAGCGGGGCGGGCACGGCGCGACCGTATCGCGCGATCGCACGTCCGGGGCGGCGCCACCCGACGTATACCGTCTGTTCACCGATGGCCGACGACGACAAGACCACCAAGGTTCCGCGCTCGCGCGTGGCGCGCACCGCGAAGTTCGGCGGCCTCGTCGGCGGTCAGGGCGCCAGGTGGATGGCGACGAACGCCGCCAACCGGCTGCGATCCGACGAGAAGGCCGAGGCGGCGACCCAGGCGCGGGCGCTCGATCTGGCCGACGAGCTGGTCAAGCAGCTCGGGCAGATGAAGGGCGCCGCGATGAAGATCGGCCAGGTGCTCTCCACCGTCGACTTCGACCTCGTCCCCGAGGGCGACCGCGAGGAGTTCAAGCAGCGCCTCGCCGCGCTCCGCGACGACGCCCCGCGCGTCGCCTTCAAGGACATGCGCAAGGTGCTCGAGAAGGACCTGGGCGGCAAGGTGGCCGAGTTCTTCACCGCCTTCGACGAGACGCCGATCGCCGCGGCATCGATCGGGCAGGTCTACCGCGCGACGACGCACGACGGCGCGGACGTCGCGGTGAAGGTCCAGTACCCGGGCGTCGCCGAGGCGGTCGAGACGGACATGCGCAACGTCCAGATGCTCGTCCCGCTGCTGAAGCGCCTGGCACCGGGGATGGACGCCAAGGCGCTGCTCGGCGAGCTGCGCGAGCGCATCGCGGAGGAGCTCGACTACGAGATCGAGGCCGCCAACCAGCGCCAGGTCCACCGCGCCTACCGCGGCCACCCGTTCGTGCGCATCCCGCAGGTCCACACCGCGCTGTCGGCGCGGCGCGTGCTCGTCACCGAGTACGTCGAGGGCGAGGCGTTCGACCACGTCAAGCAGCTGCCCGACGAGGAGCGCGACCGCTTCGCGGAGATCGCGTTCCGGTTCTTCTACGGCCTGCTCGAGCGGGAGCGCATCGCCGCCGGCGACCCGCATCCCGGCAACTACCTGTTGTGCCCGGACGGCCGCGTCTGCTTCCTGGACTTCGGGCTGATCCGCCGTGTGGACCCCGAGTACCTGGCCGGTGAGCAGGCGCTCGCCCGCGCGGTGGTCGCGGGCGACGGCGACGAGGTCCACCGCTGGATGGCGGAGCTCGGCTACCTGCCCGACCCCGACGACTTCCATCCCGACCGCATCCTCGAGCAGCTGCAGACCGCGGGCGAGTGGTACTTCACCGTCGGCTACCGGCGGCTGGATCCCGAGTACGTGCGCAACCTGATCGAGGTCGGCAGCTCGCCGCGATCGGAGTACTTCGACTACATGCGCAAGCAGACCCTGCCGCCGCAGGCGCTGCTGATCCGCCGCATGGAAGGCCTGCTGTTCGCCGTGCTCGGCGAGTTGCGCGCGGGCGGCGACTGGGGCCGCCTCGCGCTGGAGTACATCGCCGGCGAGCGGCCGTCGACCCCGCTGGGCGAACTCGACGCCGAGTACTTCGCGGCGCGCGCCTAGTCGCCGGACGACTCGCGCCCGGTGAGGCGGACCGCCACGACACACCCCGCGACGTCGGGGTCCCGCGGCGAGAACTCGGTCAGCTCCGCCGGGAGCCCGAGTCCCTCCAGCACGCCGTCGACGACGCCGCGGTGCAGCGTGCACACGACCGCCTGGTTCTCGCGGACCGCGTCGGCATAGGGACAGGTCATCAGCCGGTAGCGGATGTCGTCGCCGGCGGTCTCGCGGCGCGGTTCGAACCCGAGCGCGGCCAGGGCGTCGTCGATCGTCTCGGCCGGATCCTCGCTGCGCAGCGGCCGGACCTGCTCGGCCAGTTCGGCCCCCATCGCCCGCCCCGTCGCCAGCACCTCGCGCAGTCGCTCGGGCGTCGCGGGGATCGCCCGCGCGAGCGCCCGGGCCATTGCCCACCCGGTGTCCTCGCGGTCCTCGCGGGCGATCGCCCGGGGGGTGAGCCGCCACAGGTCGCGCGGGCGCCCGACATCGCGCCGCTCGCGCTCGCGCTCGACGAGGTCCAGCTCGGCGAGCCGCCGCAGGTTCTCGCGCACGCCGTTCGGGTGCAGGCCGAGCGCCTCGGCGAGCGTCGCGGTGTCGACGGGTCCGCCGGCACCGCGCAGCGCGGCGATCAGCCGTGACTGGGTGCGCGGGATGTGGCTCATGCGTAGTTCTCCGCACCGACGGCGCGGATCGGCCCGGTTTTTCCAAGCACTCTGGGAAAAGTAGCGTCGCGTGTTGTGGAGCACAACCCCCCCGGTGCCGACCGCCAGACCCACGCCAGCGCTCCGCGCTTCCTGCGCCGGACCGGCGCGGGGACGGCGACGACGAACGGTTCCGCGTGGCGCACCCACTCGGGCCACTCGCGCGAATGGGAGGAGCTGTACCGCGACCGCTGGCGCCACGACAAGGTCGTCCGCACCACGCACGGCGTCAACTGCACGGGCTCCTGCTCGTGGAAGGTCTACGTCAAGGACGGCCTGGTCACCTGGGAGACCCAGCAGACCGATTACCCGTCCAACGGCCCGGACTCGCCGGAGTACGAACCCCGCGGCTGCCCGCGCGGCGCGTCGTTCTCCTGGTACCTGTACTCCCCGATCCGCGTTCGCCACCCGTACATCCGCGGGTCGCTCGTGCGGATGTACCGCGAGGAGCTGGCGCGGACCGGCGATCCCGTCGACGCCTGGGCGGCGATCGTGTCCGACCCCGAGAAGGCCAACTCGTACAAGGCCGATCGCGGCCGCGGCGGGTTCGTCCGCGCCTCGTGGGACGAGGTGTCGGAGATCATGGCCGCCGCGCACGTGCACACGATCAAGGAGTTCGGCCCGGACCGCATCGCCGGGTTCTCGCCGATCCCGGCGATGTCCACGGTCTCGTACGCCGCCGGAACCCGGTTCCTGTCGCTGATCGGCGGCGTCTGCCTGTCGTTCTACGACTGGTACGCGGACCTCCCGCCAGCCTCGCCGCAGATCTGGGGGGACCAGACCGACGTGCCCGAGTCCGCCGACTGGTGGAACTCGAGCTACGTGATGCTCTGGGGCTCGAACATCCCGCAGACGCGCACGCCCGACGCGCACTTCATGACGGAGTCGCGCTACAAGGGGCAGAAGGTCGTCGTCGTCTCGCCGGACTTCGCCGGCCACACGAAGTTCGCCGATCACTGGCTCAACGCCGAGGCCGGGACCGATGGGGCGCTGGCGCTCGCGATGGCGCACGTGATCGTCAAGGAGCACTACCTCGAGCGTCAGACCCCGTACTTCGACGACTACGCCAAGCGCCGCACCGACATGCCGTTCCTGGTCACGCTCCGCGAGCGCGACGGCGCCTACGTGACCGACCGCTTCCTGCGCGCCGCCGAGGTCGGGGACGGTTCGGAGAACTCCGACTGGAAGACGGTCGTCCTCGACGACGCGACGGGGGAGCCGGCCGTCCCGAACGGCTCGATGGGCTTCCGCTGGGGCGACGAGGGCGCGGGCAGCTGGAACCTCGAACTCGGCGACATCCGCCCGCGGCTGTCGATGCTCGGTGCCCACGACGAGCTCGTGCCGCTCGACCTGCCGCGGTTCGAGATCGGCGCGACCGAGGGCGGCGGGATCATGCGCCGCGGCGTCCCCGCCAAGCGCGTCGGCGACCGCCTCGTCACCACCGTCTTCGACCTGCTGCTGGCCCAGCTCGGCGTCGGCCGCGATGGCCTCCCGGGCGACTGGCCCTCGGGCTACGACGACCCGCTCCCGTGCACGCCGGCATGGCAGCAGGAGCACACCGGCGTCGACGCCGCGCTGGTGACCCGGATCGCTCGCGAGTTCGCGCGCAACGCCGAGGTGACGCAGGGCCGCTCGATGATCGTGATGGGCGCCGGGACGAACCACTGGTACCACGGCGACCAGATCTACAGGGCGATGCTGAGCCTCGTCCTGCTGTGCGGCTGCCAGGGCGTCAACGGCGGCGGCTGGGCGCACTACGTGGGCCAGGAGAAGGTCCGCACGATCACGGGCTTCTCGACGATCGCCTTCGCGCTGGACTGGAACCGCCCGCCGCGCCACCAGGCCGCGACGCCGTTCTGGTACCTCGCCACCGACCAGTGGCGCTACG
>JBKJRO010000122.1:0-17468 GCA_046594555.1 Solirubrobacteraceae bacterium
GTCGCGGCCTTTCCGACGTACCGCGCGCGCGGCGCGATCCGCGAGCTCGGCAAGGCGCTCGGGCTGCCCCCGGGCGAGATCGAGCGCGTCGCGCGCGGCAGCGAGGGGTGGTCGTCGCTGCAGGTCGACCGCGACATCGACCTCGCGCTCGGGGAGGGGCGGCGGACGGGGCGCTGGCAGTGGCTCGTCAGGCTCGCCTACGAGGCCTACGGGCTGCCGCGCCATCTCTCCCAGCACTCGGGCGGGATGATCGTCGCGACGCGCCCGCTGGTGGACTGCGTCCCGCTCGTGCCGGCGGCGATGGAGGGCCGCCAGCTCGCGCAGTGGGACAAGGACTCCTGCGCCGACGCGGGATTTCTGAAGATCGACCTGCTCGGGCTGGGAATGCTCTCGGCTGTCGAGCGCTGCGTCGACCACATCGCCGCACGGCGCGGAGAGCGGATCGACCTCAGCCGGATCCCGTATGACGACCCTGCGACGTACGAGTGCATCCAGAACGCCGACACGACCGGCGTCTTTCAGATCGAGTCGCGCGCGCAGATGGGCTCGCTGCGGCGCACGCGGCCCGAGAACCTCGACGACATCACGATCCAGGTGGCGATCGTCCGCCCGGGGCCGATCGTCGGCGGCGCGGTCAACCCGTACATCGAGCGCCGCCAGCGGCTGCGCGCCGATCCCTCGTTTCAGATCCCCTACCTGCATCCGTCGCTCGAGCCGGCGCTGCGCGACACGCTCGGCACGATCATCTTCCAAGACCAGGTGCTCGAGGTGGCGCAGGCGTTCGCCGGCTTCAGCGTGGGGGAGGCCGAGGGGCTGCGCCGGGCGATGAGCCGCAAGCGCTCTGCGGAGGCGATCGAGTCCCATCACCGGCGCTTCGTCGAGGGGGCGATGGCCAGGCACCCCGCCGTCACCGTCGAGCAGGCCGAGGCGGTCTTCACGATGGTCTCGGGGTTCTCGGGCTTCGGCTTTCCCAAGGCCCACGGTGCGGCCTTCGGCCTGCTGGCCTACCAGTCGACGTGGCTGCGCGGGCACTACGGCCCGGAGTTCCTGGCTGCGCTGCTCGACGAGCAGCCGATGGGCTTCTACCCGCCCGACGCGCTCGTCCACGACGCCCAGCGCCGCGGCATCCCCGTCGACCCGCCGGACGTCAACGCCAGCGCCGTCGGCTGCACCGTCACGCCCGAGGGCGCGGTCCGCGTCGGCCTGGGCTACATCCTGGGGGTGAAGCGGGAGGAGGTCGCCGCGCTGGTCGCCGAGCGCGAGGCGCACGGGCCGTTCGGCTCGCTCGACGACCTGGCATCCAGGGCAGGTGCAGGACGGCCCGCACTGGAACAGCTGGCCTGGTCGGGATCGTGCGATGCCCTGGCCGGCGGGGAGGGCCGCTTCGCCCGCCGTCGCGTCCTCTGGCGGCTCGGCGTCGCGACGCCGCCCGCGGCCGCGCGCGGGGGGACGCAGCTGGCGCTGCCGCTCGACCTGCCGGCGGCGCCGGACCTGCGCGAACTGGGGGACTGGGAGGCGATGCTCGCCGACTACCGCACGACCGGCCTGACCACGGCTACGCACCCGATGGCGCTCCTGCGCGCCGGCCTGGCCGAGCGCGGCGCCGTGGCCGGCGACGCCCTGCCGGGGATCGCCCACGGGGCTCCCGTCCGGGTCGGCGGCCTCGTCGTCGCGCGCCAGCGCCCCGGGACGGCGAGCGGGATCTGCTTCATGCTCCTGGAGGACGAGCACGGGACCATCAACCTCGTCGTCCCGGGCCGGGTCTACGAGCAGTACCGGCTCACCGTGCGGACCGAGCCGCTCGTCGTCGCCGAGGGGCGCCTGGAGCGTCATCCCGCCGCGGGAGGGGGGATCAACGTCCTCGTCCGGCGCATCACCGCGCTGCAGGCACCCGCCCGGATCCTGGCCGAGGTCAAGGACTTCTCGCCCCTCGACGCCCGCGAACTCGAGCGCCACGAGCGGGCCGGCGCGGCCGCCGACCCGGCCGGGTTCCGCGCCGTCGCTCCGCCCGTCATGTCCTTCGCCCAGGGCCGCAGGCGATGACGGGCGTCGGTGGGACGACCATCCGGGCGGGCGGCGTTGTAGGCTCCGCGCCGGAATGATCGCCCTCGGAGCACTCTCGGCACTGTTCATCGTGACCGGCCTGGCCGTGGTCGCGTTCGCCTTCGCCGGCAGCAAGCCGGCGGACGGGACGCCATCGAAGGGCGGCAAGGGCGTGCTCTACGCCGGCCTCGCGATCGCCATCGTCGGCGTCGGTCTGGCGCTGCCGTTCGCGCTGCTCGTCAAGAACCACAGCGACGCGCCTCGCAGCGCCGTCGGCGGCGTCGACCTCACGAGTGCCGAGGCCAAGGGCCGCACGCTGTTCGCGAACAACTGCGCCACGTGCCACACGCTGCGGGCATCCAACTCCAATGGCAAGGTCGGCCCGAACCTCGACGTGCTGCAGCCGCCGGCCGCGCTCGTCACGAACGCGATCCAGCTCGGCCGTGCGCAGGGGAACGGCAACATGCCGGCCCTGCTCCTGCGAGGCCCGGACGCCAAGAACGTCGCGAACTACATCGCGGCCGTCGCCGGGCGCTAGCACCCGCCCGACAGCGATCCTGCGATTCCTGCAGCTGCAGGGGATCTTGCGTGGCGTAACCCAGGGCGCACGCTAGGGTTCTCTTCGTCAACAACCGCTGAATCCCGTCGGACAGCCGCCAGTGAGCGGATCCGCCATGGGAGCGGGGGACCCACAGGTTGGGGCGAATCGCCGGTCTTCCGGCGTAGCGCAGCTCTTTCAGCGCGAGCCCGTCAGCTAACCCCGTAAGCCTTCGAAAGAGGACGGACGACGCATGTCGGCACACGAGGCCCACTCATGGTGGGCTGAGGTCGAGGATGTACGGGCACGGATCGAGGCGCGACGCGCCGGCGACGACGATCCGCAGACCCCGCGCCTGCGCGCCCTCGACGGTGGGCGGACCATTCGCCCGGCCGCGATGACGCACCAGCACCTGTCCGCCGTGCCGCAGCGCCCGGGCCGGCGCACCGTCCAGGTCAGCGAGCCGCGCGCCACCGCCCCTCGCCGCCGCCCGCTGTTCGACGCGCCGCCCGCCCCGGATCTTCAGCCGCCGCGCCGCGCGCCGCGCCCGGTGGCCGCCAGCCCCGACCGGATCGCGCTCTGGGCCGTCCTGCTGGGCCTGGTCCTGCTGCTCGTCTGCGTCGGCAGTGCCGGCGCCGCGACCTCGCTCGGCAGCCGGACGCTGAAGGCCCCGATGGAGGGCCGCGACGTCCGCCAGCTTCAGAGCGCGCTGCACCAGCTCGGCCTGCTCGAGGCGAATGCCACGGCGCACTTCGGCCCGCTCACCAAGCGCGCCGTGAAGCGCTTCCAGCGCTCGCGCTGCATCACCGCCGACGGCATCGCCGGCCCGATCACGATCAAGGCGATCGTCGATCACGCGCCGCGCTGCTCGGGGGCGAGCCGCGGTCGCGGACGCGCCACGCCGCGTCTCGCGCACACACGCGTCGTCACCTGGTACGGCCCCGGCTGGTACGGGCGGAGCACCGCGTGCGGCAACACGCTGACGAAGCAGCTCATCGGCCTGGCGCACCGCACCCTTCCGTGCGGCACCGAGGTCACGCTCGCCTACGGCACCCGCGTCGTCCACGCGGTCGTCGTCGATCGCGGCCCGTATGCCGACGGCGTCGACTACGACCTCACGTGGGGCGCCGCACGCGTCCTCGGGGTCATCTCGGCCGGCCGCGCGTCGGTGCGCTCGAACCGCTGACCGCGCTCCCCGCCGGCGTTCACAGCGCCTTCACCGGCACGGGTCCCGCGTGCGCGAAGCTGGCGCCGTGGCGGCTGCCCCCTGCCCACATCCGCGATCCGGCGGGTTCGATCGCTCGTACTGGGGGGTAGTGCGTGTGTGCGACGCGTCACTCCGCTTGACAGAGCGTCAAGGCAGACTAGACTTACGAACAGTAAGCAAGTAGCTCCAGGCCACAGCCCCTTCGACCGCGAACGAACCTCCCGCCTTCCCCCGACCTCCCGAGAGGCACACCATGCCCGCGATCAGCCGCTTCGACGTCCACGACGAACTCAGCGCCCCCGACGGCTCGGTCCCGGTGCTGCGCGGCGCGCTCGCCGCCGCGGGACAGCTGCCGAACTTCCTCGGCGTGCTGGCCGGCTCGCCCGCGGCCCTGCGCGGCTTCGCGCGCTTCCGCTCCGAGCTCCGGGGCGGCTCGCTCGACGCGGCCACGCTCGAGCGCCTGTCGCTCGCCGTCGCCGAGCACTACGGGTCCGAGCCGGGACTCGCCGCGCACGGGCGGTCCGCTCGTCTGCACGGCCTGAAGCTCGACGAGATCGGGGCTGCCAAGCGGTTCGATTCGGGCGACCCGAAGCAGGCGGCGCTGCTGCACTACCTGCACGGTCTCGTCGTCGACCGCGAGCAGCCGCCGATCCACCTGCACGAGGAGGCGCGCGAACTCGGCTGGACCGACGAGCAGATCCTCGAGGCGATCGCCTTCGTGGCGCTCGAGGGGTTCACCGCGATGGTGAACGTCGCCGGCGACGTGCCGGTCGACGGCTCGACCGAAGAGAACCGGCTGCTTGCAGCCTGATCGGCGACCGGGAGCGCCTGTCGTGATCGAGCCGAGCACCGCGGTCCCGCCGGCGGCCACCGCGCCGCCGGGGACGCCCTGCTGCCCGCAGTACCACGAAGCCATCGAGCTGATCGGGCGCCGCTGGACCGGCGCGATCATCGCGGTCCTCCTGACGCGCGAGCCGCTGCGCTTCTCCGACGTCGCCGCGTGCATCCCGGACATCTCCGACCGGCTGCTGTCCGAGCGCGTCAAAGAGCTCGAGCAGCGCGGCCTGGTGGTGCGGAGCGTCGAGCCCGGGCCGCCGGTGCGGGTGCACTACGCGCTGACGCCGATGGGCCGCGACCTCGCACCCGCCGTCGGCGAGCTGCACGCCTGGGCGCGCCGCTGGCTGTCCGGCGGACCCGCGACGCCGTAGCTCCTCGCTAGGGTGCGCGGCATGGCCGACGCCCCGAGGACCGCCGCGGACGTCGTCGCGCTCTGCCAGGAGCGCGACATCCGCTTCATCCGCTTCTGGTTCACCGATGTCCTCGGGCAGCTCAAGTCGTTCTCGATCGGCCGCGACCAACTGGACGACGCGTTCGAGAACGGGATCGGCTTCGACGGATCGTCGATCACCGGCTTCAACGCGATCGAGGAGTCGGACATGATCGCCATGCCCGACGCGACGACCTTCGCGGTGCTCCCCTGGCGGCCCGAGGAGCAGGGCGTGGGGCGCATGTTCTGCGACATCCTGACGCCGGAGCGCACGCCCTACGAGGGCGACCCGCGCCACGTGCTGCGCCGCGCGATCGAGCGGATGCAGGCGATGGGCTTCGACGCGTTCAACGTCGGCCCGGAACTCGAGTACTTCCTGTTCAAGGACAAGAACGGGACCGAGGTGCTCGACGAGGGCGGCTACTTCGACCTCACCACGCTCGACGCCGGGTCCGACGTGCGCCGCGAGACGGTCCTGGCGCTGGAGCAGCTCGGCATCGACGTCGAGTACAGCCATCACGAGGTCGGGCCGAGCCAGCACGAGGTCGACATGCGCCACTCCGACGCGCTGAAGATGGCCGACGACTGCATGACCTACCGCATCACGGTCAAGGAATACGCGATGAAGTACGGCTGGCATGCGACGTTCATGCCCAAGCCGCTGTTCGGCGAGAACGGGTCCGGCATGCACACGCACATGTCGCTCTCCAAGGGCGGCGCGAACGCCTTCCACGACGCCGACGACCCGTACTTCCTGAGCGACGTCGGCAAGGCCTTCATCGCCGGCCAGCTGCGGCACGCCCGCGAGCTGAGCTCGATCTTCGCCCAGTGGGTCAACTCCTACAAGCGCCTGGTCCCGGGCTACGAGGCGCCCGTCCACGTCGCGTGGTCTCGCCGCAACCGGTCGGCGCTCGTGCGCGTCCCGCACTTCCACCCCGGCAAGGAGGAGGCGACGCGGATGGAGCTGCGCTGCCCGGACCCGGCGTGCAACCCCTACCTGACGTTCGCGACGCTGCTGCATGCCGGCCTGGAGGGGATCGAGCAGGGCTACGAGCTGCCCGAGCCGATGGACAAGAACCTCTACCACCTGGCGCCCGACGAGCGGCGGCGCCTGGGCATCGAGCAGCTGCCCGAGACGCTCGGCGAGGCGATCGAGCTGACCGCGGAGTCCGAGCTGGTCCTGCGCGCGCTCGGCGAGCACATGTTCAACCGCTTCGTGGAGATCAAGCGCCGCGAGTGGGAGGAGTACCGGGTGCAGGTCACCCAGTGGGAGCTGGACCGCTACCTGCCGGTGTTGTAGCCCGCTCGGTCCGGGACGTTCTCCGGCGCGGTGGTTGGCGCTCGGCGCGGACGTCCGCCTTGCGGGCGCTGGGATCCGCATCCTGCGGATCCCGCGGATTCCCCGCCCGGCGTCATCCGCGCCGAGCGCCCGTCAACGTGTGCGACTGACGGTCGGCCAAGCGGTCATCACCGGCTGCTCGGTCGGTCCCGAAGGCGCTATCCGAGGGCGTCCGGGCGGCATCCCCGGGGAAATCCGGAATTCGGCCCCGCCGAATTCCGCCCCCGGGGAAGACGAGCCGGATCGCCCACGACCACCAACCCTCAGGCAGGAACCGTCGCAGCAGCCACGTCGTCGTCCTCCTCGTGCTCCTCCTCGACCGTCGTCCCACCGGGCTCGCCCTCATGTGCGAGCCGCGACGGCCACCAGACCTTCTGGCCGATGTCCAGCACCAGCGCCGGAACGAGCACGGACCGCACGAGGAACGTGTCGAGCAGGACGCCGAACGCGATCGCGAAGCCGAGTTCGGTGAGGAAGACGAGCGGCAGCACGCCGAGCACCGCGAACGTCCCCGCGAGCACGATGCCGGCCGAGGTGATGACGCCACCCGTCATCGCCAGCCCGCGGATCATGCCCGCGCGCGTGCCGTACTTCAGCGTCTCCTCGCGCACGCGCGCCATGAGGAAGATGTTGTAGTCGATGCCCAGCGCGACGAGGAAGACGAACGCGAACAGCGGCAGCGACGGATCGCTCCCGGGGAACCCGAAGATCCAGTCCGATACGACATAGGTCGTCCCGAGCGCGGCGAAGAACGACAGGATCACGGTGCCGACGAGCAGCAGCGGGGCGACGACCGCTCGCAGCAGCACGATCAGCACGAGCAGCACGACGAGCAGGACGATCGGGATGATGAGCTTCGTGTCGCGCGTGGAGTACTGACGCAGGTCGCGCTCGACGGCCGTCGGTCCGCCGACGAGCACCTGCGGCCCGCCCGCCGCCTTCGCCGCCACCCGCAGCCTCGGCACGATGTCGAACGCCGCGGGCGAGTACGGGTCCGGCTTGAGGGTCACCGAGAGCTGCGTGCCGGACGGGCCCTGCTTGGCGAGCTTGACGCTCGACACGCCGCCGACCGCCGCCGCGGCGCGGCGGACCGCCGCGACCCGGGCCCGGTCGGGCACGATGACGTCCGTCGGGGCGTTGGCGCCGCTGGGGAACGCCTTGGACAGCAGCTTCTGGCCCTGGACGGACTCGACGTCGCCGCGGAACGAATTGCCCTGCGTCAGCGCCGAGCTGTAGTTGATCCAGCCCAGGCAGAGGATCAGCAGCACCACGATCGCGCCGATCCACACCGGCCGCGGGCGCGCGGCGATGCGGTCGCCGGTGCGTCGCCAGGGCCCGTGCATGGCGTCGCTGCCGCGATCGCCGAGGTGGGGGATGAACGGCCAGAACGGCCAGCGGCCGAACACCGCCAGCAGCGCCGGGAGCAGCGTCAGCATCGAGATCATCGCGATCGCGATCGCCATCGCGCCGATCGGGCCCAGGCCGGCGGTGCCGTTGACGTCCGCGAAGGACAGGCACAGCAGCGCGATCATCACGGTCACGCCGGAGGCGACGATCGCCGGGCCGGCCGTGCGCAGCGCCGTGGCCAGCGCCACGTGCCGATCGGGCTCGCGCCGCAGTTCCTCTCGATACCGGGCGACGAGCAGCAGCGCGTAGTCGGTGCCGGCACCGAGGACGAGGATCGAGAGGATCGAAGAGGACTGCCCGTTGACCGTGACGCCCGCCTTGGCGACGAGGTACCCGAGCGAGCGGCTGGTGATCTCGGCGAAGCCGACGGCGGTCAGCGGGATGAGCCAGAAGACCGGGCTGCGGTAGATGAGGATCAGCAGCAGGATCACCAGCGCGACGGCCGCCAGGAGCAGCGTGCCGTTGATGTTCTCGAAGATCTTGATCGCGTCGGCGGAGTAGCCGGCCGATCCTGTGACCTTCACCTGCAACCCGCCGCCCGGGTCCTTGACCGTCTCGCGGACCTTCTCGACGGGGTCCTGGATGGTCTTGCCGACGCCGTCGGTCTCGATGTCCGCGAGCAGCAGCGCGCCGGTGCCGTCCTTCGAGATCACCGGTGGGGCGAACGCCTTCGTCGCGGGCAGGTCAAGGCCGTTGAGCGTCGTGCGAGCCCGGGTGATCGTGGCGCGGTTCGCGGCCGTCAGCCCAGAGGGGTTGCGATAGACGAGGACCATCGTCACGCGCTCGCTGCCGCTCTGGATCTCCTGCAGCGCGGTGAGCGCCTTCGTCGACTCGGCCTTGGCGGGCAGGAACGAGGTGGACTCGTTCTTCTGCACCTTGTCGAACTTCGCGGGCAGCTGGAGCGCACTGAAGGCGAAGACGGCGCCCAGCCAGGCGGCGAGGACGACCCACTTGGCGCGGGGGCCGGCGGCGATCGTGAGGAGGCGGCTCATGGGGGAGGAGGGACTCCGTTGCGTCGGGAGGAACGAGGGATCGACAGCCTACGAAACCGAGCGAGCCGGCCCCGCCGGCCGGGCTACGGCGCGTCGAGAAGCGTGGCCAGGTCCACCGGATCGGTGACCGGCTGCCGGCAGGCGAAGCGCTCGCAGACGTAGGCCGCGGCATGGCCGTTCACGGGGCCGCGCCCGGCGAGGAGCGGGACCGTGTCGGACGCGTGCGCGGAGCCGGCGAGCACGAGGCGCGGGCGCAGCCTGCCGCGCACGACGGCGGCGAGCGGCCCGGTGTCCGCGCCGACCAGCGCGACCTCGCGCGAGGGGCCGACCTCGAGGTCGATCGCGCGCAGCGTGTGCGCGAACGAGCCGGGATGGCGCGCGGCGATCGGGTGGAGCAGGCGCAGGTGTCCCCGTGCCGCGTCGCCGTAGCGCGACTCGCCGGTCAGCAGTTCCAGCCGCAGGAGCCCGAGCGCCGCGCTGGACCCGCCGGCCGGGATCGGGTGGTCGTCGAGTTCCTTGCGTCGCGCGACGAGGTGCTCGGCGTCGCCGGCGGTGGAGAAGAACCCGCCGCGATCGGCGTCGGCGAAGCGCTCCAGCACGACGTCGGCCAGCTCGCGCGCCTCGGTGAACCAGCGCTCCTCGAAGCTCGCTTCGTAGAGCGTCAGCAGCGCCTCGAGCAGGAACGCGTGGTCCTCCAGGAACGCCGGGATCTTGGCCGCGCCGCGGTTGTACGTGCGCAGCAGCCGGCCCTCGGGGGTGCGCAGGCGGTCCAGCACGAAACCGGCCGTGTCGCGCGCGGCATCGAGGTAGTCGGGGCGGTCCAGCGCGGCTCCGGCGTCGGCGAGCGCGGCGATCATCAGCGCGTTCCAGCTCGTCAGGCGCTTGTCGTCGGTCGCCGGGCGCACCCGCTCCGCGCGGACCGCCAGCAGCCGCGCGCGGATGCGCTCCCGGGTCGCGGCGCCGGGCTCGGGGCCGCGCGACTCGAGCACGTTCGCGCCGGCGCCGCCCTCGGCGAAGTTGCCGGCGTCCGTGGCGCCGAACCACTCCAGCGCGACGTCGGCGTCCGGGCCGAGCGCCGCGATCAGCTGCGGGACCGTCCAGACGTAGAAGCGGCCCTCGTGCCCCTCGGAGTCGGCGTCGAGCGCGCTGTGGAAGCCCCCGTCCGGCGCGAGCATCTCGCGCAGCGCCCAGTCGAGCGTCTCCTCGCACGTGCGACGCAGGACCGGGTCGCCGCTGACGAGGAAGCCATGCAGGTAGGCACGGGCGAGCAGCGCGTTGTCGTACAGCATCTTCTCGAAGTGGGGCACCGTCCACGCGCCGTCGACGCTGTAGCGCGAGAAACCGCCGCCGACCTGGTCGTGGATGCCGCCGGAGGCCATCGCGCGCAGCGACTGCAGCGCCATCGCCGGCTCGCCGCGGGCCAGCAGGAACTCGATCGCCGATGCGGCCGGGAACTTCGGGGCCGCGCCCCAGCCGCCGTTGACGCTGTCGTACGTGCTGCGCAGCCCGGCGACCGCCTCGTCGAGCAGCGCGGGCGTCAGCGGATCGTCGCTGGGGACCAGGGCCGCGCCGCCGGACAGGTGCTCGATCGCCGCGGCGGCGTCGGCGCGCAGTTCGCTGCGGCGCTCCTTCCAGGCATCGGCGATCGCGAGCAGCAGCTGCGGCCACGACGGCATGCCGTGGCGCGGGGCCGGCGGGAAGTAGGTCCCGCCGTAGAACGGCACCTGCTCGGGCGTCAGGAAGACGTTCAGCGGCCAGCCGCCGTGCCCGGTCATCGACTGGACCGCCGCCATGTACAGCGCGTCGACGTCGGGGCGCTCCTCGCGGTCCACCTTGACGCAGACGAAGTGCTCGTTCATCAGCGCTGCCGTCGCCTCGTCCTCGAAGCTCTCGCGCTCCATCACGTGGCACCAGTGGCAGCTGGAATACCCGATCGAGACCAGCAGCGGGCGGTCCTCGTCGCGTGCCCGGGCCAGCGCGGCCTCGCCCCACGGCAGCCAGTCCACCGGATTGCCGGCGTGCTGGAGCAGGTAGGGCGAGCTCTCGCCAGCGAGCGCGTTGGCCATCAGGGCAGGCGCAGGGCCGGGCTGGCGAAGTCCGGGGTCGCCAGGCCGTCACGCGAACGGCTCGCGGTGACGATCGGCGTGTCGAAGTTCCGCCCGCCGAGCGTCCCGGTGGCGCGCCCGGAGGCGCTGATCGACACGGTGCCGCGGGAGGCGGCCGAGCCGCGGACGAGCAGCTGGGTCCTCCCCGCTGCGGCGCTCAGCGCGACGAAGCCCGACACTTCGACCCCGGGAACGTAGACGACCTTGCGGAGCGTGATCAGGCCGTTGGCGAAGATCGCCAGGCCGCTGCGCAGGCCGCCCGTCCGCGAGCCGTTCGTGACGCCGCTGCCGGAGGCGATGGCGTCACCGACGATCTGGCGCTTGACGTCCTGGATCGTGGCGAGCACCGCGTTGAGCGTCCGCGTGCGGCGCGTGCCGCCGCGGACGCGGCGCAGCGTGGGCGGCGGGATCGGTGAGGGTGAGAAGGTCGTGTCGGGCGGGCCGCAGGCGGCCGCGGGGCTGCCGGCCGCAAAGGCCTTCACGGCGTCGGCGGCGCAGTGCCCGAGGTCGCTGCCGATCACCGAGTGGCCCGTCGCCGGGATCGTGACGATCTGCGCGCCGGGGATCCCCGCGACCGCGGCGCGCGCCTGCTCGACGGGGGTGCGCAGGTCGTCCGCGCCGGCGAGCACGAGGGTCGGGACGCCAGGCGGGGACGGCAGCGCGGCCGGCGCGGGGGAGGCGGTCGGCCAGCCGACGCACAGCGGCATGATGCTCGAGGACAGCGCGAAGGAGGCGTCGAACGGGGCGAACGTTCCGGCCGGGAACGCCGCTGCGGCCGCATCGGCCTGGCGCTCGCGGGCGGCGGTTCCCGCGTCGCGATCCCACGGGAACGCCGTCTCCTCGCAGCGCGTGGTCGCGAACAGCACCTCGTTGACGCCGTCGTCGTGCGTCGCCGCGGTCCCGGTCAGGCCGTCGGCACGCGCGCGCAGTCGCAGCGCCGCCGTCGGGTCGCCGCGCAGGGCCGCCCGCATCGCGCCCGGCAGGTCGGCGCGCATCGACGGGTTGAGGTCGCCCGCGAGGAGGATCTGCCAGATGCCGGCACGCGTGAGCGTGACCTTGGCCCGCGTGCCGTCGGGATCGATGATCCGGCCGCTGATGCGGTGTCGCTTCAGGCGCGCCAGCAGCGCGCGCAGGTCGGCGCTCGGCGAGGCGGTGATGTGGCGGCAGCGCTCGTCGGCGCACAGCTGGGCCAGGACCCGTCCGAGCGCCGCGTACGACGGGCGCGAGAACGCGTCCTGGCCCTCCACCGGGACCACCGAGTCCAGCACCAGACCGGACACGTGCTGCGGGTACAGCGACGCGTAGCTCAGGGCGACGCGCGTCCCGTAGGAGACGCCGTAGATGACGAGCTTGTCGTAGCCCCCGACCTGGCGCAGCGCCTCGATGTCGTCGGCGCTGTCGATCGACCGGTAGAGCCCGCGGGCCGGGCCGAGGGACCGGGCGCATGTCGCGACGGGCCCCGAGTCCGAGCCGGGGCAGGACAGCGGACCCGACTGGCCGGTGCCGCGCTGGTCGAACACGATCAGGTCACGGTCGGCGAGCAGCGGCGACAGCGCCTCGGCGAAGTCGGCCGTGAGCGGTGCCGCCGCCTGGCCCGGACCGCCGGCGAGGGCGACGACGGCCTCGGTCGTCGCGGTTCCGATGGGGCGGGCCGGCAGCCGGCGGACGTTCAGGTCGATCGCCCCCGGGACGGTCCCGGAGCGGTCGAGCGGGACGCTCAGCGTCGCGCAGCGCAGGTCGCCGCCGGAGCACGGCGTGGTCGCGAGGACGGCGCCGGCCGGGGCCGTCGCGGTGAGTGCAGCAGCCAGCCCGGACAGCACCGCGAGCAGGACGGTTCGCGGGGCCACGGCGGATCGGAGGGCCATCGCCCTGGACGGTAGCCGGTTCTGGGAGGATCGGGCGCAGCATCCCGTCCGTCCGTCCACGACCCTGGAGCAGGCCGAATGTCCCATCACCGCGAGACCCTGACCGCCCCCGGCGCGCCGGCCGCCGTCGGTCCCTACAGCCACGCGGTGCGCGCGGGTGGCCTGCTGTTCTGCTCCGGGCAGACACCGCTGGATCCGGGAACCGGTGAGCTCGTCGAGGGGTCCGTGGGCGCGCAGACGGTGCAGTGCCTGGAGAACCTGGCGACGGTCTGCCGCGCCGCGGGCGCCCAGTTGGCGGACGCCGTGCGGATGGGCGTCTACGTGACCGACATGGGGACGTTCGCCGAGGTCAACCAGGCCTACGCGGCGTTCTTCCCCCAGGAGCCGCCGGCGCGCAGCACGATCGGCGTCGCGTCGCTTCCGCTCGGCGCAGCTGTGGAGATCGACGCGATCGTCGCGCTGCCGTGATGCCGTCCCGGGGCGACGTCACCGCCGACGACATCGCCCGCGCGCGCGAGGTCGTCGTCGGCGTCGCGCGCCGCACCCCGGTCCTGGACTCCTGGACCCTGGGCGAGCGCGCCGGCGGCCGCGTGCTGCTGAAGGCCGAGAACCTGCAGCGCGCCGGCTCGTTCAAGATCCGCGGAGCGACGGCGAAGCTCGCGGCGCTCGGCGCGGACGCCGACCGGGGCGTCATCGCGGGGAGCGCCGGCAACCACGCCTGGGCCGTTGCGCTGGCCGCGCGCCAGCGCGGCGTCCCCTGCGAGGTCGTGATGCCGCCCGGCGCGCCGCTGTCGAAGGTGGAGGGCTGTCGCACCCTCGGCGCGACCGTCGTCACCGGACCCGCCCATGTCGACGGCTGTGTCGCGCAGGCGCGTGAACTGGCCGCGCAGCGCGGGATGGCCTTCATCCACCCGTTCGACGATCCCGACATCGTCGCCGGGCAGGGCACGCTGGGCCTGGAACTGCTCGAGCAGATCCCCGACCTGGCGAAGGTCGTCGTCTGCCTCGGCGGCGGCGGGCTGGCGTCGGGCGTGGCGATCGCCGTCAAGTCGGCGCGGCCGGAGGTCGAGGTCGTCGGCGTGCAGGCGGCCGCGGTCGCCGCGTTCCCGCCGTCGCTCGAGCGCGGCGAGCCGGTCGAGGTTCCCGGCGCCACGACGATCGCCGACGGCGTGGCGCTGAAGCGGCCCGGCGACCTGACGCTCGGGCTGGTGCGCCGCTGGGTCGACGAGGTCACCGTGGCACAGGAGGACGACATCGCCGAGGCGATGGTGCTGCTCGCCGAGCGCGCCAAGCTCGTGGTCGAGGGCGCCGGCGCCGTCGGGGTCGCCGCGCTGCTGGCGGGCAGCGTGACGCCTGCCGCACACGGGACGACGTGCGTGATCCTCAGCGGCGGCAACGTCGACACCGGCCTGCTCGCCGCCGTCGCCCGCCTGCACGAGAGCCGGGTCGGCCGGCGCCTGGTCCTGTTCACGCGCGTGTCGGACCGCCCGGGCGGGCTGGCGCGCCTGCTGGCGACCGTCGCCGACGCGGGCGCGAACCTCATCGACGCCGCGCACGTGCGTGAGGGCGTGGACCTGCACGTGCTGGAGACCGGCGTCCAGCTCGTGCTGGAGACCCGCGGGCGCGAGGACGCCGAGCGCGTCGTCGCGGCGCTGCGCGACGCCGGGTACGACGTCGCCGTCCGCTAAACGGGGTCGCCGAGCGGCGTGGTGTACGCGCCGCTGATCCCGCCGTCGACGAGGAAGTTCGACGCCGTGATGAACGAGGACTCGTCGCTGGCCAGGAACACGACCGCGTTCGCCATCTCCTCGGCGTGGCCGAAGCGGCCCATCGGCACGTGCACGAGGCGGCGCGCGGCGCGCTCGGGGTCCTTGGCGAACAGCTCGCGCAGCAGCGGGGTGTCGACGGGGCCGGGGGAGAGCGCGTTGACGCGCACGCCCTGCCGGGCGAACTCGACCCCCATCTCGCGCGACATCGCGAGCACGCCGCCCTTGCTGGCGGTGTAGGAGATCTGGGACGTCGCGGCGCCGAGCGTCGCGACGAACGACGCGGTGTTGATCACCGATCCGCGGTGGGGACCGCCGTTGTCCAGCAGGTGGGGGATGCCGAAGCGGCAGCAGAGGAAGACCGACTTGAGGTTGACGTCCTGGACCCGCTGCCAGGCGTCGAGGCCCGTCTTCAGGACCGAGTCGTCGTCCGTCGGTGAGATGCCCGCGTTGTTGAACAGGACGTGGATCGCGCCGAACTCCTCGCGGATCTGCGCGTACATCTGCTCGACTGCGAACTCCTCGGTGACGTCGACCGCCAGCGAGACGTCGCCGGGGGCGTTCTCAACCAGGTCCACGCCGACGACCTTGGCGCCCTCGCGCTGAAACGCCTCGACCGTCGCGGACCCGATGCCCCCGCTCGCGCCGGTGACGACGCAGACCTTGCCCTCCAGACGTCCGGCCATGGGTCCTAGCCCTCCTCGGTGCGGTAGTAGACGGTCTTGACCTCGGTGTACGCGTCGGTCGCGCGGGGCCCGAGCTCGCGGCCGTAGCCGCTCTGCTTGAACCCGCCGAACGGCGTCGTGACGCGGACCGAGCTGTTCGAGTTGATCGAGAGGTTGCCCGCCTCGACGGCGCGCGCGACGCGCAGCGCCTTCGCTCCGTCGCGGGTCCACACGGATCCGGAAAGCCCGTAGATCGTGTCGTTGGCCATCCGGATCGCCTCGGCCTCGCCGGTGAACGGGATCACGCACGCGATCGGGCCGAAGATCTCCTCGGTCGCCGGGCGCGATGCCGGGTCCACGGGGTGCAGGATCGCGGGCGCGAACCAGAACCCGGGTCCGTCCGGCGCCGAGCCGCGGATCGCGATCGTCGCACCGTCGTCCAAGAACGAGCCGACGGCGTCGCGCTGGGCCGCCGAGATCAGCGGCCCCATCTCGGTCGCCTCGTCGAGCGGGTCGCCGACGCGGATGCCGGCGACGGCGGGCTCCAGTGCGGCGAGGAAGCGGTCGACCGCGGAGGCCTCGACGAGGATGCGCGAGCGTGCGCAGCAGTCCTGGCCGGCGTTGTCGAACACGGCCCAGGGCGCGGCGGCTGCGGCGCCCTCGACGTCCGCGTCCGCGAAGACGACGTTCGCCGACTTGCCGCCGAGCTCCAGCGTGACCCGCTTGATCGTCGCGGCGGCGGAGGCGGCGATCGACGCACCGACCTCGGTCGAGCCCGTGAAGGCGATCTTCCCGACGCCCGGATGGTCGACGAGGCGCTGGCCGCAGGTCCGGCCGGGCCCGGCGACGACGTTGACGACGCCGGCGGGCACGCCGGCCTCGGCCGCCAGCTCGGCGAACCGCAGCGCCGTCAGCGGCGTCAGCTCGGCCGGCTTGAGGACGACGGTGTTGCCCGCCGCGAGCGCCGGGGCGAGCTTCCACGACGCGATCGCGAGCGGGAAGTTCCAGGGCGTGATGAGGCCGACGACGCCGATCGGCTCGCGGAAGGTCATGGCGACGCCGCCGGCGACGGGGATCGTCTCGCCCAGCAGCCGCTCCGGAGCGCCGGAGAAGTACCGGAACGTGGCGATCGCCCCGCCGATCTCGCCGCGGGCGGCGCCGATCGGCTTGCCGGCATTGCGCGCCTCGAGCAGCGCGAGCTCCTCGTGGTGGTGCTCGAGGTTCGCGGTCAGGTCGCGCAGGATGCCGGCGCGGGTGCCGGGGTCGAGCGCGCGCCAGGCCGGGAGCGCCTCGGTCGCCCGGGCGACTGCGTCGTCGGTCTCCGCGACGCCCGCACGGGGGATCGTCGCGAGCACCTGCTCGGTCGCCGGCTCGAGGACGTCAAGGGTCTCGCTCATGCGCTCACCGTACACAAAGGTATGCCAACCGGCCCTTTTCCGCGAACGAGTGGGGCCGCGACGGCCGCGCCAGGGGAGTCGGTCTGACCCAACCCTGCGCGGCCGTCGGCGGGCCTACCCGCACGGCGAGACCCTTACGGAGCCTCCGGGAACGGCGGCGGGGCGCCGATCTCGGCGTCGATCTCGGCGATCGTGTGCTTCGGCCCGGTGAACCACTTCTTGGCGCTGACCTGCCACCAGATCGTGATCGCGAGCGCGAGGCCGCCGGTGACCACCGGGGTGTAGTTGAACAGCGACCACTCGAAGTCGCTCTCCCACGGCACGCCGCCCGAGCTGAACGGCAGGTTGAAGTAGATGACGACGACGATGATCACTTCGAGCACCGCGATCGGGTTCATCCACTTGTACTTGTCGCCCAGCGTCCACGGGCCCGGCTTGAACGCGTCACCCTGGCGCCAGCGCAGGTAGATCGGGATGACGTAGGCGATGTACAGGCCGATCACGCCGATCGACACCACCGCCGTGAACGCGACCGTGATGCCGTCCTTGTTGCCGAACAGCGCCGGCAGCGTGATGATCATCGCCAGCACGGCGACGGCGATGACGGCGTTGAACGGGATCCGGTTGCTGTTGACCTTGCTCCACAGCCGCGAGCCGGGCACCGCGCCATCGCGGCTGAACGCGTACATCATCCGCGAGGCGCTGGTCATGCAGCTCATGCCGCAGAACACCTGGCCGATGAAGGCGATGATCAGCACCGACTTGACCCACGAGGTGCCCATCGCGCTCTCGAGGACGGCGAAGATGGAGCCGCCGCCCTCGTTGATGGCCTTGCTGTCGTTCGCGGCGAACGTGATCGCCAGCAGCACGACGTAGC
>JBKJRO010000115.1:0-13289 GCA_046594555.1 Solirubrobacteraceae bacterium
GTCGGCGACCTGCTCGGACGCGAACTCGGGCTGCCGGTCCTCCTCTACGGAGCGCTCGCCCAGGGCCGCACGCGCGCGGAGCTGCGCCGCGGCGGCCTGGCCGTGCTGACCGAGCGGCTGGCCGCGGGTGAGCTGCGACCGGACTTCGGGCCGAAGGCACCGCACCCGACGGCCGGCGCCGTCCTGGTCGCCGCGCGCCCGCCGCTCGTGGCCTTCAACGTCGAGCTGGCACCGCCCGCATCGCTGGACGATGCGCGTCGCATCGCCGCGCTGATCCGCGAGGGCGGGGCGGAGGGTCTGCCGGGCCTGCGCGCGATCGGCCTGGACCTGCCGGCCCGGGGCGGCCTCGCGCAGGTGTCGATGAACGTCGAGCGTCCGCTCGATGTGTCGCTCGCCGAGGTCGTCGCCGCCGTCGCGCGGCACGCGATCGTCGCCGAGGCCGAGCTCGTCGGCCTGGCGCCGGCCGCCGCGTTCACGGGCTTTCCGCAGGACGTCGTCTGCCGCAACCGCGCGACGATCGAGGACGCGCTGGCCCGCGCCGGCACGGGCTGATCCGCCGACGCCGGCGTTTGCGCAACGCCGTCGCAAGAAGACTTAGGAATCCATGTGCGCGGCTGGAGCGATCAGTGGGTGTACCGGCAATCCACTGAGGAGCTGTTTCACCCATGCGAAAGCTGTCCGTTCTCACCGCCGCGTTGCTCAGCGCGCTCGTCGCGGTGGCGCTGGTCGTGGGGATGAGCTCGGGCTCATCCCATCGCGAAGCGCCACTGACGTCGATCGACCCGACCGCGGACGACACCGACGTCTACGCGTTCGTCGCGCCCGACGCGCCGAACTCGCTGACCCTGGTCGCCAACTGGATCCCGTTCGAGGATCCGGCCGGTGGCCCCAACTTCTACCGCTTCGACGATCGGGCGACGTACTACCTGAACGTCGACAACACCGGCGACGGGGTGTACGACATCCGCTACCAGTTCAAGTTCCGGACGAGGTACGAGAACCCGGAGTCGTTCCTGTACGCCCTCCCGGGCGTCTCGTCGATCTCCGACCCGAAGCTCAACATCAAGCAGTTCTACGACGTGACGAAGGAGCGCTACCGCAACGGGGCGCTCGTGCACGAGCGCGTCATCGCGCATGACGTCCCGGTCGCGCCGAACAACGTCGGGCCGAAGACGATCCCGAACTACGGCGCCGTCGCCGATCAGGCGATCGCGGGCGTGAACGGTGGCGGGAAGGTCTTCGCCGGCCAGGTGGACGATCCGTTCTTCGTCGACCTCGGGACGACGTTCGATGCGATCAACTTCCGCAACGGCACCGGCAACGCCGGTGGGGGCAAGGACGATCTGGCGGGCTACAACGTCCACACGATCGCCCTGCAGGTGCCCAAGTCCGACGTCACGCGGGACCGCAACCCGGTCACCGACGCGGCCGCGAGCAACGCGGTCATCGGCGTCTGGTCGAGCACCGAGCGCCCCGGCGTCTCGGTCAGCGGGCGCGCCTACGACGCCCGCGTCCGCGCGCAGCGTCGCAGCCACCTGAAGGTGCGCAAGCACCTGAAGGGGCACGTGTCCGACAGCGAGCGGCGTCGCTCGCGCGACGTGCAGGTCAGCCGCCTGGGCAACCCGCTGGTCAACGAGGTCATCATCCCGCTCGGGAAGAAGGACTTCTTCAACGCGACGCAGCCGGCCGACGACGCGACGAACTTCGGCAAGTACGTCGTCGCTCCGGAGCTGGCGAAGGTCATCAACATCCTGTACCCGGGCCTGAACGTCCCGGAGACCGGCCGCGATGACATCGTCACGGCGCTGCTGACGGGCATTCCCGGCCTGACGCAGATCGCGCCGAACGCGCCGCCGACCGACACGCTGAAGATCAACCTCGGCGTCGCACCGAACGCGGCACCGAATCGCTTCGGCGTGATCGCGGGCGACACGCAGGGATTCCCGAACGGTCGCCGCCTCGCGGACGACTCGACGGACATCGAGCTGCGCGTCGTCGGCGGGTTCCTGAAGGGCAACAAGCTGCCCCTCGGCGACGGCGTCGATCAGAACGACGTGCCGTTCCGCGCGACGTTCCCGTACGTCGCAGCGCCACACGGCGGGTTCGACTCGGAGCTGAAGCGCTTCGAGCCGGTCCACGCGCCCACGCCGGCGCAGCCGTAGACACAACCCCGAGAGAGGGCTCTTCACGGTGGGCGGGGCAGCGATGCCCCGCCCACCAGGAGGGCGCTCACTCAGCAAGCCACCAGCACGATCGGGACTCACGACATGCCGCTCTCTCTCCGGAACCACTTTCCCGCCCTCGCCGCCGCCCTCGCCGCTCTGGTCGTCACCGCCGGCGTCCTGGCCCTGCTGCGCGGCGGAGGCGACCGCCTCCCCGACCGGGCCGCTGCGCAGCGCGCCCTGCCCTCGCAGCCGCTGCCCGGCGCCTCCACCGACCAGCGCATCGCGACCTACCAGGCGATCGTCCGCGCCAAGCCGACGGTCGCAGGGGGCTACACGCTCCTCGCGGCGGCTGAGCTGCAGAAGGTGCGCGAGACCGGCGACGCCGGGTACTACAACCGCGCAGCCGCCACGCTCGACGCCGGGCTGCAGCTCGCCCCGGGGGACCCCGGCCTGCTGACCGAGCGCGGCGCGCTCGCGCTGTCGCGTCACGCGTTCGCCGACGGGCTGCGCGACGGGCTGGCCGCCCATCGCGCCGATCCGACGCTCACGCGGCCGTACGGGGTCATCGTCGACGCGCAGGTCGAGCTGGGCCGCTACGCGGCGGCCGGGCGCACGCTGCAGGCGATGGTCGACCGCAAGCCCGACCTCGCGTCGTATACGCGCGTGTCGTACTTCCGCGAGCTGCACGGCGACATCGCGGGGGCCCGCTCCGCGCTGGACCTGGCGGTCTCGGCGGGCGGCGCCGCGCCGGAGAACGTCGCCTACGTGCAGACGCTGCTCGGGAACCTGCGCTTCGGCTCGGGCGACCTTCCCCAGGCGCGCCGCGCCTACCGGCAGGCGCTGTTCTCCTTCGGCGGCTACGTCCCGGCACGCGCCGGGCTCGCCCGCGTCGAAGCGGCACAGGGCCAGCCGGAGCGGGCGATCCGCCGCCTGCGCGCCGCCGTCGCGGTCCTGCCGCTCCCGGAGTACGTCATCGCGCTCGGCGACACCGAACTGGCCGCCGGCCGGACCGCCGCCGCGCGGCGCGACTATGCGCTGGTCGGCGCCGAGCAGCGCCTGCTGGCGGCGGGCGGCGTCAACACCGACGTCGACCTGGCGACCTTCGAGGCCGACCACGGGAGCCCGGCCCGCGGCGTCGCACTGGCGCGGCGCGCCTGGGCCGCGGCGCCGAGCGTGCGCTCGGCCGATGCGCTGGGCTGGGCGCTCACCCGGTCGGGCCGCGCTCGCGACGGGCTGCCGTGGTCGCGCCGGGCACTGAAGCTGGGCTCGCGGGACGCCCTGTTCCTCTACCACGCGGGGATGACCGCGCGGGCGGCCGGACGGCCCGACCTGGCGCGGAGGTGGCTGCTCGGCGCACTGTCGCGCAACCCGCGCTTCTCGCCGCTCTACGCGCCGCGGGCGGTCCGCGCGCTGCGAGGCCTGTGATGCGCCGCCTGCGCCACATCGCCGCCCTCGGGCTCGTACTCGCCGGGGTGCTCGCCGGCCCGGCCGCCGCGCACCCGCTGGGCAACTTCAGCCAGAACCACCTGACCCGGGTCACGGTCTCCGCCGATCGGGTCGACCTGCACTACATCCTCGACCAGGCCGAGATCCCGACGTTCCAGGAGCGCGGGCGGACGCTCGGTCAGGTGCTCGCCGCCAAGCGGGCCGAGGTCGCACGCGGCATCACGGCGACGCTCGACGGTCGCCCGCTGACGCTGACGCTGGCCGCGGGCGGCGCGATCACCCGGCCGCGCGGGCAGGGCGGGCTCAACACGACGCGCGTCGAGATCGACCTCTCCGCGCCGCTCAGCGGCGCCGGGACGCTGCTGGTCCACGACGGGACGTTCGCCGGCCGCGTGGGGTGGAAGGCGGTCATCGTCGCTCCTGGCCGCGGGACGCAGGTGCGGTCCAGCGTCCCGCGGGGCGACCCGACGAACGGGCTGCGCGCCTATCCCAAGTCGCTGCTCGCCAGCCCGCAGGACGTTCGCGACGGCCGGTTCGCCGTGCGCGCCGGGTCGGGGACGGTCACCGCGCCGCGCGCCCGCGGCGAGGGAGCCGCGACGACGCGCGAGCGCTCCGGCGACGCATTCACCCGGGTGTTCGACGACGCAGCGGCCGGGCGCGGCGCGTTCCTGCTGCTGCTGCTGATCGCGTTCGGCTGGGGCGCGCTGCACGCGATCTCGCCCGGCCACGGCAAGGCGATGGTCGCCGCATACCTCGTCGGGACGCGCGGGACCTCGCGCGATGCCGTGCTGCTGGGCCTGACGGTGACGATCACGCACACGATCGGCGTGTTCGCGCTCGGCCTGATCACGCTGGCACTGTCGGCGTACCTGCTGCCGCAGGACCTCTATCCCTGGCTCAACCTCGCCTCGGGACTGCTCGTCGTCGGCGTCGGCGGCGCGGTGCTGCGGTCCCGGCTGCGCCAGCGGTCGGCGACGCGGGCGGCGGCGCAGGACGATCACGGGCACGATCATGGAACCGGGCACGACCACGGAACCGGGCACGACCACGGGCACGACCACGGAACCGGGCATCATCACCACGACGTGCCGGAGCGCGTCTCGCCACGGAGCCTCGTCGCGATGGGCGTCTCGGCCGGCCTGATCCCATGCCCGTCGGCGCTCGTCGTGCTGCTGGCGGCGATCGCCCAGCACCAGGTCGGCCTCGGGCTCGTCCTGATCATCGCCTTCAGCGCGGGCCTCGCCGCGACGCTGACCGCGCTCGGGATCGCGGTCGTGCACGCGGGGCGCATCACCGCCCGCGTGGACACCGGGGGACGGGTCTTCGCGGCACTTCCGGCGGTGTCGGCGGCGCTGATCCTGTGCGTCGGCCTGGCGCTGACGCTGCAGGCGCTGCCGAAGCTGTGAATCGTCTCAGGAGGACTTGACGAATTCAGCAAGTGTTAGAATCAACAACTGATGAGCATACCGCTGCACCAGGCCAAGGCCGAGCTGTTCCGTACCATGGGGCACCCCGTGCGCGTGCGCGTGCTCGAGCTGCTGCAGGAGCGCCCGCGCGCGGTGCACGAGCTGCTCGCGGAGATCGATGTCGAGCCGTCCAACCTGTCGCAGCAGCTGGCGATCCTGCGGCGTGCGGGCCTGGTCGCGTCCTCCCGCGAGGGCTCGACCGTGCGGTACACGCTGTCGACGTCCGACGTCTCCGACGTCATGACGGCGGCGCGGCGCATCCTCACCGAGCTGCTGACCGACCGCGAGGAGCTGCTCAGCGAGCTGCGCGCGGCTGAGACCCGCTGATGGGGCTCGGCGACGCGCACCGCCGCGTCATCGCGCTGCTCCCACAACGCTCCGACTGGACGCAGGCGCGACGCGCCCCCGGTCGCGACCTCGTCGCCGGCGCGACGGTCGCCGTCGTCGCGCTGCCGCTGGCGCTCGCGTTCGGCGTGGCCTCGGGACTCGGTGCGCAGGCGGGCATGGCGACCGCGGTCGTCGCTGGCATCGTCGCCGCGGTGTTCGGCGGGTCCAACCTGCAGGTCTCGGGCCCGACGGGGGCGATGACGGTGGTCCTGCTGCCCGTGGTCGCCCGGTTCGGCGCCGACGGTGTGCTGATGATCGGGGCCATGGCCGGCGTGGTCCTCGTGCTGTTCGCGCTGGCACGGCTCGGGCGCTACGTGCGCTACCTGCCGATGCCGGTGGTCGAGGGCTTCACGGCGGGCATCGCGGTCGTCATCGCCCTGCAGCAGGTTCCGGCCGCGCTCGGCGTCTCCGCCGCGCACGGCGACAAGGTCTGGAAGGTCGCCGCGGATGCGGTCTCGAGGTTCGCCGGCAGCCCGTCGGCCGGCTCGATCGGGATCGCCCTGGGCGTCGCAGCGGTGATGCTTGTCGGCGCCCGCGTGCGGCCCGGCGTGCCCTTCTCGCTCCTGGGCGTCGCGGCCGCGACCATGCTGGCGCAGGCGGCCGACCTCGGCGTCCCGTTGCTCGGCACGATCCCGCGCGGCCTGCCGTCGCCGTCGCTCGGCTTTCTCGACCTCGCGACGGTTGGGGCGATGCTGCCCTCGGCGCTCGCGATCGCGGCGCTGGCGGCGCTGGAGAGCCTGCTGTCCGCGACCGTCGCCGACGGCATGAGCGTCAACCACACGACCGATCCCGATCGCGAGCTGTTCGGTCAGGGCCTGGCGAACCTCGCGGCGCCGGTGTTCGGCGGTGTCCCGGCCACCGGCGCGATCGCCAGGACCGCGGTCAACGTCCGCGCGGGCGCGTCGTCGAAGCTTTCGGCCGTCGTCCACGCCGTCGTGCTGGCGGCCGTCGTCTTCTCGGCGGGCCCGCTGGTGGCGCTGATCCCGCTCGCCGCACTCGCCGGCGTGCTGTTCGCCACCGCGGTCCAGATGATCGAGAGCGCGTCGCTCCTGGCACTCGCGCGTTCGACCCGCGGCGACGCCGCCGTCCTGGCCCTGACGTTCACGGTCACGGTCGCCGTCGACCTCGTGACCGCCGTGGCGGTCGGCGTGGGCGTCGCCGTCATCCTGGCGCTGCGCGCCGTCGCGGCCAGCGCCAGCCTCGACGAGGTGCCGCTCGACACGGGCGATCACTCAGACGAGGAGCGTGCACTGCTGCACGAGCAGATCGTCGCCTACCGGCTCGACGGTCCGCTCGTGTTCGCGGCGGCCCATCGCTTTCTGCTCGAACTCTCGGACGTCGCGCAGGTGCGGGTGATCATCCTGCGCATGTCGCGCGTCTCCACGATCGACGCAACCGGCGCCCGGGTGCTGGGTGACGCGATCACGCACCTGGAGCGTCGCGGCATCACGGTCCTGGTGTCCGGTGTGGCTGCCGCGCACGACGACGTCCTGTCGGCGCTCGGCGTCGGCGAGCACCTGCGCGCTGACGGCCTGCTGTTCGCGGACACACCAGCCGCGATCGAGCATGCTCGGCAGATTGTGCACCGCGGCGAAGGCCGGCCGCCCGTCGCCGCGCTCGTCGCCGCCTAGGCCGTCTCGCGCGCCGGCGCGACGGCCCAGCGCTCCTCGATCCGCCCGACGCGCCAGACCGTCAGCGCGACGGCCCAGGTGACGACGAACAGCCCGCCGATCGCGTAGCCGACGTAGTTCAGGTCCAGGCCGCTGACCCAGCCCCACAGGCCGCCGCTCAGGTTGAGCCTCTCGGCCAGCACCGACAGCAGCTCGATCGAGCCGACGACGAGCGCGACGGCGACGGACAGTGCTGTGATCGTGATGTTGTAGAAGACCTTGCGCACCGGCTTGGCGAAGGCCCAGCCGTAGGCGAAGTTCATGAACGCGCCGTCGATCGTGTCCAGCAGCGACATGCCGGCGGCGAACAGGATCGGCAGGCACAGGATCGCGTAGAACGGCAGGCCGCCGGCGGCGGCCGTGCCCGCCGTGGCCAGCAGCGCGATCTCCGTCGCCGTGTCGAACCCGAGCCCGAACAGCAGGCCGAGCGGGTACATGTGCCAGGGCTTCGTGACCGCCCTGGTCGCGCGCCCGTAGAAGCGGTTCATCAGGCCGCGCGCATTCAGCTGCTCCTCCAGCTCGGCCTCGTCGAAGTGGCCCTGCCGCATGCGGCGGAAGACCTTGATGATCCCGACGAGGACCAGCAGGTTGAGGATCCCGATCACGAGTAGGAACGTGCCCGAGACCGTCGGGCCGATCAGGCCCGTCGCGGTGTGCAGCGTCGAGGCGTCGTCGGAGACCGCGCCGCTCAGGCCGCGCACGCCGGCGGCGAAGGCGGCGGCCAGCAGGAAGACGATCGACGAGTGCCCGAGCGAGAAGAAGAAGCCGACGCTCAGCGGCCGCTGGCCGTCGGTCATGAGCTTGCGCGTCGTGTTGTCGATCGCGGCGATGTGATCCGCGTCGAAGGCGTGGCGCATACCGAGTGTGTAGGCGGTCAGGCCGACGCCGATGCCGAAGGCTCCACCGCCGCCGATGCTCAGGTGGGCGGGGACGATGACGCCGAACAGCAGCACGAAGCCGACGACGTGCAGCATCAGGATCACGAACGCCAGGACCGCAGCACGGCGCCACTCCTCGGGCGTCAGCGAGGCCTTGACTCGCGCCCAGCGCGAGGACCCGTCGCGCGCTCGCGCGGGCATGGCGTGCAGCCGGGGATCAGCGACCGGCATGATCGCCGCCCTCCGGCGCGCCGCATCCCGCACAGCATCCGACGACGGGGAAGTGCGTGAACCGCGGTTCGTACCCCGTCTGGTCGAGCACGAGCTCGCGGATCGCGGCCAGGGTGGCGCGCCCCAGGGGTTCGAACGCTCCGCAGCGCTCGCACGACACGAAGCCGCCGCCCGCCTCGCCGCTGAGCACGTAGCGCCCCGGGCCGTGGCCCAGGTGCACGTGCCGCACGATGCCGAGCGCCTCGAGCGTCTCGAGGTTGCGGTACACGGATGCGACATCGGACTCGGGGAGTCGCCCGTCGAGTCCGGCGGCGAGGTCCTCCGCGGTCGCCGGGCCGCCGGCGGCGAACAGCGCCTCGATGACGAGGCGGCGAGCGGTCGAGACGCGCAGGCCGTTCGCGCGCAGGGCGGCGATCGCCGCCGGCACGTCGGTCGCATCGATGGTCAGGCTGTCTGGTGCAACGGTCATGAGGTCCCTCGCTGACGGCGCGCGTCCCTGCGCCACGGTGGTCGTGCCGGCGGTCCGCAGGCACCCTTCATGACCTCTACGCCAGAGTCGCAGTTGCGGATTCGTCGCAGCTGCGACGCATCGCGCCGGTCGCGCCTGACGGCGGCCGGCGCGCGGATGCCCTCAGGCCGTCAGGAGGACGTCGGCGACCCGGCGCTGTGCCCGGAGTCCGCCGCGGGCGACGCGGTTCCGGCATCGTTCGCCGGCGCGGACGGTGCCGGTGACTTCACGGCGGGCGGCGTCCTGGACGGGGACTTCGCGGCCGGTGTCGTGGCCTTCGGCGACGCCTTGTGCCGCGTTGCAGGCTTGTGCTCGACGCGGCCGGGCTTGACCGGCTTCGCGCCGCGCGTCGTGGAGGCGCCGCGCCGGTGTGCCCGCGCGGCGCGGCGCTGCGCGCCATTCGTCGTGCGCCGGGTCGCCCCGGGGTTGGTTCCGCGCTGGGACGAGGACCCGCCGGCCGGCGTCGAGGAGGTGGGAGCCGCGCCGGTCGCGGGCGATCCGCCGGCCGGTGCGGGCGCGCTGTCGTGCGCGGCCTTCGAGGTCCGGTGCGGTGCGCGGGCGCCGTGCCCCGCACGGGCCGAGCCCGGCGCGGCCGAGGACGATCCAGCAGCGCCGCCGGCCGCAGGAGTGCCGACGGTCGCGGGTGCGGTCGCGGGCACCGCCGGCCGCGGCGGAGCCTCGTTGCGGCTGACGGCGGTGACGCCGCCGGCCGTGCCGGCGACGATCGCCACTGCGATCGCGGCCTTCACGGCGACCGCACTCCCGGCGCCGCCGGTCGCCGCCGCGCCGGCGCCGAGGCCGGCGAGCTTGGCGCCCGGGATGATGTGGGCGAGGACCGCCACCCCGGCGGCTGCCGGCAGCGGGGGTGCAAGGGCGGACAGCTGCTGTGGGCGGCCGCGCAGCGCCGACGAGAAGTCACGGCAGCCGGGGCACGAGCGCAGGTGCGCACGAACCCGCCGGCCCCGCAGGACCCGGCCGTCGGCGTCGGAGATCGCCCTGCGGATCTCCTCACACGCCATGTCGCGACCCTCTCGACACTGGTGCAGCGCGGTGCGCGCCTCGAAGATCGACTGCTTCGCCGCACCGGGTGAGATCTCGAGCGCCGTGGCGATCTCCTCGTGCGGCAGGCCGCTGAGTTCGCGCATCACCAGTGCCGACCGCTGACGCTCGGGCAGGTCGGCAAGATCCGCCTGCAGTTCCGCCAGGTCCGACCGCTCGCCGACGCGCCGCTCCAGGCTTTCGCCCGCCATCGCATCGGCCGCGGCGAGCTCGGCCGTCGGGCGCCGCTGGCGCAGCAGCGAGATCGACTCGTTGTGGGCGATCCGGAAGAGCCACGGTCGCAGCTCGAAGTCGCGCTCCTCGCTCTGCAACGCCGCGTACGCCCGCGTCATCGTGCTCTGGAGCGCGTCGTGCGCGTCCTCCTCGTGGCGCAGGATCGCCTTGCAGTAGCGGTAGATCGCCTGATGATGCTCGCGGTAGACCCGTTCGAACTCCGCCGGCCGTGCGCGCACGGCGACCGAGCGGTGCGGGTGGCGCACCGGCGGCCCCACGGAGTCCGCTCGGATCGTCGACATCGTGCATACATCGGCAACGCACGAGCGTGCCGAGAGTCTGGTGCTATCGCAGCTTCGCAGCTTCGCCGGAGGGCTGACCCCGGGAACGCAGAAGGGGCGCCCCGAGGGGCGCCCCTTCCGTTGCGCGCTTGATGGGCGCGCGGATGTCAGGTCAACGACAGGTGGATCAGGAGCCGCTCGGGCCCGTTGCGCCCGTGGCGCCCGTTGCGCCGGTCGGCCCGGTCGCGCCGACGTGCTTGCCGCGCAGCTTCGCCGCAGCGCTGACGCAGCGGCTGAACGGCGTGCCCTTCTGGCCCTTGACGTGCTTCTTGCTCAGGCCCTTGCAGGCGCGGGCGGGGTTCTTGGCCTTGCCGGTGTCGAGCAGCCGCATGGCGTGGACGCACTGGCTGAACGGGGTGCCCGGCGTTCCGGCGACGTGCTGCTTGCTCTGGTTCTGGCAGAGGCGGCCGTAGGCGTTGCCGTTCGCGCCGTTGTTGCCGGTCGCGCCGGTCGCGCCCGTGGCACCGTGGTTCCCGTTGTTGGGGCGGTTGCCGGGGGTGGCGATGGCCAGCGCCGGCACGGTGAGCAGGGCGGCGAAGGTGAGCAGGGTGATGATGCGTCGGTGCACGGTGGCTCCTTTGAAGATCGACGAGTCCCGGAGGACCATGTTCTGCAGGTACAACGCGGGTCCTGCTCCAAGGTCAGGTCCTACCTGCGGCACCCGCGCGAGCCCCTGCGCGCACTAGGCTTCATCGCACATGGCCCAGACCCGCAAGAAGCGCAGCACCAAGCATCGCGGCAACGCCGCGGGCGTCGTCGAGAACCGCGGCCGCACCGGCCGCAAGCTCAGCGATGACGAGCGCAAGCCGGGGGCGAAGCGTCCGCGCGAAGACCGCTTCAACCGCCCGCCGAGCTGGCGCGGAGCGGCGAACCGCTCGCTGATCGCCGTCGTGATCTTCGTCGCGGTGCTGATCCTGTTCTTCAAGCAGAACGCATCGGCCGCGATCGCGCTCGGCGGCTTCCTGCTGCTGCTCTACATCCCGCTGAGCTACTACACCGACCTCTGGCTGTATCGCCGCCGGATGGCGAAGAAGGCCTCCGGAGGCTGACGCGTGGACGTCGTCTCCTTCACCGTCGGGCCCGTCCAGGAGAACGCCTATCTGCTGCGTCGCGGCACCGATGCGACCACCGCCGTCCTCGTCGATCCGGGCGACGAGGCCGACAGGCTGCTGGCCGCGATCGACGACCTGGGCGTGACGCTCGAGGCGATCCTGCTGACGCACACCCACTTCGACCACGTCGGCGCCGTGGCACCGGTCGCGCGCGCCACGGGTGCCCCGGTGTTCTGCCCCGGGCTGGAGACGCAGGTGCTGGCGAACGTCATGGACTACGTGCCGTGGCCGGGCTTCGGGCCGTTCGAGAGCTGGGAGGCCGAGCGGACGGTCGCCGGCGGCGAGCGCCTGGAACTGGCCGGCTTCCAGATCGACGTCGTCTTCACGCCCGGGCACAGCCCCGGCCATGTGACCTACGCAATCCTGCCCGACGCGGACTGGCCCGACGTGCCGGCGGTCCTCGCCTCCGGCGACGTGCTGTTCCAGCAGTCGATCGGCCGGACCGACCTGCCGGGCGGCGACCACGCGACGCTGCTGGCGTCGATCGCCGGGCTGCTGGAGCGCTTCGAGGACGACGCGATCGTCCTGCCCGGCCACATGGGCGTCACGACGCTGGGGCGCGAGCGCCAGGACAACCCGTTCCTGCAGGGCCTGCCCGCGTGAGCGAGACGCCGCAGGCGCCCCGCGGCACGTTCGACGTGCTGCCCGCGCAGGCGGCGCTGCGCCACGCCGTCGAGCAGACGACGCGCCGCGTGCTCGAAGCCGCCGGCTACCGCCGCATCGAAACGCCGGTCTTCGAGGCGACCGAGCTGTTCCGCCGCACCGTCGGCGAGTCCACCGACATCGTCCAGAAGGAGATGTACACCTTCGAGGACGGCGGCGGGCGGTCGCTGACGCTGCGCCCCGAGGTGACCGCGCCGATCGTGCGCGCGTACCTGGAGCACGGGATGCACAAGCTCCCGCAGCCGGTGAAGCTCTGGTACCTGTCGTCGTGCTTCCGCTACGAGCGCGCGCAGGCGGGGCGCTACCGCCAGTTCTGGCAGATCGGGGCCGAGGCGATCGGTGCCGAGGACCCCGCCGTGGACGCCGAGGCGATCCTGCTCCTGGCGACGATCCTCGACGAGGTCGGCGTGCGCGGCCTGCGACTGCGGCTGGCGAGCCTCGGCACGCCCGCCTCGCGCGCCCGCTACCGCGAGCTGCTCCAGGCCCACCTGCGCGCACACGAGGCCGAGCTGTCCGGCGAGGTGCGCGAGCGCATCGAGCTGAATCCGCTGCGCGCGTTCGACAGCGATCACCCGGGCACCGTCGCCGTGATGGCGACCGCCCCGCTGCTCGTCGACCACCTGGACGCGGACGACGTGGCGCACTTCGACGCCGTCAAGGCGATGCTCGACGCGGCGGAGATCGCGTACGAGGTGGACCCGACGCTGGTGCGCGGGCTGGACTACTACACGCGGACGGTGTTCGAGTTCACCAGCGACGCGCTCGGCGCGCAGAGCGGCGTCGGCGGCGGCGGGCGCTACGACGGCCTGGCGCAGGAGCTCGGCGGCCCGGCCACGCCCGGGATCGGCTGGGCCACTGGTGTCGAGCGCATCCTGCTGGCCGCCGAGGAGCGCCCGCTGCCTGAGCCGATCGTGGACCTGTACGTCGCGCTCGTCGATCCGCAAGCGCGCGCGGCGGCGTACCGCATCGCCGCTGAGGCCCGCCGCGCCGGGGTGCCGGCGCAGCTGGAGCTGGCCGGGAGGTCGATGAAGGGCCAGCTGAAGCACGCGGCACGGATCGGTGCTCGCTACGTTGCGATCGTGAGCGCGGACAAGATCGAGCTGAAGGACATGGAGAGCGGCGAGCAGGAAGTCGTCGCCTCCGAGAGCGC
>JBKJRO010000134.1:0-24773 GCA_046594555.1 Solirubrobacteraceae bacterium
TGGGTAGGGCCACCCGGGTGCGACTGGGGTCTGAAGTGGACATGGGCGCCCCGCCACTACCGCCGGGGATCAACCCCGACGCCGACACCGCCGACGAAGTCGCAAACGAAGCAGAGGCCTGACATGGGCGCAACGCCGCTCTCAACCAACACCGCCCTCCTCAACTGGGTCAACGACATTGCTGCGTTAACCACCCCCGATCGCATCGAGTGGTGCGACGGGTCGGCCGAGGAATACGACCGTCTCTGCCAGGAACTCGTGGAGGCCGGCACCTTCGCCCGGCTGTCTGACGCCAAGCGTCCGAACAGCTATCTCGCACTTTCGGACCCGGGCGACGTTGCCCGCGTCGAAGACCGCACGTTTATCTGCTCGACGACCGAGGACGAGGCTGGCCCCACCAACAACTGGGCCGACCCCGAGGAGATGCGGACCAAGCTCAACGGCTTGTTTGCGGGCTGCATGAAGGGCCGCACGATGTACGTCGTGCCGTTCTCGATGGGGCCCCTCGGGTCGCCGATTTCCTACATCGGCGTCGAACTGACCGACTCGCCCTACGTGGCCGTGTCGATGCGAATCATGACCCGCATGGGCAAGGCCGCCCTCGACGCTCTCGGCGAGGGTCCTTTCGTGCCGTGCGTCCACTCCATCGGCGCCCCGCTCGAGCCGGGCCAGGTCGACGTCGCGTGGCCGTGTAACGCGGAGAACAAGTACATCGTGCACTTCCCCGAGTCGCGCCAGATCTGGTCGTTCGGTTCGGGCTACGGCGGCAACGCCCTGCTCGGCAAGAAGTGCTTCGCGCTGCGCATCGCCTCGGTGATGGCGCGCGACGAGGGCTGGCTGGCCGAGCACATGCTGATCCTGAAGCTCACCTCGCCCGAGGGCGGCGTGAAGTTCGTCACCGGCGCGTTCCCGTCCGCCTGCGGCAAGACGAACCTCGCGATGCTGATCCCGACGCTGCCGGGCTGGACCGTCGAGACGGTCGGCGACGACATCGCCTGGATGAAGTTCGGCGCCGACGGCCGCCTCTACGCGATCAACCCGGAGGCCGGCTTCTTCGGCGTCGCACCGGGCACCAGCGAGGCCACCAACCCCAACGCGATGGCGACGATCCGCGAGAACACGGTCTTCTCCAACTGCGCGCTGACCGACGACGGCGACGTCTGGTGGGAGGGCATGACCAAGGAGACGCCCGCGCACCTGATCGACTGGCACGGCAATGACTGGACGGGTGGGCGGGGTCCGGATCAGACGCCGGCCGCGCATCCCAACGCCCGCTTTGCCGTCCCTGCGGCGCAGGATCCGGCGATCGCACCCGAGTGGGAGGACCCCGCCGGCGTGCCGATCGACGCCTTCCTCTTCGGCGGGCGCCGCGCGAGCGTCGTGCCGCTCGTCCGCGAGGCCTTCGACTGGGAGCACGGCGTGTTCCTCGGTGCGACGATGAGCTCGGAGATGACGGCCGCGGCCGCCGGCGGCGTCGGCCAGCTGCGGTTCGACCCGATGGCGATGCTCCCGTTCTGCGGCTACAACATGGCCGACTACTTCGGGCACTGGCTGACGCTCGGCGAGCAGGCGGACGCTTCGAAGCTGCCGCGCGTCTTCTACGTCAACTGGTTCCGCAAGGACGAGGACGGGCAGTTCATGTGGCCCGGCTACGGCGAGAACAGCCGCGTCCTGGAGTGGATCTTCCGCCGCTGCGAGGGTCACGCCGAGGCGCACGAGACACCCCTGGGCCTGGTGCCGCACGCCGCGGATCTGAACATCGACGGCCTCGGCCTCGATGCCGCCACGCTCGAGGCGCTGATCACGGTCGACGAGGCCGCGGTGAGCGCCGAGGTGCCGCAGATCGAGGCGCACCTGGCGACGTTCGGCGACGACCTGCCGGACGCGGTCCGGTCGCAGTTCGAGGCGCTCAAGGCGCGCCTCGGCGCCGCGGTCTGACGCTTGCGGGAGCGGTGGCGGCACAGGAGTCGCCACCACACGCGTCGAAGCACGGAGCCCAGGACCTCGGACATCCGTCCGCGCCCGCGTCACGGCGGGAGCGGAGCGGGGTCCTCACTCGTGACAGGGCAACGGTCCCGCCAGCCGGTGGGACTGCCGATCAAGGAGAAGTCTTCGATGCGACGTCTGATGCTGTTTCTCGCCTGTGCCGCGGCGCTGGCCACCACCGCCTTCGCCGGCGTGCTGCCGGCCCTGGGTGACGGCGAGCATTCCGACGCCGGCCCGCGGGCCGACGGCACCCCGCCGACCTGTGCAGCCCCCGCGGCGGCGTCGGCGCGCTTCGTGCTCGACGGCTCGCGTGACGGCGCGACCGGCCCGGCCGGGTCCGATTCGGCCGACGATCAGCTGGACGGCAAGAGCGGTGACGATCACCTGGACGGCCACGGCGGCGACGACCACCTGCGCGGCGGCGAGGGTGACGACGACCTCTGCGGCGATGAGGGCGACGATCGCCTCGACGGCGGGCACGGGCGCGACGCGCTGAGCGGCGGTCCCGGCGCGGACGACCTCAACGGCGACGCCGGCGACGACGAGCTCGACGGCGGGTCGGGCAACGACGATCTGAGCGGCGGCCCGGGCGACGACGACCTGCACGGTCAGGCCGGCAACGACCGGCTCGCCGGCGGCTCCGGCAACGACCTGCTGTCGGGCGGCCCCGGCAGGGACAAGGTCTCGGGCGGCCCCGGCAGGGACCGCATCAACACCCGCGGTGGCGGGCGCGACACGGTCACGTGCGGTGCCGGCACCGACACGGTGGTGGCGGACACGGGCGACAAGGTCGCCACGGACTGCGAGCACGTCAGGCGCTGAGGCGCGTCGCCGGCGCCCGATCGGGCACAGGCGTGAATCCGCGGGGTCAGCCCTGCGGGTTCACGCCGTCGCACTTGGCGCTGTAGCGGTAGGGGGCACAGCCGGTCTACTGCTCGTCGAGCGGCGGGGCGGGTGGATCAGTGCCCGGCGCCGTCCGGCGTGGCCGCGGGCGGGCGCGACTCCTCGGCCAGCGACGTGATCGCGAGCGGGCCGCGTGCCGCGTCGAGCAGGACCTCGGTCGCCTCGTCGGCGGACCGGGCGTAGAGCTCCACGAGCATGTGGATGACGATGCGGTCCTCCTCGTGCTTGTGGAACCGCGGGTGGGTGAAGAACTCGCGTGTGCCGTGATCCCCGAACGCCCCGTACGACAGCGCGTCGCCGGCCTCGGGGCCGGAGCAGGCCTCGACCTCGTCGGCATCGACCGTGACCGTGCACGAGGCGACCCACGGGGTGCCGGAGATCATCCGCTCCCAGCGGTCCTCGATCGGCTCGACCCGGCCGTCGCGGAACATCAGGTGCGGCTGGTCGTGCATGCAGTCCAGGCACTGCACGACCGCCTCCTGGAGCTCATCGACGACATCGGCCCGCTCGCCCGTCCGCGGGTCGACGCGGTGCACGCCCTCGTAGTGGACCTGCAGTTCGAGTTCGGTCGACCAGCAGCGGTAGCAGCGCAGCCAGGCCCTGTTCTCGTCGGAGTCGTCCACCCGGCCCATTCTATGCTCCGCCGATGCCCGGGACCGTGCTGTACGAGACCTCTGACGCTGTCGCAACGATCACGCTCAACCGGCCCGACCGGCTGAACACGATCACGCCCGAGCTGATCGCCGACCTGCGCGACCAGCTCGCCGAGGCGCAGGCCGACCCCGCCGTCCGCGCGATCCGCCTGCGCGGCGCGGGACGCGCGTTCTGCGCGGGCTACGACATCGGCTGGGGCGCCGAGGTGATGGAGGAGGCCGAGGGCGGGCGGCCCTGGGACCCGATGGCCGACCAGCGCATGATGAGCACGTTCGTCGACGCCTACATGGCGCTGTGGCGCTCGCCGAAGCCCGTCATCGCGCAGGTCCACGGCTTCTGCGTCGGCGGCGGCACCGACTTCGCGCTGTGCTCGGACCTCATCGTCTGCGCCGAGGACTGCCGGATCGGCTACCCGCCGGCCAGGGTCTGGGGATCCCCGACCACGGCGATGTGGATGTACCGCCTGGGCCTGGAGCGCTCCAAGCGGCTGCTCCTGACCGGCGACGCGGTCGACGGCCGGCGCGCCGTCGAGTGGGGGCTGGCCAGCGAGGCCGTGCCCGAAGCAGGCCTCGACGCGGCCGCCATGGCGCTCGCATCGCGGGTCGCGCAGGTGCCCGCCAACCAGCTGCAGATGATGAAGCTGCTCGTCAACCAGGCCTTCGAGCAGATGGGCCTGCACACGACGCAGCTGATCGGCACGCTGCTCGACGGCGCGGCGCGTCACACGCCGGAGGGCACCGACTTCAGCGCCCGCGCCCTGGAGGACGTCGGCGGCGCGGTCCGTGAGCGCGACGCGCCGTTCGGCGACTACGGCCAGGGGCCGAGGACGGCGTGAGGACGGCGTGAGCGGCCGCTGCGCCGGGGTGGTGCTCGCCGGCGGCGCCGGTCGGCGCATGGGCGGCGCCAAGCCGGCGACGCCGCTCGCCGGCCGCCCGCTGATCTCCTACCCCCTCGCCGCGCTGCACGCCGTGTGCGCCCCCGTCGCCGTCGTGGCCAAGCGCGACTCGCCGCTGCCGCCCGTCGGCTCCGGCATCGAGTTGTGGCGCGAGCCGGACGAGCCCCGCCACCCGCTCGCCGGGATCCTCGAGGCGCTGCGCCGCGCGGACGGTCGTGCCGTGGTCGTGCTGGCGTGTGACCTGCCGCTCGTGACCGCGGACGTCGTGCGCGCGCTCGTCGCAGCCCCGCCCGCCGTCGCGCTGCTCGCGCGCTGCGGTGACGAGGTGCAGCCGCTGTGCGCCCGTTACGGGCCTCAGGCACTGGCGCCGCTCGCCGCATGCGAGCCCGGCGTGCGCCTGCAGGATGCGATCGCCGCGCTCGGCCCGGTGTTCATCGACGTGCCGGCCGCCGCGCTGCTGAACGTCAACGACGCCGACGGCCTGGCTGCCGCGGAGGATGCGCTCAGCCGAAGGTGAACGCGAACGCGCCGACGCCCGGGTCGAACCGCAGTTCGAGCCGGTGCTGTTCCGCGGAGCCACGGTGGACGAGGTGGTACAGACGCTGGCGCCGTACGTCGACGACCCCGGCGCGGACGTCGGACCCGGCGGCGCCCGCGCGGATCGGCGAGCCGTCGAGCAGCACGCGGACGCGGCCGGTTCCGCCGCCCGGGGGCGCGAGGACGAGATAGACGTCCTTGCCCTGGACCCGGGCGCTGAGCGCGGCGCCGGACCGGGCGACGCCGTGCTCGCCGTCCACCGTCCAGCGCCCGGAGAGCGCGAACTCGTTGAGCTTCAGGCTCCGCGGCGCGGCGGCGTAGGTGCGGGTGCCCTCGCCGGGTGAGTTGGACGGTGCGAAGCCCTGCGCCCGGTCGCTGCCGACGTAGGTCTCAGGGGTGCTCTGCCGTGCCGGGTCGTAGGTCCTCGCCGGGCGGGCCGTGCCGCCGAGGGCTCCATCACCGCGCTCGCGGAGCAGCGATCGGATCGAGGCCTCGGTCTCCTCGTACCGGCCCTCGCCGAAGTGCGCCTCGCGCACGCGGCCGCGGGCGTCGATCAGGTATTCGGCGGGCCAGTACTGGTTGGCCCAGGCGTTCCAGGTCGCGAGGTCGTTGTCCTGCGCCACGGGGTAGCGGATGCCGTTCTGGCGGATCGCATCCGCGACGTTGCCGGCGTTCTTCTCGAAGTCGAACTCCGGGCTGTGGACGCCGACGATCGTGAGGCCCGCCCTGCGGTAACGGGCGTCCCACGCCGTCAGGTGGGGGAGTGTGCGGATGCAGTTGATGCAGGTGTAGGTCCAGAAGTCGACGAGCACGACGCGGCCGCGCAGGCCGGCGATCGTCAGCGGGCGGCCGCCGGGCGTGTTGAACCAGCGCTGATTCCCGGTGAAGTCGGGGGCATCGCCGATCACCGGCAGGCTGGATCGCGCGGTCGTGGGGGTCGTGGCCCGGGCCCGCTTCTGCGCCTCGGCGAACCGGGAGCGGCCGCGCAGGCGCTCCAGCCCGCGCCGGGCGCTCGCCGAGTCCTCGAGCGACTTGGTCGGGTTGACGACGACGGCCGGCAGGTGGCGGGCGATCGCCGTCTGGAATCGCACGTCGAGGTTGAAGGCCATCGCGACCGCGGTCGCGAGCATCACGGTGCCGAGGGTGCGCTGCAGGGCCGGCCCGCGACCGGCGCTGCGGATGCGCTCGCTGAGCGACCGCCCGCCGAGCGCCAGCGCGAGCAGGACGACGGCGGATCCGGCGGCGTAGGCGACCGCGACGAGGACCGTGCGGCCCGACGCGGATCCGACGGCGATCACCGCGGCGAGGATCGGGCCGGCGCACGGGGCGTAGAGGAAGCCGAGCGCGGCGCCGACCGCGATGCCCGACCGCAGGCCGTCGCCGTCACGTGCGAGGCGCGTCCCGCCCACCCCGCCAGCACGCGAGGTGACGCGGGAGATCGCTGCCTCGATGCGGTCGCCGACGGCCGGGACCAGGGTCGCGACGCCGAAGGTCGCGAGGACCACGATCGCCAGCGCCCGGGTCCCGGAGTTGCCCAGGCCGACGCCGTCGATGACCGAGGCGAAGCCGACGATCGTGATCGTGAAGGTCGTCGTCAGGCCGATGACGATGCCCACCGGGCGGCGCCGGCCGCCCGTGCTGCCGGCGCTGAGCAGCGCGGGGAGGACCGGGAGCACGCACGGCGACAGCGCGGTGCCGGCGCCGGCGATGAACGCGAAGAGCGTCAGCAGTGCCACGGCACCATCATGGCCGACGACCGATGAACAAACGATGAACGTCGGGGTCGCGGGCAGCGACTCCGAGGTCAGCCGCCGATGGCGGACATCGTGCGTGACGGCTGAACGAAGCCCGGCTCGTTGACGTGGTGCTTGAGTTCCTTGCGCCACACCGCGTCGCGGATGATCTGCTCCAGCTCGTCATCGCCTGCGCCGCTGCGCAGCGGTGTGCGCAGGTCCGTCTCGTTGAGCGAGAACAGGCACGTGCGCAGGCGGCCCTCGGCGGTGATCCTGATCCGGTTGCAGTCGCCGCAGAACGGCTCGCTCACGGGATTGATGAACCCGATGCGGCCGCGGCCGTCGGCGAAGCGGTAGACGCGAGCCGTGGCGCTCGGCTCGCGCGGCTCGGCCTCGAGCGGCCAGTGGGCATGGATCTCGGCGCGGATCTCCTCGCCCGTCAGGACCAGCTCGGGCGTCCAGGCGTGGTCGGCGTCGAGCGGCATGAACTCGATGAACCGCACCTCGAAGGGGCGCTCGCGGGCGAACTCGGCGAAGGGCAGGATCTCGGTCTCGGTGAAGCCGCGCATCGCGACGGCGTTGACCTTGATCGGATGGGCCTGCGGGAACGCCGCCAGCGCGTCGAGCCCGGCGAGGACGCGCGGCAGGGCGTCCCGCCGCGTCAGCTCGAAGAAGCGGTCGCGCTGGAGCGCGTCGATCGACACGTTGAAGCGGTGGACGCCAGCGTCCACCAGCGCCGCGGCGTCGCGCTCGAGCAGGAAGCCGTTCGTCGTCACCGCGAGGTCGTGCACCGCCGGAAGCTCGGCGAGCATCCCCGCGAGCCGCGGGAACTCGCGGCGCACCAGCGGCTCGCCGCCCGTCAGGCGCACGTCGTGCACGCCCATCTCCGACAGGACGCGGACGACGCGTTCGAGCTCCTCGAACGTCAGGACGTCGTCGCGGTCCAGCCACGGCAGGCCCTCGGCGGGCATGCAGTACTGACAGCGGAAGTTGCAGCGATCGGTGACGGAGACGCGCACGTCACCGATCGCGCGCCCGTGGCCGTCGATGAGCTGCTCGCGCGCCATGCCGCAAGGGTACGGCAGCGGTCGTTCCGGCTCAGCCCACCAGCTCGCCCACGGCCTCGGCGAACACCGCCGTGTGCGCGTCGACGTCGGTCGCGGTCGTCACCGGGGCCATCAGCGCCATGTTGTGGAACGGCGTGATCAGGACGCCCCGGTTCTGCGCGTGCAGGTGCAGGTAGCGCTCGAGCTCGCGGTCGTGCGAGGCGTGGGCGGACGTGCCCTCGCGCGCCGGCTCCGGGAGGAACTGGTACTCGGCCCGGGCCCCGAGGCGGGTGACGTTCCACGGCAGCGCGTGCCCGTCGATGACGCTCTGGACGCCGTCGGCGAACCGGTCGGCCAGCGGGATCGTGTGGGCGAAGGTCTCCGCGGTCAGGACCGAGGACAGCGTCGCGCGCATGGCGGCGCTCGACAGCGGGTTGCCCGCGAGGGTGCCGCCGATGCCGCCGGTGTCCTCGTAGTCGGCCTCCTGCTCGGTCAGCATCCGCTCGGCCAGGCCGGCCGACAGGCCGAGCGCCCCCGAGGGCACGCCGCCGCCGATGGCCTTGCCGATGACGAACAGATCGGGATCCAGTCCCCAGGCGGCCGTGCAGCCGCCGGGCCCCGCCGAGAACGTGTGCGTCTCGTCGATGATCAGCAGGGTGCCGTGCCGCCGGGTCAGCTCGCGCAGGGCGTCGTGATAGCCCGGGTCCGGCAGGACGATCCCCATGTTCGTCATCGCCGGCTCCGCCAGGACGCAGGCGATCTCGCCGGTCGCCAGGGCGGCCTCGAGCGCGTCCGTGTCGTTGAACTCGACCGCGACCGTCGTCAGGCCCGGGTCGACGGCCGGGCCGACGTTGCCCTCGCGCGCAACGGTGGCGCCGCTGCGCGGATCGCGGACGGCGAACGCCTCGTCCACCGAGCCGTGGTAGCAGTAGCTGTAGACCAGGACCTTCGGGCGGCCGGTCAGCTGGCGGCACAGGCGCAGCGCTGCGCGGTTGGCGTCCGTCGCGGTCAGCGTGAACATCCAGCGTGGCAGGCCGAACCGCCGCGTCAGCTCCTCGCCGACCCAGACGGCGTCCTCGGTCGGGAGCATCGTCGTGATGCCCCGCGCGGCCTGCGCGGCGATCGCGGCGATGGTCTCGGGCGGTCCGTGACCCGCCATCGAACCGGTGTCGCCCAGGCACAGGTCGACGTACTGGTTGCCGTCCACGTCGGTGACGCGGGCGCCGCTCGCGTGGTCCGCGAACAGCGGGTAGCCGCCCGCCCAGAGCATCATCCACGGCATCGGCACGCCGCCGATCAGCGAGGCCGTCGCCCGCTCATACAGCGCGCGGGACCGCGGCGTCTGCTCCTCGAAGCGCGCGATCTCGCGGGCGAGCAGCGTGGTCAGGCGCGTGCGGTCGAAGGACATGGGCGCGACCGTACCGCGTGCGGTGGCTGAGGGCTTGCGGCGGGACGGGGGTGGGCTGGATTGGGGCGGATATCCGCCGTCAACTCGGCCCACCCCTGACTGCTGGGCCCGCCCGCCGGGCGCCCGGCCCGGCATCCCTCGACGCCAGCCGTCGTCCGTCGCGGCCAACGACGCCCAACCCTCACCGCCGCAGCAGGACGAAGCCGAGCATCGCGGCGAAGGCGAGCTGGCCGAAGCCGAGCGCGACGCCGGTGTTCGAGGCGCCGAGCAGTTCGGCGACGAACGTGCCGGCGAGGAACGCGCCGAGCAGCAGGGCCAGATCGACGAGGTTCCTCATGCGGCTCCCGTCCGGGCCTCGAGCCGGGCGACGAGGGCGGGCACGTCGAGCGCCGGGTCGGCGTCGGCGAGCGCGCGGTGCGCCGCCCGCGTGCCGCCGAGCCCGCGCAGTCCGCGCTCGCCGTGCTCGGCGGCGAAGTCGGCGACGGCGGTGGCGCGGCGGCTGGCCAGTCGGCGCGCCACCAGGTCCAGGCCGGCGCGGTGGGCGTCGAGGGCGGCCACCAGCTCGCCGATCCCGCTCGCGGGCGGGAGCGAGGCGACGGCGAGCACCGGCGTGTCGCGGGCGCCGACCGCCCGCAGCGCCGCGTGCAGGTCGCGACGAGCGCGCAGGGCGATATCGCCGAGGTCCGCCTTGGTGACGACCAGCACGTCGGGGATCTCCATGATCCCGGACTTCAGGAACTGCAGGGCGTCGCCGGAGCCCGGCTGAACGACGACGGCGACGGTGTCGGCCAGCTCGGCGACGTCGGTCTCGCTCTGCCCGACGCCGACGGTCTCGACGACGACGACGTCGAACGCCGCGGCCAGCGCGGTCGCGGCCTCACGGGTCGATGCGGCGAGCCCGCCGAGCCGGTCGGCGGCCGCGGTCGAGCGGATCAGCACGCCGACGTCGGCCGGGTCGAAGGCGATCCGCGCGCGGTCGCCCAGCAGGGCGCCGCCGCTGCGCTTGGACGACGGATCGACCGCGAGCACCGCGACCGTCCGCCCCAGCGCGCGCCACGCCCCCACGAGCTCGGACAGCAGGGTCGACTTGCCCGCCCCGGGCGGGCCGGTCACGCCGACGACGTGGCCGGGAGCCTCGCCGCCGAGTGCCGCGGGCGACACGGCGCGCAGCAGCGCGGCGGTCTGCTCACGCGCATCCGGCGTGCGGTTCTCGATCAGGTTCAGCGCCTCGGGCGCGGCGCCCAGGTCGCGTTCGCGCAGGCGCGTGCCGAGCGTGGCGCCGTCGGCGGCGCTCATGTCTCCGGCACCCCGACGTCGCGCACGGCGCGCCGCGCCGCGCGGAAGGCGTACGGGTCGGCGCCGTGGCGCTCCTCGCGCCAGGGGTCGCCGTCGTTGTGGTAGCCGTTCTGCTCCCAGATGCCGGGCTCGTCGTGATCGAGCAGCTCGATCGAGCTGACCCACTTGGCGGACTTCCACAGGTACCGCCGCGGGATCAGGAGCCGCGCCGGGCCGCCGTGCTCGCGCGTCAGCTGGGCACCGTCGTACGTGTGGGCGATCAGAACGTCGTCGTCGAGCAGCGCCGCCAGCGGCAGATTCGTCGTGTATCCGCCGTGGGCGTGGACCAGCGCGTGCGTGGCACTCGCGCGCGGCCGTGCCCGCTCCAGCAGGTCGCGCACGCGCACGCCCGACCAGCGCATGTCGAACTGGCTCCAGCGGGTCACGCAGTGCAGGTCCACCACCTGCTCGACCTGCGGCTCGGCCAGCAGCTCGTCCCAGCGCAGCGCGTACGGCATATCGACCTCGCCGTGGATCGACAGCGACCACGTCGCGGTCGGCACGTCGGGCTCGGCGCCGATCGTCAGGACCGGGAACTTCACCGTCGGCGACTGCCCCGGCGGCAGGCGTGAGGGGTCGATCCCCAGCTTCAACGCGCGCCGGCGGCCACGCTCGCCGAAGACCCGCGGCGTCAGCGGCGACACGGCGGTCGTCCCTCGCCGTCGAGCATGCGGGTGACGCTAGCAGCGAGAACCGGACTAGCGGCGTCCGGCGCGCCGCTGTAGGTTCGCCGTCATGAGCCACTTCAAGAATCCAGCCCTGATCATCAGCGTGATCGCCCTCTTCGCGAGTCTCGCCGGCGGCGCCGTCGCGGCCGGCCTGATCACCGGGAAGCAGGTCAAGGACAATTCGCTCACCGGCAAGGACATCAAGGATCGCTCCCTGCTGAGCAAGGACTTCAAGTCCGGGCAGCTCCCGAAGGGCGCGGTCGGTCCGGCGGGCCCGGTCGGCGCTGCGGGCCCGGTCGGCGCTGCCGGCCCGGTCGGCGCTGCCGGCCCGGCCGGCGCCGCCGGCCTGGCTGGACCCGCTGGGCAGGCGGGCGCCGTCGGCGCCGCCGGAGCGACCGGGCCCGCCGGCCCGACCGCCAGCGCGTTCGCGGAGAGTCTGACGAACGTCGTTCTCGCCGGCAGCCCCGCCACGGTCGTCCAGACGACGATCACGACGACCGTGCCGAGCCGGCTTGTCGCCCACGCGTCGATCGACATCGTGGCCAGCGCCACGCCCGGTGACGTCTACTGCTTCATCACCGACGACGCGGCGCTCAGTAGTCCCAACGACTGGAGCATCCGGACGAACGACTCCCTGCTCAGCGGCACCACGGCGCTGAACACCGGGGTCGTCGGTGCGAAGTCGCTCCCGGCGGGTACGTACACCGTGCGGGCTGCCTGCGGCCTGAACAGTGGGACGCTCTCGTTCAACGAGGGCGATCTGTCGGTCATCGCCGTCGCTTCCTGACGCTCGTGCTCCGGCGGGCGCCGCTGTGGCGCCCGCCCGAGCTAGGCGGCCGCCGCGGCGACGCCGCCGCGCTCGGCGACGAGCCGCACGATGTCACGCATGATCACCGTGATCTCGAAGTCCTTCGGCGTGAAGACGGCGGCGACGCCGGCGGCCTTCAGCGGCTCGACGTCGGCGTCGGGAATGATCCCGCCGACGACGACCGGCACGTCCACGCCGCGTTCGCGCAGGGCAGCCACGACCGCCGGGATCAGCTCGTTGTGCGAGCCGGACAGGATCGACAGGCCGACGACGTGCACGCCCTCCTGGAGCGCACTGGCCGCGATCTGCTCGGGCGTCAGCCGGATGCCCTCGTAGACGACATCCATGCCGACGTCGCGGGCGCGCACCGCGATCTGCTCGGCGCCGTTGGAGTGCCCGTCCAATCCGGGCTTGCCGACGAGGATCTTGATCCGCCGGCCGAGCGCCTCGCTGACGCGGTCGACCTCGTCGCGCAGCGCGGCCAGGTCCTCGGAGCCGCCGAGTGACGCGGCGGCCTCGCCGACGCCCGTCGGGGCCCGGTACTCGCCGAAGGCCTCGCGCAGCGCCCGCGACCACTCGCCGGTCGTCACGCCGGCGCGGGCGGCGGCGATCGTCGCGGGCATGATGTTCTCGCCGTCGTCGCGCGCCACGCGCAGGAGCTCGGTGAGCGCCGCGTCGACGGCCGCCTGGTCGCGGCCGGCGCGCCAGGCCTGGAGCGCCTCGATCTGCTGCGCCTCGGTCGCGGGATCGACGGTCATGATCCCGCCGTCGACGCCCTGGACGAGCGGCGAGGGCTCGGATTCGCGCTGCAGGTTCATGCCGACGACGATCTGTTCGCCGTCCTCGATGCGCCGGATCCGCTCGCGGTGCGAGTCGACCAGCGCGGCCTTCATGTAGTCGACGCCCTGCACCGCGCCGCCGTGCTCGGCGACGACGGCCATCTCGCCGCGGGCGCCCTCCAGCAGCTCGGCGACGAGGCCGTCCATGACCTTCGACCCCTCGAAGATGTCGGGGTACTCGAGGATGTCCGTCTCGTAGGCCAGCACCTGCTGGATCCGCAGCGACCACTGCTGATCCCATGGGCGCGGCAGGCCGAGCGCCTCGTTCCACGCGGGCAGCTGGATCGCGCGGGCGCGGGCGTTGCGGCCCAGCGTCACGGCCAGCGCCTCGAGCACGATCCGCTGGACGTTGTTCTCCGGCTGCGACTCGGTCAGCCCGAGCGAGTTGACCTGCACGCCGTAGCGGAACCGCAGCTGCTTGGGGTCGGTCACGCCGTAGCGCTCGCGGCCGAGCTCCTCCCAGAGGATGCCCATCGCGCGCAGCTTCGCGTGCTCCTCGATGAACCGCACGCCGGCATTGACGAAGAACGAGATGCGGGAGAAGACGGCGCCCATGCGCTCGGCCGGCACGCGCTCCCGCGCAGCGTCGAGCACGGCGATCGCGTTGCTCATCGCGAAGGCGATCTCCTGCACCGGCGTCGCCCCGGCCTCCTGCAGGTGGTAGCTGCAGATGTTGATCGGGTTCCACTTCGGGACCTGCTCGACGGTGTAGGCGATCATGTCCGCGATCAGCCGCATCGACGGCCCGGGCGGGAACGCGTAGGTCCCACGGGCGAGGAACTCCTTGATGATGTCGTTCTGCGTCGTGCCCGACAGCTCGGCCTGGTCCACGCCCTCGGCCTCGGCGGTGACGATGTACAGCGCCAGCAGCCAGGCCGCCGTCGCGTTGATCGTCATCGAGGTGTTCATCTTCCCCAGCGGGATGTCGTGCAGCAGCGTCGCCATGTCGCCCTTGTGCATGACGGGCACGCCGACCTTGCCGACCTCGCCGCGCGCGAGCTTGTCGTCGGCGTCGTAGCCGGTCTGCGTCGGCAGGTCGAACGCGATCGACAGGCCCGTCTGGCCCTTCGCGAGGTTCGAGCGGTAGAGCGCGTTGGACTTCTCGGCCGTGGAGTGGCCGGCGTACGTCCGCATCATCCAGGGCTTGTCGCGCTCGGGCAGGCGATGGCTCATGTGTCGATTGTACGTTCGGGCGGTGCTCTAGGGTCCTTGGCCGGTGGCCGAATCCCTCATCAAGCGCGCCACGACGTCGGCGCGGATGCGCACCGCCGACGCCGTGGACAAGGTCCTGCGGCGCGAGGACCGCTACATGCCGCCGCGCCGGATGCGCGGGCTCGGCGGCGAGGGCGACTACAGGGAGGTCGGCCACGAGTTCCTGAGTCACCTCGTGTCGCTCGGCCGCCTCGCGCCGCACGAGCGCGTCATCGACATCGGCTGCGGGCCGGGGCGCCTGGCCCACGAGCTCGAGGGCTTCCTCGGCCCGGCGGCCAGCTACACGGGCATCGACCCGAACCCGGAGTGCATCAGCTGGCTGTCGGATGCCTACAAGTACCGCCTGGACTTCGAGTTCGAGCACGTCGACCTGCGCAACGGGCTCTACAACCCCGACGGCACCGTTGACCCGGCGACATGGCGGTTCCCGTTCGAGGACGCGACGCACGACGCCGTGACGATGTTCTCGGTGATGACCCACGTGCTGCCCGACGCGGTCGAGCGCTACTTTCACGAGGCGCGCCGCGTGCTGATCCCGGGCGGCTGGATCCTGACGACGATGTTCCTGCTCGACGGCGCCGCCCGCGCGGCGATCGACGACGGCTCGGCGATCATCCCGTTCCAGCCCGATGACGGGCGCGTCGCGTACGTCGATCCGCAGCTGCCCGAGCAGGCGATCGGCTACGACCAGGAGTGGGTCCTGGACCGCATCTCCGAGGCCGGCTTCGCGACGGTCGGCATCCGCCACGGCACGTGGGTGCCCCGCGGCACCGGCCGCACGCTGCAGGACATCGTCGTCGCGCGCGTCGCGGCTCCGGACGGGAAGCCCTGGTGAGCGACGGGCCGCGCATCATCGACGTCCTGCACCTGGGACGCCCGAACGTGATCGCGTGCTTCCAGCAGGGCGGGGTCCTGGTCGATCCCGGCCCCGAGGTCTGCTCGCCGGCCCTGTTCGAGGCGCTCGGCGGTGAGGCGCCCGAGGCGGTCCTGCTGACGCACATCCACCTGGACCACGCGGGCGCCGCCGGCGCCATCGTCCGCCGCTGGCCGCACGTGAAGGTCGTCGTGCACGAGCGCGGCGCGCGGCATGTCGTCGATCCGTCCAAGCTCGTGGCCTCGGCCACGCGGCTGTACGGCGACGACATGGCCCGGCTGTGGGGCGAGATCCTCCCGGTCCCGCAGGAGAACCTGATCGTCGTCGGCGACGCCGAGCGGATCGACGCCTTCGGTGGGCCGTGGCGCGTGGCATACACGCCGGGACACGCCTCGCACCACGTCGCCTACCTGCACGAGCCGAGCGGGACGCTGTTCTCCGGCGACATCGCCGGCGTGCGCATGGGCTCCGGCCCCGTGCTGCCGCCGACGCCGCCGCCGGACATCGACGTCGAGCTGTGGCACGCCTCCGTCGGCGTGCTGCGCGGCTGGGATGCCCAGCGCGTCGCGGTGACGCACTTCGGCGTGTTCGACGACGTCGCCGCGCAGCTCGACGACCTGCTCGTCACGCTCGACGAGCTGGCGGCCATCGCGCGGCGGACCGACGCCGGCGGGTACGCGGAGATGATCCGCGGCATCGTCCGCCGCGGCCTCGATCCGGGGCTCATCGACGCGATGCTCCAGGCGACGCCGCCGGACACGCTCTGGCACGGGCTCGACCGGTACTGGGCCACGCGCGGCGAGCGCTGAACGGCGCGCGCGCAAGGCGCCGACCAGGCGGCGATCGCGGGCGCTGTCGCGGTACATTGAGGGCGCATGTCGCAGATCGTCGAACTCCCGCAGATCGCAGGGCCGGGGAGCGCACTCGGCGGGCCGTGGAACGTGATCGTCCGCAACGACGACCACAACACCTTCGACCACGTCGCGTTGTCGCTGGCCCGGTACATCCCCGGCGTCAACCTCGCCCGCGGCTTCGCCATCGCCAACCAGATCGACGCGACCGGCCTGGCGATCGTGTGGTCAGGCGTGCGGGAAGTCGCCGAGCTGTACTGGGAGCAGCTGCGCGATGCCGGCTTGACGATGGCCCCGCTCGAGCGCGGCTGACCCGCTTCGCGGATCTCGCGGCGCCTGACGCGCCGTGTGGCCTTGGTCGGTGGTTCGTGAACGAGTGAGGCCGGCCCCGTGCGGGACCGGCCTCCGGTACTGCTTGGGGCAGTGGGGGAGTTACGGGATCAGGACCTGGTTGATCACGTGGATGATCCCGTTGGACGCCTTGACGTCGGTCTTGACGACCTGGGCCTTGTTGACGTAGACCTTGCCGCCCTTGACGGTGATCTTGACGGACTTGCCGTTGAGGGTCTTGACCTTCTTGCCGTTGAGCTTGACGACGGTCGAGGCCGGGACCGCGCCCTTGACGACGTGGTAGGTGAGGATCGACGTCAGCAGCTTCTTGTTGCCCGCGACCTTCTTCAGCGTCGCCTTGGGGAGCTTGGCGAACGCGGCGTTCGTGGGGGCGAACACGGTCAGCTTGGCCTTGCCCGACAGTGCTCCGACGAGGCCGGCCTTCTTGACGAGGCTGACGAGCGTCGAGAACTGCGGGTCGCTCGCGGCGACGCCGACGATGTTCTTGCTCGCGGCGGGCTTCGCCGAGCCGGACGCGATGGTCACGGGGATCGCGATGGCGAAGGCCGCCACGACGAGGAGTGCGATGCGCTTCATGTGATGAGTCCTTCGAGAGAGGGTGGTGGTGGATGTCACTGCCCGCATCTACGGCCGCGGTCGCGCGATCGGTTGGCGGCCTGCTGCGCGCCACGGCATCGCCAGCGACCGTGGTAGGTACGGATGACGTGGCATCCGGCCGGTGGTGAACTCCTCTGACCCCCATTCCCCTTCGAAGGAGGACCCCTGATGGCCACCATCGAGAAGCCTGCCGTGTTCGAGGCGCCGGGTCATGCCGGCAGTCCGGTCACGCTGAAGCCGCGCTACGAGAACTTCATCGGGGGCCGATGGGTCGCCCCTGTCGGGGGCGAGTACACGGACAACCTGTCCCCGGCGACGGGGAAGGCGTTCTGCCAGGTGCCCAAGTCGACGCCGGCCGACATCGAACTCGCGCTCGATGCCGCGCACGCCGCCGCCCCCGCCTGGGGCTGCGCGTCGCTGACCGAGCGCTCCCGCGTGCTCAACCGGATCGCCGACGCGATCGAGGACAACCTCGAGCTGCTCGCCGTCGCCGAGAGCTGGGAGAACGGCAAGCCGGTCCGCGAGACGCTCGCGGCCGACATCCCGCTCGCGGCCGATCACTTCCGCTACTTCGCCGGCGTGATTCGCGCGGAGGAGGGGTCGATCGCCGAGATCGACCACCAGACGATGGCCTACCACTTCCGTGAGCCGCTCGGCGTGGTCGGGCAGATCATCCCGTTCAACTTCCCGATCCTGATGGCCGCGTGGAAGATCGCCCCGGCGCTGGCCGCGGGCAACTGCACCGTCGTCAAGCCCGCGAGCCCGACGCCGTGGTCGCTGCTGAAGCTCTGCGAGCTGCTGGAGGACATCGTCCCCGCCGGCGTGCTGAACGTCGTCAACGGCCCGGGTGCCGAGACCGGCCGCGCGCTGGCGTCCAACAAGCGCATCGCGAAGATCGCGTTCACGGGGGAGACCGTGACCGGCCGCCTGATCATGGGCTACGCCGCGCAGAACCTGATCCCGTCCACGACCGAGCTGGGCGGCAAGTCGCCGAACATCTTCTTCGCCGACGTCATCGAGCAGGACGACGAGTTCCTCGACAAGGCGATCGAGGGCCTCGTGCTCTACGCGTTCAACAAGGGCGAGGTCTGCACCTGTCCGTCGCGCGCGCTGATCGATGAGTCGATCTACGACGAGTTCATGCCGCGCGTGCTCGAGCGGATCGGCGCGATCACGCAGGGGAACCCGCTGGATCCGTCCACCATGCTCGGGCCGCAGGTCTCCGCGGCGCAGCTGGCGAAGATCCAGAGCTACGTCGAGATCGGCCGGAACGAGGGCGCCGAGGTGCTCATCGGCGGCGATCGCAACGTGCTCGACGGGGAGCTGGCCGAGGGGTACTACCACGAGCCGACGGTCCTCAAGGGCACCAACGACATGCGGGTCTTCCAGGAGGAGATCTTCGGTCCGGTCGTCTCCGTCACGACGTTCAAGGACGAGGCCCAGGCGCTGGAGATCGCCAACGACACGATGTACGGCCTCGGCGCCGGCGTGTGGACCCGCGACGGCTCCCGCGCCTACCGCATGGGCCGTGCGATCAAGGCCGGCCGCGTGTGGACCAACTGTTACCACCTGTACCCGGCCCACGCCGCCTTCGGCGGCTACAAGTCCTCGGGCGTCGGTCGCGAGAACCACAAGATGATGCTCGACCACTACTCGCAGACGAAGAACCTGCTCGTCAGCTACGACCCCAAGGCACTGGGCTTCTTCTAGGCCGCACGATGACGGAGCCACGCGTCACCGCCACGCCGCAGGCCATCGCGACGATCCGCGCGCTGGCGGCGACGCACGGGCCGCTCGTGCTGCACCAGTCGGGGGGCTGCTGCGACGGCAGCTCCCCGATGTGCCTGCTCGCCGACGAGCTGCCGCCCGGGCCGGGCGACGTCCTGCTCGGCGAGATCGCGGGCACGCCGTTCTACATCGACGCCGACCAGCACCGCCGCTGGGGCGAGCCGGCGTTCGTCGTCGACGTCCAGCCCGGGGCCGCGACCAGCTTCTCGCTGGAGGGCTCGGACGACGTGCACTTCGTGATCCGCGCCCCCGGCAGCGGGAGGCCGCCGGGGTAGGGTGCGCGCGTGCCGCGCATTGAGGAGCGACTCGCCGAGCTGGGGCTGACGCTCCCCGCGCCGTTCACGCCCCCGCCGGGGCTCGTCGTCCCGTTCGACCTGGTCCGGGTCGTCGGCGATGTCGCCTACATCTCCGGTCACGGGCCGATCGACGGACCGACGCCGCTGGTTCAGGGCAAGGTCGGCGCGCAGGTCAGCCCGGAGCAGGCGTACGAGGCGGCGCGGGCGACCGCGCTGTCGGTCTTCGCGTCGCTGCGGGCCGAGCTCGGTGACCTCGACCGCGTCCGCGCGTGGGGCACGGTGCTCGGCCTGGTCAACTGCGCGCCGGGCTTCACCGCGCTGCCCGGCGTCGTCAACGGGTTCAGCGACCTGATCCTCGAGCTGTGGGGTGACGCGGGGCGCCACGCGCGGTCGGCGATCGGGGTCTCCGAGCTGCCGTTCGACATCCCGGTCGAGGTCGAGGCGGTCGTGCACCTCGGCGGCGCGCCCGGATGACCGCGTTCGTCGCCGCCGGCGCCGGGTTCCTGGCGGCGGTGCTGTGGTTCGACCTGATGTTCGACGTCCAGGTCCGCGGGCACGACGGCCGGGAACTGCCGGAGGACGTGCTCGCGTCGATCGCCGCGTACTACCGCCGCGTCACGACGATGGCGCACCCGATGAGCCGCCTGATCGCCCTCGTGATGGCCGCGACGCTGGCCGCGATCGTCGCCCAGATCGCGCGCGGCGACGACCCGCGCTGGCTGGGCTGGGCGTCGCTGGCGCTGGCCGCGCTTCCGGTCGTGCTCGCCGGCGGGCGGATCGTGCCCGACGCCGTGCGGCTCGGCGCTCGAACGGACGACGCGGCGCGGCAGTCTGCGCTGGCCCGGTCGATCCTCCACGGGCACGTGCTGTGCCTGGCGGCGATCGCGGCGCTGCTGGTGCTGCAGCTCAGCGCGGGGTGAAGCGGTGAGTCAGGTGGGTCACGCCGGGGGCGTGCCATGACGCCGCGACCCTCCCCCGGCGTCAGGCCGGGCGCCGAGCCTGAGCGCGACGCGCGGCCGGCGGGACGCCGCGGCTGACGACCGCGACGATGCCGGCGGCCGTGATCAGCCCGAGGACCGGCACGGCACGCTTCGCCGCCCGCGGCGGGAGCACGAGTTCGAAGAGCGGCACCGGATCGCCGGCGCGCGCCTGCAGCGGGCCCAGCGGGCAGTCGCCGTGGTTGGCCGCGACGACGACGCCTTCGACGGCGAGCGCCCCGATCGCCGGTCGCAGAAGCCGGTTGGTCGCGCCCGTGAGCGCGCACCACCAGACGTTCCCGATGGCCGCGAGGAAGCCGAGCGCGATCACGGCGTGGCCGGCCCGGAAGGCGCGTGCGGCGGGGGACAGCGTGCCGTCGGTCACGGTGGCCAGCATCGCACGCGCGTAGCTCGCGAACCCTCAGGAAACGGCGGCGCCCAAGGGCACGACGTCGATCGACGCTCCGGCTTGGAGGATGCGCGCCGGGACGCCGCGCGCGGCGGCGGCGGACGCGAAGCGCTCGGCCGCGCCGGTGACGGGTTCGTAGATGCCGTCGATCTCGTAGCCCTCGGCGTGGATCGGGATCGCCAGGCGGGCACCCAGGAGCTCCGAGGCGATCACGGCCTGCTCCGGGTCGAGCGCGACGGGCAGAGGGCTGGCCGGCGTGCGGTTGGGGAAGCTCACGACCGCGCCGTTCACGGGGACGAGGACCGCGTCGAACGGGCCGTGGCGCTGCGCCATCCGCCACCAGAAGCCGTGGAACATCGTGTCGCCGAGATGCAGCACGCGCGCGCCGCCGGCCTCGACGAGCCAGGCGACCTGCGGGTCGCCGATCCCGTCGCACGCGGGCAGGGCGGTCAGGGTGAAAGGACCGGCAGTGCTCGCCTGCCACGGCTCGACCCGGCGGCGATCCAGCCCCGCAGCCGTCAGCTCGTGCTCGGCCTGCGCGAGCGCGAGGTTCTCCAGGTCGTCGCCGCCGCCGCGCGGCGGCTCGAGGACCGGCGCGCCGGGCGCCAGCGCCGCCGTGAGCGCCGCGGCATCGGCGTGGTCGCGGTGCAGGTGGGTGACCAGACCCGCGACGGCGCGGCCCGCGCTCGGCGGGACGACCCGGGGAAGGGGCGTGCCGGCGACGCGCTCGCCGAGCGGCGCGAACACCGCACCGGGGTCCGCCAGCACATCGATGACGACGGTCGCGCCGCCGGATTCCAGCTCCACGCCGGCCCAGCCCAGCCACGTGAGTCGCATCGTCGTCCTCCTGTCGGTTGCCGAGCTAGGAGTATACAGAACGATCGTTCGGACTGTATACTGGTGGGCATGCCCCGCCGCTCGGCAGCCGACGTCAGCGACAGCCGCACGTCCACGGTGCAGGCCGCCGTGGACCTCGCGTCGGTCGAGGGACTGGAGGGCATCACGATCGGGCGGCTCGCCGGCGAGCTCAAGATGAGCAAGAGCGGGCTGATCGGGCGCTTCGGCGACAAGGAGGCGATGCAGCGCGCGGTACTCGCGGCAGCCGTCGAGCGGTTCACGGACGCGGTCTGGCTGCCCGCGAGCGGGGCCGATCCGGGACTGCCGCGGCTGGAGGCGATCGTCGAGGCGTGGATCTCCCACCTGCGGTCCGGCGTGTTCCCCGGCGGCTGCTTCGTCACCACGGCGTCCGTCGAGTACGACGCCCGCCCGGGCACGCTCCACGACGACGTCGCCGCGATGGTCCGCCGCTGGCTCGGCGTGCTCGAGGGTGAGGCACGTCACGCCCGGCAGGCCGGCGACCTGCCCGCGGACCGCGATCCCGCCGACGTCGCGTTCGAACTGCACAGCCTCGCCTCCGGCGGCAGCGTCGCCAGCCGGCTGCTGGGCGACGCCGCCGCGCTCGGCCGCACCCGCGCCGCGATGCGCCGCGCGATCGGGCTGCCGGCCTAGCCGGCGGCGCGACTGGCGTACCGTTCGCCCGGGCATGACCGGCGGATCGATCAGGCGCGACGCACTCGCGATCGGACTCGCCACGGGGGCGTACGCCGTTTCCTACGGTGTGCTCGCCGTCGCGGCGGGGCTGTCCGTCGCGAAGACCTGTGCGATGTCGCTGCTCGTCTTCACGGGTGCCTCGCAGTTCGCCGTGGTCGGCGTGCTCGGCGCAGGCGGCGGCGTGGCTGCCGCGTTTGCGCCCGCACTGCTGCTCGCCGCGCGCAACTCGCTGTACGGCCTGGCGCTCGTGCCGCTCCTGCGCGGGCGACTCATCGGCCGGGCCGCGAAGTCCCAGCTGATCATCGACGAGTCCACCGCGATGGCCCGCGCACAGCGCGACCCGGTCCTTGCGCACCGCGCCTTCCTCGTGACCGGGCTCAGCGTCCTCGTGTTCTGGAACCTCGGCACGCTCGCCGGTGCGCTGCTCGGATCGGGACTCGGCGACCCGCGCCGGCTGGGCCTCGACGCGATGTTCCCCGCGGCGTTCCTGGCACTGCTCGCGCCGCAGCTGACCGGGCGCGCGGCGCGGACGGCTGCGATCTGCGGCGGGCTGCTGGCGATCGCGCTCGTGCCGCTCGTGCCCGTGGGCGTGCCGGTCCTGGCATCCGCGCTCGGCGTCATCCCCGGGATCCGGGCGATGCGGCGTGCCGCTGAGGCTCCGGCATGAGCTGGACGGCGATCCTCGTGCTCGGCGCGGCGGCCTACGCGCTCAAGGCGCTCGGCCCCGTCGTCGTCGGGCGCCGCCCGGTTCCGGCCGACGTGACCCAGGTCCTCGAGCTGATCGCCGTGCCGGTCCTCGCCGCGCTCATCCTGGTCCAGACCTTCGACGGTGCCGGGCGCCTGATGCTCGACGCGCGCGCACCGGCGCTGTGCGTCGCAGCGGTGCTCGTGTGGCGCCGCGCCCCGTTCCTCGTCGTCGTCCTCGCCGCGGCAGCCACCGCGGCGCTGCTGCGCGCCGTCGCGTGAGCGCCTGCGTCGAAGTGTCCCGCCCTGACCCCGCCATGCGGGTGCAGGATGGGACACCCGGGCCGCGGACCGGGGCCGGTACGCTGCGATCGATGGCTGACCGGGCCGAGACGCAGCGGGTACTGCGGGACTACGCGGACGCGTGGCTGGCGGGGGATCTGGAGCGCGTCCTGGGCGCCTACCACGACGAGATCGTCCTGCACTACATGGGCGAGAGCCCGCTCGCCGGGACGCACGTCGGCAAGGATGCGGTCTTCCCCGTGCTCGGCCAGGCCTCCCACCGGGCCTCGCGCAAGCTGATCGGCGTCGAGGACGTGCTCGCCGGCGAGACGCTCGGCGCGCTGCTCGTCACCGAGGATCTCGGCGAGCCGCCGAGGCGGGTCCGGCGAGTCCTGCTCTACCGCGTCGAGGACGGCAGGCTCCGCGAGTGCTGGCTGTACGACGAGGACCAGCGATTCATCGACGCCCTGTGGTCCCGCGACCCTGACGCCTGATCGGCGCCAGGTCCGGCCCCGCTCAGGCGGTCGCGCCGACGCCGACCGCGCCCTGGGTGATCAGGTCGTGCCAGACGTAGACCAGCGGGACCTGGTACCAGCCCGAGCACATCGCGCGGAACTCGATCATCTCCTCGCCGTTCCACCAGCGCTCGAAGTCGGGCTTCGACTCGAACTCGACGGCCTGCAGGAACTTGTAGCGGTCGTCACGGGAGCGGTGCAGGAACCAGCTCGTCGCGCCGTAGCGCTGCGAGGTGTGCGTCACGTCGGCCAGCGCGGTCTCGAGCGTGTCGCCGCGGAAGCCGGTGGCGTACCAGGGGACGTGCACGATGCCGGCCATCAGCCGATCTCCGCCATGATCGCCCCGGGCCCGTCGGCCGTCTTGCCCTGGCCGGGCGCGGTGGCGCCGACGAGGATCGAGATCTTGCCCGCGTGCTTGTTCTCGTGCATCAGCTGGTGGGCGTCGGCGACCTCGTCGAAGCCCATCGTCTTCCATAGCACCGGCCGGATCAGGCCGTCGTCGATGAGCTTGTTGGCCTTCGTGCACTCCCATGCGTTCGCGAAGTGCGATCCGAGGATCTCCTTCTGGCGCATCCACAGGTAGCGCACGTCGAAGTCGAGCGTGAAGCCGGACGTCGCACCGCAGATGACGACCTTGCCGAACGGCTTGACCGTGAACACCGACGTCGGGAACGTGGCCTGGCCGACGTGCTCGAAGACCGTGTCGGGGGAGTCGCCGAGGATCTCCTTGACGCGCTTGGCGAACGTGCGGGTGACGGCGAACCGCGCCTTCTCCTCCTCGGGCGTCTCGTTGCCGGTGCGCATCATGCCCGCGAACTCGTTGCGATTGATGAAGCCCTTCGCGCCCAGGCGCATGATCAGCTCGCCCTTCTCGTCCGAGGACACGACGCCGACCGACTCGGCGCCCGCGGCCTTGACGAGCTGCGTGGCGAACACGCCCAGGCCGCCCGCGGCGCCCCAGATCAGGACGCGCTGGCCGGCCTGCAGCTCGGCGCGGTTCATGAGCATCCGGTACGCGGTGAAGTACGTCAGGCCGTAGGACGCGGCCTCCTCCCAGGCGAGCGCCGCCGGCTTGGGCAGCAGCTGCTGGGCCTGGACCTTCGTGAACTGCGCGAACGAGCCCCAGGTCGTCTCGTAGCCCCAGATCCTCTGTGACGGGGCGGCCATCGGGTCCAGGCCGTGGACCTCGGGATCCTCGTAGCTGGCCTGGTTGCAGTGGACGACGACCTCGTCGCCGACCTTCCAGCGCGTGACGCCCTCGCCGACCTTCCAGACGACGCCGGAGGCATCCGAGCCGCCGATGTGGTGGCCGAACTCGGGGTGGTCGCCGTAGCCGAAGACCGACACGGGCTTGCCGAGCGCCGCCCAGACGTTGTTGAAGTTGACTCCCGCGGCCATCACGCGAACGATGACCTCGAACGCGCCCGGCTGCGGCGTGTCTACCTCCTCGAGCTGGAAGGCGTCCTTGTGCATCCGGAACACCGAGACCGGCTTGCCGCGCGCGGCCCCAACGCCGTTGAAGTTCACGCCGGCGGCCATCACCCGGACGATCACTTCGAAGGCGCCGGGCTCCG
>JBKJRO010000154.1:0-2968 GCA_046594555.1 Solirubrobacteraceae bacterium
CGTCGGCGATCGACAGGACGGTCCCCACCTCCGCGAGGTCGGCGACGGAATCGCCCGCGTCCACGGCCTCGACAACTGCATGTCACTCGAGATGCTCGAGCTTCCGCATGACGTCACCGGCCTCGCGCTGAACCTGGAGGAGGACAGCGTCGGCGCCGTGCTGTTCGGCGAGTGGGAGAAGATCGTCGAGGGCGACACCGTCAAGCGCACCGGCCGCCTGCTCGAGGTTCCGGTCGGCGACGCCCTGCTGGGCCGCATCGTCGACCCGCTGGGCAACCCGCTCGACGGCAAGGGCGCGATCGCCACGACCGAGTACCGCCCCGCCGAGTTCAAGGCCCCGGGCGTCGTCCAGCGTCAGCCCGTGACGCAGCCGATGCAGACCGGCCTGAAGGCGATCGACTCGATGATCCCGATCGGCCGCGGCCAGCGCGAGCTGATCATCGGTGACCGGCAGACCGGCAAGACGTCGATCGCGCTCGACGCGATCATCAACAACAAGGACTCCGACCTCGTCTTCGTCTACGTCGCGATCGGCCAGCGCATGGCGACGGTCGTGCAGCTCGCCGAGACGCTCGCCGAGCACGGCGCGCTGGAGAAGACGATCATCGTCGCCGCGTCCGCCGACGAGGCCGCGCCGATCAAGTTCATGGCTCCGTACGCGGGTTGCGCGATGGGCGAGTACTTCCTGTACAAGGGCGGGCACGTCGTCGCGATCTACGACGACCTGACCAAGCACGCGTTCGCCTACCGCCAGATGTCGCTGCTGCTGCGTCGCCCGCCGGGCCGCGAGGCGTACCCGGGCGACGTCTTCTACCTCCACAGCCGCCTGCTCGAGCGCGCGGTCAAGCTCAACGACGACCTGGGCGGTGGATCGCTGACCGCGCTGCCGATCATCGAGACGCAGGCCGGCGACGTGTCGGCGTACATCCCGACGAACGTCATCTCGATCACGGACGGCCAGATCTTCCTCGAACCGAAGCTGTTCTTCTCCGGCGTGCGCCCGGCCATCAACGTCGGCATCTCGGTGTCGCGCGTCGGCGGCAACGCGCAGATCACCCCGATGAAGAAGATCGCCGGCCGCCTGAAGATCGAGCTCTCGCAGTTCCGCGACCTGGAGGCGTTCGCGCAGTTCGGCTCGGACCTCGACGCCGACACGCAGAAGACCCTCGCCCGCGGTGAGCGCCTGGTCGCGACGCTGAACCAGAACGAGCGCAGCCCGCTGAACGTCGAGATCCAGATCGCGCAGATCTTCGGCGCGACCGCCGGCTTCATGGACCGCATCGCCGTCTCCCGCATCCCGGACTTCCTCGACGGGCTCACGCAGCGCGTCCGCAGCGAGGCCGTGCAGACGCTCGCCAAGATCAAGGACGGCGACTGGTCCGACGAGACGCAGGCCGAACTGCACAAGGTCGTGTCGCAGTTCGCCGACGACTTCGGCTACGACCTGGACGAGGACGGCCAGCCGATCCTCGATGCCGGCGTCGGCGAGACGAGCCGCGCCGAGGAGGGCCTGCGTGGCGTCGTCGCCGAGCCCGAGCCGGAGGCCGCGACGGCGTAATGGCGCAGCGCGACGTCAAGCAGCGGATCGATTCGGTCAAGAACATCCGCAAGATCACGAGCGCCATGCAGATGGTCGCTGCCGCACGCCTGCGCCGGGCCGAGCAGCGCATCGCGGCGCTGCGTCCGTACGCCGGTGCGATCCGCCGGATGACGCGCCAGGCCGCCAACGCCGCCGGGCAGATCTCGGGCATGCCGATCCTCAACGAGCACGAGTCCGTGGACACGGTCGCGATCCTGCTCGTGACCGGCGACCGCGGTCTCGCCGGCGCGTTCAACTCGCAGATCATCCGCGCCGGGATCAAGGCTGCGGCCGACCTGCAGGCCGAGGGCAAGGCGGTCGTCTTCTACGCCACCGGCCGCCGTGGCGTCTCGTCGCTGATCTTCCGCAAGCTCGAGCCCGCGGGGTCGTACGTCGGCTTCACCGACCGCCCCGGGTACGAGAACGCGCGTGAGATCGCGGACGACCTGATCGCCGCCTTCGTCGACGGCTCGGTCGACCGCGTCGAGATCTTCTACAACGGCTACGTCTCGGCGCTGACGCAGGAGGTGCGCCGCGAGGTGCTGCTCCCGCTGCAGCAGGCGACGATCGAAGAGGCGATCGCCAGCGTCGACGAGCCGGACCCGGCCGGCCATGAGCACCACGCGCTGGTCGAGTACGAGCCGGACCCCGAGATCATCCTGCAGCGCCTGATCCCGGACTACGTGGAGATCTCCATCTACCGCGCGCTGCTGGAGTCGACCGCGTCCGAGCACGGTGCGCGCATGACCGCCATGCGCAGCGCCTCGGACAACGCGGCCGAGGTCATCGAGGACCTGACCCTCGAGATGAACCGGGCCCGTCAGGCCGAGATCACCCAGGAAATCATGGAAGTCGTTGCGGGCGCCGAGTCGCTCACCTGACGCGTAACGTCGCCGTTCGTCGCCGCTTGCGGCGATGACAAGGCGAAACTCATAATCACCGAGGAATCGCAGACTTATGGAAGCCAACGCCACAGCCACCAAGAACGTCGGTCGCATCGAGGCCATCAAGGGCGTCGTCATCGAGGCGTCCTTCCCCAATGGGCTGCCGTCGATCAACAACGCGCTGACCGTCGAGCTCCACGGCGAGACGCTCGTCCTCGAGGTGCAGCAGCTCCTCGGCGACAACCAGATCCGCGCGGTCGCGATGGACACGACCGACGGCCTGGCGCGCGGCACCGAGGTCATCGACACCGGCGGCCCGATCACGGTGCCCGTCGGCGAGATGACCCTCGGCCGGATCTTCAACCTGCTCGGCGAGCCGATCGATCAGGCCGGCGACATCGAGGTCAAGGAGCGGGACGGTGGATCGGCCAGCGCTCCTTGACCTCGATGTCGCCGGCCTGGTCGATCGGCTCGCCGAGCAGGTTGAAGATGCGCCCGAGGGTCA
>JBKJRO010000116.1:0-5235 GCA_046594555.1 Solirubrobacteraceae bacterium
CCTCGTCGCCGGTGTTGACGATGCCGGTCTCGATGCGGCCGGTCGCGACGGTGCCGCGGCCGGTGATCGAGAAGACGTCCTCGACCGGCATCAGGAACGGCTTGTCGAGGTCGCGCACGGGCTCGGGGATGTACGTGTCGAGCTGCTCAGCCAGGTCGAAGATCGCCTGCTTGTACGTCTCGTCACCCTCGAGCGCCTTCAGCGCCGAACCGCGGATGAACGGGATGTCGTCGCCCGGGAAGTCGTACATGCTCAGCAGCTCGCGCACCTCGACCTCGACGAGCTCCAGGAGCTCCTCGTCGTCGACCATGTCGCACTTGTTGAGGAAGACGACGATGTACGGCACGCCGACCTGGCGGGCGAGCAGGATGTGCTCGCGCGTCTGGGGCATCGGGCCGTCGGCCGCCGAGACCACGAGGATCGCGCCGTCCATCTGCGCCGCACCCGTGATCATGTTCTTCACGTAGTCGGCGTGACCGGGACAGTCGACGTGCGCGTAGTGGCGGTTCTCCGTCTGGTACTCGACGTGTGATGTGGCGATGGTGATGCCACGCTCCTTCTCCTCCGGAGCGTTGTCGATCTCGGCGAAGCTGCGTGCTTCACCGCCCATCTTCTCTGCAAGCACCGTCGTGATGGCAGCGGTCAGCGTCGTCTTGCCATGATCGATATGACCGATCGTGCCAACGTTGACATGCGGCTTGTCGCGCTCGAACTTCTCCTTGGCCACTGGTGTTCGCTCCTGTGATCTGGCTTCTAGTCGGGGGTTGGTCAGCCGGGACTCGGCGAACCAGGGAAAGCTATCTCAGATCCGCCGAGGACGTCCCTCAGGCGGCGACCGGTGCACCGGTGCGGTGCTCCACGATCTTCTCGGCGATGTTCGGCGGAACCTCGTCGTACTTCTCGAACTCCATCGTGTAGGTCGCGCGGCCCTGCGTCGCCGAACGCAGATCGGTCGCGTACCCGAACATCTCCGAGAGCGGAGCGAAGGCGTTGATGACCTGCGCGTTGCCGCGCGGCTCCATGCCCTCGACCCGGCCACGGCGGCGGTTGAGGTCGCCGATGACGTCGCCCATGAACTCTTCAGGGGTGACGACCTCGATCTTGAAGATCGGCTCCAGCAGCACCGGCTTGGCGCGGCGCGCAGCCTCCTTGAAGGCGAGCGAGCCGGCGACCTTGAACGCGATCTCCGAGGAGTCCGTGTCGTGGTACTTGCCGTCGACGAGCGTCACGCGCACATCGACCATCGGGTAGCCGGCCTTGACGCCGTTGTCGAGCGCCTCGCGGCAGCCCTTCTCGACCGCCGGGATGTACTCCGTCGGGATCGAGCCGCCCTTGATGGCGCTGGTGAAGTTGAAGCCCTCGCCCGGGCAGGGCTCGAGGTCGATGTAGACGACGCCGTACTGGCCCGAGCCACCGGTCTGGCGGACGAACTTGCCCTCGATCTTCTTCGCGGTGCCGCGCACGGTCTCGCGGTAGGAGACCTGGGGCTTGCCGACGTTCGCCTCGACGTTGTACTCGCGGCGCATGCGGTCGACGAGGACCTCGAGGTGCAGCTCGCCCATGCCGGAGATCTCGGTCTGGCCGCTCTCCTCGTTGGTCTGGACCTGGAACGTCGGGTCCTCCTCGGCGAGGCGGCCGAGCGCGACCGACATCTTCTGCTGGTCGGACTTCGTCTTGGGCTCGACGGCGACCTTGATGACGGGCTCCGGGAAGACGATCTGCTCGAGCTTGACCGGCGCATCGGGCGCGGCGAGCGTGTCGCCGGTGACGATCTGCTTGATGCCGACGCCGGCGGCGATGTCGCCCGCCCAGACCTCCTGCAGTTCCTCGCGGTCGTTGGCGTGCATCATCAGGATGCGGCCGATGCGCTCGACCTTGCCGGTCGAGACGTTGAGCACGCGGGACCCGGCCTCCAGGTGGCCGGAGTAGACGCGGAAGTAGGTCAGCTTGCCGACGAACGGGTCGGCCGCGATCTTGAACGCGAGTGCGGCGAAGGGCTCGGAGTCGTCGGCGGTGCGCACGACCAGCTCGTCGGTCTTCGGGTTGATGCCCTCGACCGGCGGAACGTCCAGCGGCGACGGGAGGTAGTCGATGACCGCGTCGAGGAGCGGCTGCACGCCCTTGTTCTTGAACGACGAGCCGCAGAGGACGGGGGTGAACTTGATCTCGAGGGTCGCCTTGCGGATGGCCGCCTTGAGCCGGTCGACCGGGATCTCGGCGTCCTCGAGGATCAGCTCGAGGAGCTCGTCGTCGAAGTGCGAGGCCTCGTCGAGCAGGTGCTCGCGGGCGGCCTTGGCCTTGTCGAGCAGCTCGGGCGGGATGTCGCCGACGACGACGTCCTTGCCGAGGTCGTCGACGTAGGTCGTCGCCTGCATCGTGACGAGGTCGATGATGCCCAGGAAGTCGCCCTCGGCGCCGATCGGCAGCTGGATCGGGACCGGCTGAGCGCCGAGACGATCGATCATCGTCCTGATGCCCTTGTCGAAGTCCGCGCCGATGCGGTCCATCTTGTTGATGTAGGCGATGCGCGGGACCGAGTACTTGTCGGCCTGGCGCCAGACGGTCTCGGACTGCGGCTCGACGCCGGCGACCGAGTCGAACAGCGCGATGGCGCCGTCGAGGACGCGCAGCGAGCGCTCGACCTCGACCGTGAAGTCGACGTGGCCGGGCGTGTCGATGATGTTGATGCGGTGGTCGTCCCACTCGCACGTCGTCGCCGCGGACGTGATCGTGATGCCACGCTCCTGCTCCTGCTCCATCCAGTCCATCGTCGCCGCGCCCTCGTGGACCTCGCCGATCTTGTACGTACGGCCGGTGTAGTAGAGGATCCGCTCCGTCGTCGTCGTCTTACCGGCGTCGATGTGCGCCATGATCCCGATGTTTCGGGTCTTGAGGAGCGTGAACTTGCGGGGCATGGTGCGTGGTGGTTCTGGGTCGGGCTGTTCGGGCAAGAAAAACGGGCCACTCGGGCCCGCGCGCACAGCAGGGAGTGAACCCGGACTGCGGCGCTATGTCCTCGAGCGATCCATCAGATTGAACGCGGTGAGTCGCCGGACAAACGCAGGCAAGGAACGTCGGCGACCGACCGGCGGAGGACTATAGCAGAGGCCCGATCAGGCCAATCACGTGTCGCGGCGGGCGATTTTCGCGGTCAGGGACTGACCACGGCCAGGCGGACATCGGCGTTGCCGAACGCCGGCGGGCAGACGGCCTCCGGCGCCGGCTTGGCCGGTTGCGGCACATCGGACGGCCGGTCCCTGCTCGCAGCTTCCTGCTCCTCCGCCGTCGGCAGCCCGAGATCGGACACCTGCCTCTGGAACGCGTCTACGGCGGGGCAGCCGGCGCCGCCTCGGGTGTCGTCGGACCAGACGAACCAGGCCTTGGACGCACTCGACACGGTGGTCGAGTAGTCGCCCCAGAACTGCGCCCGCAGGTTGTTCTGCGAACTGGCCGCCGGATCGGAGGCCGCGCTCGAGACCCGCAGCGACGGCGCCCAGCCGCCGGCGCCGCGGCTGGCGTAGAACGCGTCGATCGCCGCGATGCCCGTCCCGAAGGCCGAGGGGTTCGCGGTGGTGAGCGCCTGGTACCCGACGTCGACGCGGCCTGTCGGCGCGACGTCGAGCGAGTCGAAGAACGCGTAGCCGTCGGCCGCGTCGCTCACCGTCGTCGCGGCACCCCAGGTCGCTCCGCGATCGTTCGACCGGGCCACGAGCACCCGCCCGCCGCCCGCCGTCTTCGTCGTCCAGGACGCCCAGACGGTCGTCGAACCGGTGCGCGGGTCGGCCGCGATGCTCGGGAAGGAGTCCGTGCGGAAGTTCGCGCCGGGGATCGGGGAGTCGATGTCGGCGACGGCGCCGATCGTCACCGCCCTGGCGAACGAGCGCCCGCCGTCGCGCGAGGCGCGGACGACCTGCCGCTGCCCCTCCTCCCACGCGATGTAGACCGTCCCGTCCGGGCCGGCCGCGATGTCGGTCCCCTGCCGCCCGCCCTGGGAACCGTTGTTCTGCGCCTGCGACAGCTGGAGCGGCGCGCCGAACGACGCGCCGCCGTCGGCCGAGACCGCGACCATCACCGGGGCGTTGCCGCCCGTGGCCGAGAACGACCGGAACGACGTGAAGCCGACGTAGAGGCGTCCGAAGTACGGGCTCGACGGGTTGTCGTCGACCCAGCCGGAGTTCTTGTCGTTGAACGTGTTCGGGTTGTCCTTCGTCGTCGCGCGGACCGGCGCGTTCCAGGTCAGCCCGTCGTCGTCGGAGGACGACACGACGATGTACTCGGGAGCCTTGATCGCGGACGCATAGGTGCTGAGGCCGTTCTTGAACGCCGCGAGGCTGACGTAGTACGCCCGCGCGCCGTGCGCGTAGGAGAACCCGCGTGGCGCGGACGCGTCGGGCTTGGGCCCGTAGACGATGACGGGATCGCCGTCGGACACGAAGGGACTCGCGCGCCAGCCGGGCGCGTCGTCGATGAGGCCGGCGTTGGACCAGTTCAGGCCGCCGTTGGAGGAGACGTAGATCCCGTCACCGCCGACACCGGCGAAGAACGAGCAGTCGCCGGGGACCGTGTCGCCGCGCACCGGGCCGTCGCCGCAGGCGGGCTGCTGCTGCTCGTCGTTGGATCCGGCGATCAGCCGCGAGGCATCGGCGGGATTGACCGCGACCGTCGTCTCGTTCTGCTTGTTCGTCGGGAACCGGGCCGTGGTGTCCGAGGTCGCGTCACCGGCGACCTGCGGCGCGTTGACCCGCACGTCGATCGCCGTCGCCGCACCCGCGGCCGCGGGCAGCACGAGCGTCAGGCCCAGCACCATCGCCGCCAGCATGGTCTTCGCGGACATCATCGCTCTCGACTCCCCCTCGGCTCCGTGGTTCCATCCACGCCGCCGGCCGCAACCGACCAGCGCACCCCCGGACCGTATCGCCCCGGATCACGGAGCGCCACCGGAGGCCGCCGAGTCCACCATCCCCGAGCGGATCGCTGGGAGGGCGGCCGAGCGTCTGAGCGCCGACCGCAGATCAGGCGGTCGGCCGTCCTACCAGCGGTAATGGGCGAAGGCCTTGTTGGCCTGCGCCATGCGGTAGATGTCGTCCTTGCGCTTGTACGCGCCGCCCTGCTGGGACTGCGCGTCGAGCAGCTCCATGGCGAGGCGCTGCGCCATCGTCTTCTCGCGACGGTGGCGGGCGAACTCGACGAGCCAGCGCACGGCAAGGGTGCGGGAGCGGCGCGGCTGCACCTCGA
>JBKJRO010000055.1:0-49624 GCA_046594555.1 Solirubrobacteraceae bacterium
GCGCGCACGTCGCGCTCGTTGAGCGTGCGCAGCAGGCTCGACAGGATGCCCCACGAGAGGTTGGCGAACTCGCGGGCCTGCTGGCGGGCGACCGACACCAGGCGGGTCATGTACCCGGCACCGGCGAGCGCGACCATCAGGTAGGCGATCGCGACGGTGCCGAAGTCGATGTACGCCGCGGCGACGGCCAGGACCAGCGCGATGCTGAACGCGACCGTCGGCACGAAGGCGGCGTACGAGCGCAGGCCCTGGCGGAACTCGCTGCCGTCGAGCAGCGACATCAGGAAGACGATCAGCCCGACGTTGACCGCGAACTCGATGACGGTCGCAGCGGCGAGCAGCGCATAGAACTGCCACGACCCCTGCGACGGGTCGATCGCCGTCCAGGCGAGCGCGATCAGCAGCGTCGATCCCGGGATCGCCGCGAGGTTGTTCACGAACGCGCGCCAGCGGTAGCGCTCGATCAGCCAGGTCGCCGTCTCGGCGATCAGCGGGATCAGGAACGCGGCCGACGGGCCGAGGAACGCGATCGCCATCATCGAGCAGATGAAGGCCGGCGAGAAGGTGCTGTTGGTGGCGACGCTCGACTGGAAGAGCGCCGATCCCGTGGCGACGCCGACGAGCAGCCAGGTCAGCGAGTCGCTGAAGGCGTCGTGCGACGAGAGCGCGGCGACGGCGACGCTGGCGAAGATCAGCGTGAACGCGAGCGTCGCAGCGAGCGTCGGTCGCGGCGTGGGGGTTGCCGCTGTCACGCGCTAGACGCTACCGCCCACGCGTGACAGCGCAACACCACTGTGATTAACGGCCGCCAGCGTGCATATGTCAGCGCCTCCAGCGTTGTTTTCACTGAACCAACGACGCCAGCCTACCCAGAAGTGGAGACCTTGCACAACTTCAGCGCAAGAACCGCTGCAACTGCGGGAATGGCTCCCTGGACGCGCTGGCGTTCCGATGCACTTCCTGCACGTGCGAACCCTGAAGACCTCAGAAGCAGCAGCCGAGCTGAACGTCAGCCCCAACACGCTCCGCGCGTGGGAGCGTCGCTTCGGGTACCCCGTGCCGATGCGGACCGAGGGCAAGCACCGCATCTACACGCACGGTGAGATCGCCGCGCTGCGCGACGCGCTGAAGGAGGGGCTGTCGATCTCGTCCGCCATCTCCCGTGCGCGCGAGAATCTGACCGCCGACACGCCGGTCCTCGTCGGCGCGCTGACGTCGTGCGAACTGGATCGCGCCGACGCCGCGATGGAAGCGGCGCTCGCGCTGCGCTCCGTCGAGCGCAGCGTCGAGGAGGTCCTGCTGCCGACACTGACCGAGATCGCGCGCCGCCACGGCGAGGCGAGTGCCCCGTGGGCCTTCGCCACGCGCTGGGCCACCGACTGGGTCAATCGAGCGCGCCGGCTGGCGCCGACGCCGACGGGCGCCGCGACGGTGCTCATCGGCGACGCAACGCGCGACGAGCTCGATCCCGACGCGCTGTACGAGTCGGCGTTCTCGCTCTTCATCGAGCGCACCGGCGCCCGCGTCCTGACGCTGCCGGTCGCCGGCGTCGCCGGGATCGGCGAGGTGCTGTCCAACTTCCGCCCGCGCGCCATCGTCATCGCCGGGTCCGCCGCGAGCGACGACGTCGTCGCTCGCTGGGCCTACGCGGTGCGCTCTGTCGCCGGGCCGCTGCCGATCGCGATGTACCACCGCGGCGAGCGCCGCGCGGCGCGGACGAACGGCACGCACGTCCTGCCGCCGTCGCCGTCCGAGGCCCAGCAGGAGCTCACGCTGCTGCTGCACGAGCGTCGCACCGCGGGGCGGGTCCCGGCGCTGCGCGACGAGCCCGCGGCCGACGTCGCCTCCTTGCATCGGAGTGTGCGCGCGTCATGAGCCGCCCGCAGTTCCAGCTCGTCCCGGGCCACGCCGACCGCGAGCCGTACGTCAGCTTCTGCGGGCACTGCGGCGTGCGGCCGATGGGCGGCGACGTGAACTCCCGCGTCTGCGAGAGCTGCCACCTGGGCATGATCGTGAGCGCGCCCGAGAGCCTCGCGCCGGAGCTCCACGAGGCCTTCCTCATCGTCGACGGCAAGCTGCAGATCTGCGCGGTCTCGCAGCAGGCCGAGATCCTGCTCGGCGCGCCGGAGGCGGACATCGTCCAGGATCGCCTGACCGAGGTCCTGCTCCCGGCCGACGGCGACCTCGCCGGCATCGAGGACATGATCGCCACGATCTCCCACGCCGTCCGCGGCCAGGAGACGTTCGACGACCTGGTCGTGCGGCCTGCCCGCGAGTGGGGTATCCGCTGGTTCACGCGGGTCGGTCCCTGCACGGCGCCGAGCGCCGCGCTCATCGTGCTCGCCCCCGACGGCTGAGGCCGCCGTCGTGCCGCTGATGGCACTGCACCGAACGTTGCGAGGCTTGTGCAAACCTGCGCAACCCTCGACAACACTCACATGGGAGTGATCCGCACCAACGCCGCCGCAGCAATGCTCGGCGTGTCCCCGAACACGCTGCGCAGCTGGGAGCGGCGCTTCGGCTTCCCCGAGCCGCGGCGCACCGCGGGCGGGCACCGGCAGTTCGAGCTGTCGGAGATCGAGGCGCTGCGGTCGGCGTTCGAGGAGACGCACAACGTCTCATCGGCGATCGCCATCGCCCGTGAGCGCGGCTCGGGCCCGGCATCGCCCGCGCGGCTGCGCTCGGCGTTCACGCGCTTCGACGAGCACGAGGCCGGGCGGATCCTGGAGGAGAGCCTCAGCGTGCGCTCGGTCGAGCGCACGATCGAGGAAGTCCTGCTGCCGTCGGTCGTCGCGCTCAGCGACGACAACGGCGCCGACGGCCCCGAGCACGGGTTCGCGTGGCGCTGGGCCACGAGCTGGCTGGCGGCCGCGATGCGTGTCGCACCGGCATCGGTGCGCAGCGAGGGCGTCGTCATCATCGACGCCAGCTCCACCTGTGACGACGAGGGCCTGTACATCCAGGCGCTCGAGCTGGCGCTGCGGCGCCGCGGCATTCGCACGCTCACCATCTCCGTCGGGATGGACCCGACGCGCATGGTGCGCGCACTGCACGCCGTCGAGCCGCGGGCGATGGTCGTCGGCGGCCACCGCGTGCCGCTCGACGCGATGGGCCGCCTCGTCTTCGCCGCCCGCCGCGCCAGCGGCGAGGACCTCGCGATCTACGACTACCGCGGCGCGCTGCCGGACACCGGCGCCAGCACCGTGCAGCGCCTGGGCAACGAGCCGCTGGCGGCCGCCGAGTTCCTGATCGGCAACCTGGACCGCCGCGAGGCGTGGCCCGCCGAGCGGACCGGCCTGGACGGGCTGGGCGCGCTGCAGGCTGGTCCCGACGCCGTCGCCGGCTGACCGCTCCGTCCGCGACGCCGCGCAGTTGTCGGCGCCCGAGGCGGCACAACTGCGGACGGTCGGACCCGGGCCGGTGCGGTGCCCGTCGCTGACCGCTCCGTCCGCCGCCGCGGCGATCATCGCCGGGCGATGACGCTCGTCCCCGGGGACCCGCTGGCACACCGCGCGCTGGAGTCGCTCCTGCGCGCCGAGGCGAACGTCCGCCGTTCGCTCGCCAGCGACCTCGAGCACGAGGGCCTGTCATCGACCGGCTTCTTCGTCCTCGTGCTGCTCGCCACCGCCGGCGGCGAGCTCGAGCTGCGCGGCCTGCGCGCGCGACTGCAGACCTCCAAGGCGAACGCGACCGAGGTCGTGGACACGCTCGTGCGTCAGGCGCTCGTCGTGCGCCGCCGCAGCGACCGCGACCGCCGCGCCGTCCGGGTCGCGCTGACGCCGCGCGGCGCGGACGTCGTGGACCGCATCTTCCCGCAGCACACCGACCAGGTCAGCCGCACGTTCAGCGTCCTCGACGAGGACGAGAAGCGCTCGCTCGCCGCCATCTGCGGCAAGCTCGCCGCCTAGCCGCGGGCGCCGCCGCGCGCGGCCTTGCGACAATGCACCGCCCATGCCGCGCGTGCCAGATCCCGTCGATGCCGCACAGTCGTTCCCCGACCTCGAGCAGACGGTCCTGGAGCGCTGGCGCGAGCGCGACATCTTCGCCGCGTCGCTGCGCAACCGCGAGGGCGGGCGGCCGTGGGTCTTCTACGAGGGACCGCCGACCGCCAACGGCCGCCCCGGGTCGCATCACGTGCTGGCCCGCGTGTTCAAGGACATCTACCCGCGCTACAAGACGATGCGCGGCTACTACGTTGAGCGCAAGGGCGGCTGGGACTGCCACGGCCTGCCGGTCGAGATCACCGTGGAGCGCGAGCTCGGCATCAGCTCGAAGGCCGAGATCGAGGCCTACGGCATCGCCGAGTTCAACCAGAAGTGCCGCGACTCGGTGTTCACGTTCCTGGAGGACTGGGACCGGCTGACCGAGCGGATCGGCTTCTGGGTCGACCTCGACAACGCCTACCGCACGCTCGACAGCGACTACATCGAGTCGGTCTGGTGGGCGCTGAAGCAGATCGCCAACAAGGACCTGCTGTACGAAGGCCACAAGGTCGTGCCGTACTGCCCGCGCTGCGGGACGGCGCTGTCCAGCCACGAGGTCGCCCAGGGCTACCAGGACGTCATCGATCCGAGCGTCTTCGTGCGCTTCCCGGTGCTCGACCCGCCGTCCGGCTCCGCGCTGCAGCCGGGTGACGAGCTCGTCGTCTGGACGACGACGCCGTGGACGCTCGTGTCCAACGCTGCGGTCGCCGTGGACCCGGACCTGATCTACGTGCGCGCCCGGGCGGCGCAGTACGGCGCCGCGCCGCTGGTCGTGGCCGAGGCGCTCGTCGAGCACGTGCTCGGCGAGGGCGCCGAGATCCTCGATCGCTTCCCGGGCTCGGCCCTGGAGGGCCTCCGCTACCAGGCGCCGTTCGACTACCTGCCCTCCGAGTCCTACGGCCCGCGCGGGCACACGGTCCTGCTCGGCGACTTCGTCACGGCGCAGGACGGCTCGGGCCTTGTCCACACCGCGGTCGCGTTCGGCGAGGACGACTTCCGCCTCGGGCAGCAGGCCGGCCTGACGGTCGTCAACCCGGTCAAGCTCGACGGCACCTACGACGAGCGCATCGGCGAGTACGCCGGGCGCTTCGTCAAGGACGCCGACGCCGACCTCGTCGAGGACCTGCGCGCGCGGGGGCGCCTGCTGCGATCGCAGGACTACGAGCACGCGTACCCGCACTGCTGGCGCTGCGGCACGCCGCTGATCTACTACGCCAAGCCGTCCTGGTACATCGCGACATCGAAGATCCGCGACCGCCTGCTGGCGTCGAATGAGACGGTCAACTGGCACCCGCCGCACATCAAGGAGGGCCGCTTCGGGGACTGGCTGCGCGGCAACGTGGACTGGGCCCTCTCGCGTGAGCGCTACTGGGGCACGCCCCTGCCCGTCTGGCGCTGCGAGGCCGGGCACATCCACGTGATCGGGTCGTTCGACGAGCTCGAGGAGCTGTCGGGCGTGCGGATCGAGGACCCGCACCGCCCGTACGTCGACGAGGTCGGCTTCCCCTGCCCGCAGTGCGCCGGGCGCATGCAGCGGGTGCCCGAGGTCATCGACGTGTGGTTCGACTCGGGCTGCATGCCCTTCGCCCAGGAGCACGCGCCGCTGGAGAACGCCGAGCGCTTCGAGTCGCGGTTCCCCGCCCAGTACATCTGCGAGGCGATCGACCAGACGCGCGGCTGGTTCTACTCGCTGATCGCCGTCTCGACGCTGCTGTTCGACCGTTCCTCGTACGAGAACGTCGTCTGCCTGGGGCACATCCGCGACGAGCACGACCGCAAGATGAGCAAGTCGCTCGGGAACATCGTCGCGCCGTGGGAGGTGCTGGACGCCTACGGCGCCGACGCGTTCCGCTGGTACTTCTTCACGAGCAAGCAGCCGTGGGACGGTTACCGCTTCTCGACCGAGGCCGTCGGCGAGGGCGTGAGGCTGTTCCTGAAGCAGCTGTGGAACACGTACGCCTTCCTCGCGCTGTACGAGAACGCCGCCCAGGGCCAGCCGCCCGCGGACGACGGTGGCGCGACCGAGCTCGACCGCTGGATCCGCTCACGCCTCGCGGCGACGGTCGACGAGGTCACCGATCGCCTGGAGGACTTCGACGCGACGACCGGCGGACGGGCGATCGCGGCGCTCGTCGACGACCTCTCCAACTGGTACGTGCGCCGCTCACGGCGCCGCTTCTGGGACGGCGACCCGACGGCGTTCGCGACGCTCCGCGAGTGCCTGCTGACCGTGTCCAAACTCCTTGCGCCCTTCACGCCGTTCGTCGCCGACGCGATCTACGAGAACCTCGACGGCGAGCTCGCGTCCGTCCACCTGGCCGACTGGCCCGAGCCGTGCGAGCGCGACGCCGAGCTGGAGGAGTCGATGGCGACGGCGCGCGAGACGGTGCGCCTGGGATTGGCGGCGCGAGGCCAGGCAAAGGTCAAGATCCGCCAGCCGCTGCGCGAGGCCGTCATCGTCGCGGCGGGCCGCGAGCGCGAGGCGATCGAGCGCCTGGCCGGCATCGTCCAGGACGAGCTCAACGTCGAGTCGCTGCGGTTCGTCGACGACGCCGACCAGCTGGGGTCGTACGAGATCAAGCCGAACTACCGCACGCTGGGCCCGATCTTCGGCAAGGCCATGCCGCAGGCCGCGTCGGCGGTCGCGGCGCTCGATCCCGCGCACGTCACCGCCGCGCTGCGCGACGGCCGGCCGATCGGCATCGTCGTCGACGGCCGCGAGCACGAGCTCGCAGAGGCCGACCTGCTGCTGGCGATGCAGCCACTCGACGGCTATCAGCTCGAGCGCGAGGGCTCGCACGCGGTGGCGCTGGACCTGATCCTCGACGACGGCCTGCGCCGCCGCGGCCTCGCACGCGAAGTGGTCCACGCCGTGCAGAACGAGCGCAAGGCGGGCGGCCTCGCGGTCGAGGACCGGATCGCGCTGACGCTCGATGGCGATGAGGAGCTGCTCGGCGTCGTCCGCGAGCACGAGGGGCTGATCGCCGGTGAGACGCTCGCGACCTCGCTGGCGCTCACCCCGCTCGGCGCCGACGCCGCGACGGCGACGCTCGAGGGCCGCGAGCTGCGGATCTCGGTCGTCGCCGTCTGACGCGTCGCGCCGATCAGGCTCGGGCGGCGATCGGCGCGGGGGCCGTCCGGCGCATCCGGGCGCGGACGGCGTGCTCGTCGCGGCCGTCGTGGATCGCGGCCCAGGTCAGGCCCGCGAAGACGCCGAGCAGGACGAGTCCGTCGACGATGCCGAAGAGGAGGAAGCCGAGGTCCCTCATGTGGTGCTCCTTGCGTGGGTGAAGATCATCACCGCCAGTGTCGGCGCGCGAACCCCAAGAGCGTGCCAAGACGCCGACAGGACATGGTGCGGCGTCGTCTAGGCTCGCGCCATGTCCGCCGCCGACCGCCGTGCCCGCTTCCGCGCCCTGCACCAGCGTGAGGAGATCTTCCTGATGCCGAACCCCTGGGATGCCGGATCGGCGCGGCTGCTCGCGGCGGCGGGCTTCCCGGCGCTCGCGACGACGAGCTCCGGTCTGGCGATGGTCCACGGCAGGCTCGATCAGACGGTGACGCGCGACGAGCTCGTCGCCCACACGGCCATGTTGGCCGCCGCGACGCCGTTGCCGCTGAGCGTCGATGCCGAGCGCTGCTACCCGGACGACCCCGGCGGCGTCGCCGAGACCGTGAGGCTGCTCGGTGACGCAGGCGCGGCCGGGTTGTCGATCGAGGATTACGATCCGGCCGCGGGTCGCATCGACGACCTCGAGGTCGCAGTGGCGCGCGTCGCGGCGGCGGCGGCCGCCGCGCATGCGGAGAGCCAGCCGCTCGTGCTCACCGCCCGCGCCGAGAACCACTTCTACGACCTCGGAGACCTGGACGACACGATCACGCGGCTGCTGGCCTACCGCGACGCCGGCGCGGACGTCGTCTACGCCCCGGGGCTGCTCGACCTCGACGCGATCCGCACGGTCGTCGCGGCCGTCGGCGTGCCGGTGAACGTCGTCGCGCTGCCCGGCTGCCCGACGGTGTCCGACCTCGGCGCCGCGGGCGTGCGCCGCGTCTCGACGGGCGGCGTGCTCGCGCGCGCCGCCTACGGAACGCTGGTCGCGAGCGCCACCGAACTGCGCGACGCCGGGACCTGCGGCTACACGGCCGGTGTCGTGTCTCGCGCGACGCTCACGGCGGCGCTCACCGCGTCCTGAGCCGGAACGACGACGGCCCGCCGGAGCGGGCCGTCGTGAGGACTGGTGGGACCGGCGGCTAGGCCGTGAGGACCTGGTCCAGCTGCGACTCGATGCGCGGGCGCGGCTGGGCGCCGACGATCTGGTGGACCGGCTGCCCGTTCTTGAACAGGATCATGGTCGGGATCGACATGACGCCGAACGTCGCGGCGGTCTGCTGGTTCTCATCGACGTTGAGCTTCACGACGCGGAGGTCGCTGCGGTCGGCGTCGATCTGCTCGAGGACCGGCCCGACGAGGCGGCACGGACCGCACCAGGGCGCCCAGAAGTCGACCAGGACGGGCTCGGCGGACTCGACGACCTCGGCCTGAAAGTTGGTGTCGGTGACTTCGGTGAGGGCCATGCGGGGATTCTCCTTCGGAACTCTGACGGCGGGCGCACCGGGCGCCCGCTCTCACTATACAAAGTGTAGTAAGCCGGTGGTGCCGGAACGTTACGCCGCCGGGCGGCCGGTTGCCGTCACGAGTACTTCGGGGACGCCAGGCGCAGCAGGTCGGGCCACAGCGTGACCTCGATCAGCGAGGCGACGATCACCGCGGGCACCGCGAGCGCCACCGTCGCGAACGTCGCGGCGAGCAGCTCGTGCCATGCGTCGCGGCGGCTGGCGATGAGCCATGCCGCCAGCGGCAGGAACAGCGCGACCAGCTCGATCAGGGCGTGCGGCAGCAGCGTCAGCATCAGCACCCCGGTCGAGACGTCCAGCTGGAGCGCGAGATCGGACGCCGTCCGGCCCAGCGCCCACGCCTGCGTGAGCAGCGAGAACAGCGTCGCGAGGGTGACGAAGCCGATCGCCAGCGGACCCGCCCGGTCGTGGATCCTGCGCCACAGGCCGGTGTGGTACTCCGCCTGCAGCGGCAGGGACGAGCCCGCGATGAAGCCGGCGACGCACGCGAAGCCGTGCAGCGAGAGCACGAGCGAGTTGCGGAACAGGATGCGCCCGACGGACGATGCGTCGACCGGCTCGGTGAACCCGGGCAGGAGCGTGATCGAGATGTCCGGCTTGACCGCCGTCGCGATGCCCCAGACGGCGAGGAGCAGGATGACGGTGATCGTCAGCGAGCCGAGCAGCCACGGGCCCAGCACGCGCGCCGGAGCGGCGTGCCAGCGATTCAGGGTTGCGCGGGTGTCGCGCATGCCCTGGACGAGTGCGAGGCGTTCGGGGTCCACCGGTCGTCGCTTCGGCGTTCGGGGTCCGGCGGGCGACCGCCCGGGCCGGGGGTGGACGAATGTCCTACCCGCGCGGGCGCCGCTGGAGCCGCAGTGCCGGCACGAGCCACATGGCCTCGGCGGCGATGCGCCAGGACATCTTCGACGTCCCGAACCGGCGGTCGCGGAAGGTGATCGGCACCTCGACGACGCGGAAGCCGGCGCGGATCGCCCGGTAGGTCAGTTCGACCTGGAACGCGTACCCGCGGGAGCGCACGGTCGGCAGGTCGATCGCCTCCAGCACCTCGGCGCGAAAGCATTTGAAGCCGCCGGTCAGGTCGTGGACCGGGATGCCCAGCACCGCCTGGGCGTAGCGCGAGCCGCCGCGGCTGACGATGCGCCGCACCGCGCCCCAGTCGGCGACGGCCCCGCCCGGGACGTAGCGCGAGCCGAGCGCCACGTCGGCGCCGTCGCGCACCGTTGCGAGCAGGCGCGCGAGGTCGGCCGGGTCGTGCGAGAAGTCGCTGTCCATCTCGAAGACGTGGGTCGCGCCGCCGTCGAGGGCGCGGCGGAAGCCGGCGAGGTACGCCGGGCCGAGGCCCTCACGCACGGTGCGATGCAGCACCAGCACCTGCGGGCGTTCGCCTGCCAGGCGGTCGGCGATCGCGCCGGTGCCGTCCGGCGACCCGTCGTCCACGACGAGGATGCGGAAGCCCTCCGGCGCGGCCGCGGCGAGCACGTCGCTCGCGGCGGCGACGATGCGCTCGAGGTTCTCGGCCTCGTTGAACGTCGGTAGCACGAGCCAGGGGAGACCGGGCAGAGAGGGGTCGTTCAACATGAGTCGGGGGGCGTGCGGCCGCGTAGGGTAGCCGTGCCGTGGCCGACCCATCGAACAGCGCGATCGCCGACGCCCTCGACGAGCTGGGCGACCTGTACGAGCTGGACGGAGCGATCGCGCACCGCGTGCTCGCCTACCGGACGGCCGCCAAGACGATCCGCGAGACGCCCGGGTCGGTCGCCGCGCTCGCGCGCGGAGGCCGGGCGACCGAGCTGACCGGCGTCGGCGCGACGCTCGCGGAGAAGATCCTCGCGCTGGTGGAGACCGGAACGATCCCGGCCGCCGAGAAGCTCCGCGCCCGGTACCCCGAGGGTGTGCTGGCGATGACCCGGCTGCCCGGCCTGGGACCGAAGCGGGCGCGGCGGCTGTTCGAGGAGCTCGGCATCGACTCGCTCGCCGCGCTGCGCGCCGCCGCGACGCAGGAGCGCATCCGCGACCTCAAGGGGTTCGGGGAGAAGGCGGAGGCGGCGATCGTCGCCGCACTCGACGCCGGGCACGGCGAGCGCCCGCGCGGGCGGGTCAGCCTGGCCGGAGCGCTCGAGACCGGGGAGCGGATCGCCGACGCGCTGCGCGCGCACCCGGCGGTCGTGCGGGCCGAGCTGGCCGGGTCGGCCAGGCGGCTGGCCGACAGCGTCAAGGACCTCGACCTCGTCGTGGCCTCGGAGGATCCGTCCGCCGTCGTCGCGGCCTTCTCCGCGCTCGACACGCTGGCGTCGGTGTCGAGCAGCGGCGAGGGCGGCGCTCGCGGCGAGGCCCAGAACGGGCTGGCGATCGACCTGCGGATCGTGCCGCCGTCGAGCTTCGGCAACCTGCTGCAGCACTTCACCGGCTCCAAGGAGCACAACGTCCACCTGCGCGAGCAGGCGGTGAAGCGCGGGCTCCACGTCTCCGAGCACGGGATCCTCGACGACGCGACCGGCGAGACGCACCGCTTCGCGACCGAGGCCGAGGTCTACGCGCACCTGGGCCTGCCCTACCCCGAGCCCGAGCTGCGCGAGGACCGCGGCGAGCTGGACCCGGACTGGATCCCGCCGGAGCTCGTCTGCGCCGAGGACCTCCAGGGCGACCTGCACTGCCACACGACCGCGAGCGACGGGCTGGCGTCGATCGAGGAGATGGCGATCGCCGCGCGCGACCTCGGCCGGCGGTACCTGGCGATCACCGACCACTCCGCCGGCCACGGGTTCGGCAACGACGTCCCCGCCGGCGAGCTGCTGCGCCAGATCGAGCGCGTGCGCGAGGCCGACGCCCGCGTCGAGGGCATCACGATCCTCGCCGGCAGCGAGGTGAACATCCTGCAGGACGGGAGCCTGGACTACGACGACGAGGTGCTCGAGCAGCTCGACTGGGTCGTCGCCAGCGTCCACACCCGCTTCCAGCTCGGCGCCGGCGCGATGACCGCCCGCATCGTCCGGGCGATCGAGCACCCGCTCGTCGACGCGCTCGGGCATCCGACCGGCCGGCTGATCGCGCGCCGCCCGCCGTACGAGGTGGACATGGCCGCGGTGATCGACGCGGCCGTGCGCACCGGCACGCTGCTGGAGATCAACGGCGCGCCCGACCGCCGCGACCTGAACGAGGTGCACGCGCGCGCCGCCGCCGATGCCGGCGCGCTGGTCGTGATCGACTCCGACGCCCATCGCCCGCAGGCGCTGGCGAACGTGCGCTGGGGCGTGGCGACGGCCCGCCGCGCGCGGCTGACCGCTGCGGACGTGGCGAACACGCGGCCGTGGGACGAGCTGGCGGCGCGGCGCCCCCGGGCACGCCCAGGCTGAGCCTCAGCGCGGGACGCGGACCGTCCAGCGGACGGCCGGCGAGGTGGTGCGGTCGTAGCTGGACTCGAGGTCGAACTGCAGCGTGTAGACGCCGCGCCGGGGCCTGTTCATCGGCAGCTGACGGACCGTCCGCGTCAGCGTGCCGCAGGGCGCCCGCGGCGTGCCGAACAGGATGTTCCCGACCGGCCGCCCGTTGCGCAGGACGTGCTCGTAGAGCGACGTGCGCTCCACGAACCCGCCGAGGCTGAAGCGCACCCTGGCCCGCGCCGGAGCACGTGCGGGACTGACCTTGAGTGACAGCGGCACGACGCCGAACAGGTCCTCCGCGACGAGGCCCGTCTGGTCCTGCGCGGTGATGCGGCTGCGATCGTGCTTCACGCCCTTCGGCAGCCGCGGCGCGTTGAAGTCGACGCTGAATGCGCCCTGGTCGTCGGTCTGGCTCGTGCCGATCGCGTTGTTGTCGAGGAGCACGTCGACGTCGGTGTTTGCGTCGAAGTCCGTCACCGTCGCCGTCGCGTTCTGACCGCTGCGGTAGCAGGGGTAGTCGAGCTTCAGCGCCGGCGAGGCGGCGGCCGGAGCCGCGCCGGCGAGGACCGCGAGCACGGCGATGGCGGGAAGAGTGCGGCGCACGGGGACCGCATCCTGCCGGATCGCGACGGTCACGCGCAACCGTCAACCGATCAGCGCCGGCAGCACCTGCTCGGCGACGATGCGGTCGACGGCGGCGCGGGTGAACGGCGCCAGCAGGTCGATCGACCGCGCCGTGTAGCGCGGCGCCGGGTCGTCGAGCGCGATCCGCAGCGCCGCGGGCAGGTCGTCGCTGACGAGCCGGCGATCGAGCTGCAGCGCGATCGGGAGCGCGGCGTAGGGCCCCGGTGCGGGCGTGGTGACCAGGACGCAGCCGTCGTTCAGCGCCTCGAGCTGGGCGATCCCGTGGTCCTCGCGCCGCGGCGCGGTGACGAACACGCGCGAGCGGCGCAGGAGCTCGCGGTAGGCGTCGCGGTCCAGGCGCCCGCTGACGACGACACCCGCCGGCGGATCGGGCAGGCGCTCGCGGTCCAGCCCGGCGACGAGCAGCGTCTCGCCCTCGCGCCGCATCGCGGCCCACGCCGCCAGGACGCGGTCCAGGCCCTTCTTCACGGGATCGCCGGCATAGGTGATCGCCGCGATCTCGCGCTCGGCCCAGGGCGCGCCCAGTCCGGACGGCTCGACCGGCGGCGGCAGCACGATGCTCTGCGCGTCCGCGGGCACGACGCCCGCGACCTCGGCCGCGCTGCCGTCCGACCACGGCAGCAGCAGCGGGGACTGCGCGAGGCGGCGCCGCTCGGCCGGGCGCTGCCACACGCCGTGGCGCCCCGGGCGGGTCGCGGCGGCGAGTGCGTCGAAGCGGATCGCCCCGGGACGCGGCCAGCGCAGCGCGGCGGTCGTCGAGCAGTAGATCACCGCTCGCGGGTCGTGCTCGGCCAGACCGGCCCGCGCGGCGTCGCGCGCCGCCGTGGCCCAGCGCCGGTCGGTGCGCACGAAGGTGCGGACCGGCGGCTGCTCGCGCGCGGTGACGACGGCCACCGTCGCGCCCGCCCGCCCGATCGCGGCGGCCAGCTCGGCGTCGGCCGCGCGCAGGCCGGCGGTGGACCCCAGCGAGACGAGCAGCACGTCGGTTCCGGGCACGGTGTCGATGCTCGCACGTACGATCGGTCCCGCGCATGACGGGCACCCTCCTCAACGTCGGCACCGTGCTCCTCGGCACGCTGATCGGCACCCTGATCGGCGACCGGCTGCCCGAGCGCCTGCGTCGCCGCGTGCTGGACGGCCTCGGTCTCGTCACGCTGGTCATCGGCGTCGACCTCGCGCTCGCCTGGCGCGACACGAGCGCGCTCTACGTCCTCGGCGGCGTGCTGCTCGGCGGCATCGCGGGCGAGGCCCTCGGGATCGAGGCGCGGCTCGAGCGCCTCGGCGACCGGCTGCAGGCGCAGGTCGCGCGGCGCGGCGGCGCGTCGGGGCAGGTCAGTGAGGCGTTCTTCACGGCCAGCCTGCTGTTCTGCGTCGGGCCGCTGACAGTCGTCGGGTCGATCCAGGACGGGCTGACCGGCAACTACGACGCGCTGGCGACCAAGGCGCTGCTCGACGGCTTCGCGTCGATCGCGCTGGCGGCATCGCTCGGCCCCGGGGTGGCGTTCGCGGCCGTCAGCGTCCTGGTGATCCAGGGCGGCATCTCGCTCGGCGCGGGCCTGCTCGACTCGGCACTGGCAGAGGGCGGCGACGCGCTCGCCGCGCTGACGAGCGCCGGCGGGATCCTCATCATCGGGATCAGCCTGAAGCTGCTCGAGCTGAAGGACGTGAAGGTCGGGAACTTCCTGCCCGCGCTCGTGATCGCCCCGGCGCTCGTCGGCGTCGTGCGGCTGGTCAGCTGACTACGGCCGGATCGCGTCCGCCGGGACCTCGCGGCGCAGCCCGGGTGTGCGGACGAGCTTCACCGGGCCGACGAATGCGGTGCTGGCGACGAAGAAGGTCACCCCGTCGCGCTCCTCGATCGCTGTGACCGCGGCCTCCTGGTGGCGCCATGCGAGTGACCACAGAACGCAGAACCCGGCGGCGATCGCCGCGACCTGGGGCCAGGCGAGGGCCATGCCCGCCGCAGCGACCGTCAGGGCGAGCAGCGGCCAGAGCCGGTTCAGCAGGATCCGCCCCTGGCGCATCTCGGGCAGCATCGTCGTCGTCTTCGCCTCGCGCAGCGCGGTCGCGACGGCCTCCGTGGGCTCCAGCCGCCGGCCGAGCCAGGCGCCGATCGCACCGGCGACGAGCCACCAGGCCATCGCGACGAAGACGAGGCGGGGGTCCGCGTGGACGTTCGCCGTGACGACGGCGACGATGGCGAGCATCGAGGCGGACGCGAGGCTCAGGATGACCGTCGCCCGCAGCAGGTCGACGAATCGCATGCCCGGGTCCTCACCCTCCGAGGGCGTCGAGCAGCGATCGCACGCCGCGCGGCCCGTCGACCAGGATGTCGGCGCTGTCGGCCAGTTCCGGCGGCGTCTCGGTCGAGGCCACGCCGATGCACAGCGCGTGCTCCAGGCGACCGGACAGCACGAGCGCCCGCAGCGCGTCGAAGGCGTCGACGTCGGTGCGGTCGTCGCCGACGTAGAGGGCGATGTCCACGGGCACGCCGTCGAGCAGGCGGTGCACCGCGATGTCCTTGCCGATGCGGACCGGCGGGCGCAGCTCCAGCACGCGCCGGCCCTCGTGCAGCGACAGGCCGGCGGCCTGCGCGCGGGCGCCGATCTCGCGGGCCAGGCGCTCGGCCCCGGCTTCGTCCTCCGCACCGCGCCAGTGCAGCGCGACGATCGGGCCCTTGTCCTCGCGGCGCAGCCCGGCGTGCCGCAGGGTCTCCTCGCCGAAGGCGTCGACGACGCCGTGCACGTGTCCTGCCCAGCGGTCGGCGTCCGGGTCCACAAGCGGTTCGTGGGCGCCGCGCAGGAGCAGCTCGGCGCCGTGGTTGCCGGCATAGGGGATGGTTCCCAGCCCGAGGATCCGGCGGGCGGTCGCCGCGCGCCGGCCGCTCACGACGCCGACAAGCCCGAAGCGGCCGGGCAGGCGCATCACGAGCTGCCGCATGCCCTCCGGGACGGTCGCCGCCTCGGGGTCGCGGACGATCGGCGCGAGCGTGCCGTCGAGGTCCAGCAGGATGGCCGTCCTCGCCGGGTCGGCGAGCAGCGGCTGGAGCGCCTCGGCGAGCGTCGCGGGAGCGGGCACGCGCCTAGTATGCCCCGCATGCCGATGCGCCGACTCGCGCCGCTCGCCGCGATCGGCCTGCTGGCCGGTCTGTTCTCCGGGCTGTTCGGCGTCGGCGGGGGCGTCGTCATGGTCCCGCTCCTGATCCTCTCCATGGGCTACGGCGAGCGCGAGGCGACCGGGACGTCGCTGCTGGCGATCGTGATCGCCGCGCTCGCGGCGGTGCTCGCGCAGGCCACCTACGACAACGTCCACGTGACCGAGGGCCTGCTGATCGGCCTGCCCGCGGTGCTCGGCGTCCTGGGCGGCACGTGGCTGCAGCAGCGCACGCCCGCAGCCGTGGTGCGTCTGGGATTCGCGGCCCTGCTCCTGGTCACGGCCGTCCTGCTGGTGGCGACGTGATCTGGGTCGCGCTGATCGGCGTCGTCGCGGGCGTGCTCGCCGGCATGCTCGGGATCGGCGGCGGGGCGCTGTTCGTCCCGGCGCTCGTCCTGATCGTCGGCCTCGACCAGGTCGACGCCGAGGCCACGTCGCTGCTCGCGATCGTGCCGGTCGCCTTCGTCGGGGCGCTGCGCCAGCGCCGCTACGGGAACCTGCGCCCGCGCGAGGGCCTCACGCTCGGGCTGTGCGCCATCCCCGGGGCGCTCGCGGGCGTCGCGATCGTCAACGTCGTCCCGGAACGGGCGACCAAGGTCGGCTTCGCCGTGCTCCTGCTCTACATCGCGTGGACCCTGGCATCCGGCGCGCTCCGCGAGCTGCGCTCCCCTATGCCTTGAGCCGGCGGCGCAGTGCCGCCACCGAGCGGCGGGCGACCGGGACGTGCGTCCCGTCGTCGAGCACCAGTTCGGCGGTGCCGTTGGGCACCGAGCGCAGCTCGACCGCGTGGGTGAGGTTCACGACGTGGGCGCGATGCACGCGCGTGAAGCCCGCGGCCCCCCAGTCCTCCTCCAATTGGCCGAGCGGCGCCCGCAGCGTGAACGTGCCGTCGGCGGCGTGGATCCGCGCGTAATCGCCGTCGGCCTCGATCGAGCGGATCGACTCGAGGCGGACGAGCCGCTTGCCGGGGCCGTCCGGGTTGTCGAGCGCGACGACCTCGGGCGCGGACGGCGCAGCCGCCTGCGGCGACGGCGCGGCGGCACGGGTGGTGCGCACGTCGGCGACGCGCGCGAGCGCGGCGTCCAGCCGGTCCCGGGTGACGGGCTTGACGAGGAAGTCGAGTGCCTGCACCTCGAACGCCGCGACGGCGGCGTCCGCATGGCCCGTCAGGAACACGACCTCGGGCGGGTCGTCGAACCGGCGCAGGATCTGCGCGAGGTCCAGCCCGGCGATCTCCGGCATCTGGACGTCGAGGAAGAGGACGTCGTAGGCGCCGGCACCGAGCTTCACGAGCGCCTCGCGCCCACCGCCCGCGGTGTCGATCGAACCGACCCACGGCGAGCCGGCGAGCAGCCGCGCGACGTCGGCGAGCGCGCGCGGCTCGTCGTCCACCGCGAGCACGGCCAGCCCGGCACGCGGCGGGTCGCTGGGTCCTGCGTTGCCGGCGTTCACGACGCCACCTCCTGGATCGGGCTGAGCGGGATCGGGATGGCCTCGCCGACGAGATCCGCGGGACCGCGCAGCTCGAGCTCGAGCGCGTCCCCCGCAGCATGCAGGTCGATGACGACCGGGCCGGGGACCGTGCGCAGGCGCAGCTCCAGCGCGCCGGCGACGCGCTCGCGGACCGCGCCGGCGGTGAGCGCCGTCCCGCCGCCGTCCGGCCCATCGGCCAGACGGGCCTCGATCCTCCCCGGGAACCGCGCCTGCTGCAGCCGCAGGTAGGTCGCGAGGTGCTCCAGCTCCTGCGTCAGCGTCACGGTCGTCGATGCCGGGCGCAGGCCGTAGGAGAGGAACTGGCCGAGCTCGGCAAGCACGTCGCGCGCCTGCTCGGGGTCCTCTTCGATGTAGCTCGCGGCCGCCGCGAGCACGTTGTTGACGAAGTGCGCCGAGACGCCGACCGGGGCCTGTGGGACTGCGGTCGGCAGGGTGGTCGATGCATGGGTGCGAGGGTCGTCCACGTGGGCGAAACGCTAGCGCGCCGGTCGGCGCGCCTGGACCGCCGGCCGTTCGGCGCGCGATCGGGGCCGCTCGCCGCGCAGGATCGCTTGCGCCGGTGGCGCTGCCACGCTCATGTCTGCACCGTCGTCATGCCGATACCTACGCCCGGACGACCGCGTCCCGCCCTCCCGTGCCCGACACCCCAGACACCCCGGAAATGCTGGAACGCCGCTTCTTCGAGCTTGCGCGCGACGCGCTGCTCATGACCGACGCGGCGGGTGTCGTCGTCGGCGCCAACGGCGCCTGCACGAAGCTGCTCGGCCACGAGGTGACGGGCGCCGCGCTGGCGGACCTCGTCGATCCCCGCGATGCGGCCGCGGTGCTCGACGCGCTCGCCCGCGATGCGACCTCGCTCCAGGCGCGCGTCCTGACCGCGGACGGCGGAGTCCTCGCCTGCGCCCTCGACGTCGCCCGCGACCCGCGGACCGGCACGGGCTTCGTCACCGTCCGCAGCCTCGCCGAAGCAGACCACCGCGCCGCCGGCCGCGCCGGGCAGGTCTTCGAGCATTCGCCGACGGGCATGGCGGTCATCGGCCCCGACGGGCGCTTCCTGCGCGTCAACCCGGCGCTCACCAAGCTGCTGGACCGCACCGCGGACGACCTGCTGTCGCGCACGGTCGTCGAGGTCGCAGCCGACCAGGCCGCCGCCGAGCAGTGGGCCGCGCGCACCTTCGCCGACGGCCTGCCGGCATCGGTCCGCCTCGAGGCGCGCCTGCGCCGGGGTGACGGCGCGGAGGTCATCGCCGTCGTCAGCGCGACGCAGGTTCGCGGCCCCGGGGGCGAGGCGCTCTACTACGTCTGCCAGTACGAGGACGTGACCGAGCGCGTCCTCGCGCAGAAGCAGCTCGAGGCGGGCGAGGCCAAGCTCGCCGACGCCCAGCAGGTGGCGAAGCTCGGCAGCTGGGACTGGGATCTGGGCAGCGGCGCGATCACCTGGTCCGATGAGCTCTTCCGCATCTGCGGGATGCGCCCCGACCCCGGTCCGCGCACGCGGCAGGACCTGATCGACAGCGTGCACCCTGACGACCGCGTCCGTGCGCGCCGGACGATCGAGCGCGCGCTGGAGGGCGGCGCGGCGTGGCACATGGACGTCCGCATCGTCCGCCGTGACGGGGTGGTGCGCATGCTCCACTCGCGCGGCGAGATCGTCCGCGACGGCTCCGGGCTGCCCGCGGGCATGCACGGCACGTGCCAGGACATCACCGAGTCGCGTCAGCTCGAGGACGCCCTGCGTGCGACCGAGCAGCTCTTCCGCCGCGCGTTCGACGACGCGCCGATCGGGATGGCGCTCGTGGACCTGGACGGCCGCTGGCTGCGCCTGAACCGCGCCGTCAGCCAGATGTGCGGGTACACGGAGGCCGAGCTGCGCGCCAGGACCTTCGACGAGCTCGGGCACCCCGACGACAGCGAGCTGGACAAGCCGATGATCCGGGAGCTGCTCGCGGGCCGCCGCCGCAGCTATGCGGTCGAGAAGCGGCTGCTGCACGCCGACGGGCACATCCTGCACGTCCTCGGACACGTCTCGTTGATGCACGGCGACGGTGAGCAGCCGCTCTACTTCCTGATCCAGCTCGTCGACCTGTCCGAGCGCCGCCAGATGGAGGCTGAGCGCCGCGCCGACCAGGAGCGCCTGCAGGAGATCGTCGACAACGCCCCGGCGCTGATCGCCGTCCAGGACGCCGAGGAGCGCCTGCTGCTCGTCAACCGCCGCTGGGAGGAAGCCCACGGCGTGAGCGCGCAGGCCGCGCTCGGCCGGACCCCGCGCGAGGTCGTGCGGACCGTGCTCGACCCGGAGGTCGAGCGGCTGCACCGCGAGGTCCTGCGCACCGGTGCCGCACTCGAGGCGCAGACGTCCGTCACGGGACCCGACGGCGAGGAACGCCCGGTCCTGCTCGTCACCTTCCCGCTGCGCGACGCCGACGGCGTACCGGCCGCCGTGTGCTCGATCGGCACCGACCTGACCGAGCGCCTGCGCGCCGAGCGCGACCGCGCGGACCTCGAGCGCCGCCTGGCGCAGGCCGAGCGCCTGGAGAGCGTCGGCCAGCTCGCGGGCGGCGTCGCCCACGACTTCAACAACCTGCTGTCGGTGATCCTCAGCTGCGTCGACTTCGCCGAGCGCAGCCTGGCGCCGGACGACCCCGTCCGCGGTGACGTCGTCGAGATCCAGCACGCGGCCGAGCGTGCCGCGGCACTGACGCGCCAGCTGCTGATGTTCAGCCGCCGCGAGGTCGTCCAGCCGGAGGTCTTCGACCTCGGCGAGCTCGTCGGCGGCCTGGAGACCCTGCTCGCGCGGTCGCTCGGCGAGCGCGTGGAGCTGGCCCTCGACATCACCCCCGGCTTGCCGCCGGTCCTGGCCGACCACGCCCGGATCGAGCAGGTCCTCGTCAACCTCGCCGTCAACGCACGTGACGCGATGCCACAGGGCGGCGTCCTGCGCATCGCGGTCGCCGGCGCCGGCGACGCGGTCGCGGTCACCGTTCGCGACGAGGGCGTCGGCATGTCGCCCGAGGTCGCGGCCCGCGCGTTCGAGCCGTTCTTCACGACGAAGGAGCGCGACCACGGCACCGGCCTCGGCCTGGCAACCGCGCACGGCATCGTGACCGACTCGGGAGGCGAGATCACGATCGACTCCGAGCCGGGCCGCGGCACCGCGATCCGGTTCACGCTGCCCGCGGTCGCCGCGGGAACCGCCGCGCCGCGCGAGCTCGAGCCCGCGGCGGACGAGTGCGGCACGTCGCATGCGCGCGTGCTCGTCGTCGAGGACCAGGACCCGGTCCGCCGCCAGGTCGTGCGGATCCTCGAAGCCCAGGGGTACGACGTCCGCGATGCGCCGAGCGGTGACGAGGCGCTCGCCGCGTGGAAGCCGTGCGACCTGCTGCTGACCGACGTCGTCATGCCCGGGATGAGCGGCCACGAGCTGGCCGAGCGCGCGACCGAGCTGGATCCCGCCCTGCGCGTCGTCTTCATGTCCGGCCACACCGAGGACGTCGTCGTCCTCGACGGGGCCCGCGAGCGCGAGCTCGCGTTCGTCCAGAAGCCGTTCACCCGCGCGTCGCTGCTGCGTACGGTCGCCGAGGCCCTCGGCGAGCCCGCGGGCGGCAGCGCCGCGGCGTAGGGCCGCCGGCGCAGGGCGCGGAGTACCCCATCGAGGTCGAACGTGCCCATTCGTCGGTTCGCGGGAAGCACTCGAATCCGCTTCGTCCGGTCGAGCCGCGACCGCTCAGCCCGCTCGAACGGGCGACACTCCTGCGGCTCACGGGACCCATGCTGTTCGACCGCGAAGCCTGCACGATCCCCCGGCCGCAGGCGAGCTTCGCGCAGCGTTGCACCCCTGAGGTGCACAACAGCGCGAACCGCTCGAAGTGATCGGCCCGGTCGACACTCGCTGGCGCCCGCTCGGGAGGTTTGCGCCGCTTCAGGCGTCCAGCCCGAGCCCGCGCTCGAACGCGCCCTTGACCGCGGCGTCGAGTGCGTTGATGCGATGCAGCGTGAGCGCCTCGGCAGACGCGAAGCGGCGCTGGGGGGCGGCGTCGGGTCCGTGGTGCGTCAGAACGCAGTGGGCCAGGGCCAGCGCGCGAGGCTCGTCGAGGCCGGCCGCCCGCGCCCGCTCGTCGAGCATCCGCAGCCCGAGTTCGACGTGGCCGAGCATCCGGCCCTCGTCGCTGATGCCGACCTCGGCGCCCAGCGTCAGCTCGCGCGTGCGTCCGAGGTCATGGACGATCGCCGCCGTCAGGAGCAGGTCCTGGTCCAGCCGCGGGTGCAGGACGCATGTCTCCAGGGCCAGGGTCGCGACGGCGACCGTGTGCTCCAGCAGCCCGCCGAGGTACGCGTGGTGGCCGCCGCGCGTCGCGGGGTACCCACGCAGCTGCGTCCGCAGCTGCACGTCGCCGAGCACGCCGCCGAGCAGCGCGCTGAAGCCCGGCTGGCGGACCTCCCCCGCCAGGTGCTCGAGGAATCCGTCGAGCTCGTCCAGGTCTCGGTAGGCGACCGGGAGGAACGCGGCGGGGTCGGCCTGGCCCGGGTCCACCTTCGCGACCTGATCCAGCTCGGCCTGCAGCTCGCCGCGGAACCGCACCACGCGACCGCGCACGCGCACCAGGTCGCCGCGCTCGAACGCCGCGCCGTGCAGGTCGGCATCGCGGAACAGCCGCGCCGGCAGCGCCCCGCTGCGGTCGCGGAGCTCGACCGCCAGGTAGGCCGATCCCGTTCGCGCGACGAGGCGGTCCTTGCGCGTACAGGCGAACACGCCGTCGAGCGGATCGCCGTCGCGGAGTTCGGCGACCGACGTCCGCACACCGCCGGGAAGGGCTTCCAGGCGGTGCGTGGACTCGGCGGAGGGCACGCGCCCATGATGTACGGTGAACCGGATGCAGCCCCTGATCTGGGAGTCCCGTCCAGACGGTCTCCGCGCACCGGCCCTCGTGTGCGCCTTCCAGGGCTGGAACGACGCAGCCGAAGCGGCCTCGTCGGCGGTGCGGTTCACCGGTGCGGCCTTCGGCGCCTCGCGGTTCGCGCGCATCGATCCAGAGGAGTTCTACGACTTCCAGGCGACCCGGCCGACGATCCGCCTGGTCGACAGCCGTACCCGCGAGGTCCGCTGGCCCGAGGTCGGCGTCTGGGCCGCACCCGCCCCGCGCGCCCCGCGCGACCTGATCCTCCTGTCCGGCCCCGAACCGTCGATGCGCTGGCGCACGTTCACCGGCGCGATCATCGACCTGGCCGAGGCGATGGGGGTGCAGATGGTCGTCACGCTCGGCGCGCTGCTGTCGGACACGCCGCACTCGCGCCCCGTGCCGCTGATGGGCATCTCCAGCGACGAGGCGATCGCCGACCGCATCGGCCTCTCGCCGACGAACTACGAGGGCCCGACCGGCATCACCGGCGTGCTCCACAACGCCTGCCAGGACGCGGGCATCCCGTCCGCGAGCCTCTGGGCGAGCGTCCCGCACTACGTCGCCGCGGCGCCCAACCCAAAGGCCTCGCTCGCCCTGGTCCGCAAGCTCGAGTCGCTCGTCGGCGTCAGCATCGACGCGAGCGACCTGGAGACGAGCGTCGGCGAGTACGAGCGCCGCGTCGGCGCCGCGGTCGCCGCCGACGACGACGTGCGCCAGTTCGTCGAGCGCCTCGAGAAGGCCGCCGACGAGGAGGCCGGATCCCCCGACGCTGCCGGCGAGGTGCCCTCGGGCGACGTCCTGGCGCGCGAGTTCCAGCGCTTCCTCAGCCAGCGCGGCGACGAGGAGTAGTTCCGGCGGCGCCTGGGCCTGTGGTCGCGGCGTGAACGGGCCTTCGCCGCGCGGGCATGCGCACGGCGTCCCGCCGTGCGCATGGATTTCCTGCCCGGCGAATCCCGTTCACGCTCCGTCGGGAGTTCGGGCGACCGCCTCGTGAGCAGGTTCCCCTCCCGGGCGCTGGGTCAGCCTCGCCCGTGCGGCCCCGGCTCTCGCCTGGTCGTCTCAGGCCGCGGGGCTGATCCGCAGGCTGTTGAGCGCCGCCAGCGCTTGACGGCGCGTCGCCGCTGAGGCGTGACGGCCGACGACGAGAAGTGCGTAGACCACCCGGCCGGTGTTGTGGAAACTGATCCAGCGTCCTTGCGGACGGTTGGCCGTCGCGCCACATTTGATGCGCTCGAGGGCGGTTCCCGACCTGAAGGTCAGCGGTGTGCGCACGGGCGTCTGCGGGGTTCCGTGATCCTGCGATCGGATCTGGATCGAGACGAAGGCCCCGTCCGGCGACACCGCCGACACCGCGCGGCCGGGGAACTGTGCACACGGACCCCCAGGCGGGAGCCGGCCGGTTCCGATGCTGATGACCTCGCGCGGATCGGCGAGCGACGGCGTCAGCGACGTTCCGGCGCGATGCCACGAGCGCGGGTAGGTGAGTCGGAAGCCGTGCGCGCGATCAGCGACGGCGGTGGTCGGCGCCGAGGTGCCGACCTGGGCCTGCTTCCCCGGCGAACCGCCGCACGCGCTCAGCGCGATGGAGGCCGCCGCACCGACGATCCATGGGTGACACCGCACCAGGCGCTCCACCATACGCCGCCAGGGGCGGAGCTTCAATCGCGCGCGGCCAGGTGCTACATTTTGACGCACAATGGATCGCGTGGGGGTCAGAGAACTCCGTCAGAACCTCAGCGTCTACGTGCGCAGGGTCAAACAGGGCGAGTCGTTCACGGTCACCGAGCGTGGCCTCGAGGTCGCGCGGCTGACGCCGACCCCGGCGGCGGATGCCGATCTGGCGTATCTCGTCGATGTGCTCGGCGCGCGCGCACCGGAAGCGTCGCTCCTCGCCGTCTGCGGGGATCCGGTCGTGGAGGCGCCGGCGGCGCGCAGTGAGCAGATCATCTCCGACCTGCGCGAAGAGCGGCTCTGATCGGTGCTCTATCTCGATTCGTCGGCGTTCGTGAAGCTGATCCACAGAGAGCCCGAGACCGACGCGTTGCGCGCCGCGGTCGCCGGCGCCGCGACGTTCTCCAGCGAGCTGCTGGCGTGCGAGGCATCCCGCGCGGCCACGCGGATCGGCAGCGCGACCGAGCGGGCAGCCGAGCGCGCTCTCGGCGGGATCGCGCTCGTGCCGATCAGCCGGGAACTGCTCTTCGCTGCAGCGCGCCTGCTGCCCGCCGACCTGCGGTCGCTCGACGCGATTCACCTGGCGACGGCTCTGCGCTCAGGCGAGCGGCTCTCGGCGCTGGTCACCTACGACCGGCGGCTGGCCGACGCGGCTGAGCACCACGGGCTGAGGGTGCTGGCTCCCGTCTGAAGTGTCACGCAGCCTACGACCGCGCTCCCGGCCCCGGCCCGGGGTAGTGTCGGTCCGTGCAGGCGACGCTGACGGTCTTGTTCACGGATGCGGTGGCGTCGACAGAGGCGCTGTCGCGGCTTGGCGACGAGCGGTTCGGGGTCGTGCAGGACGCGCATCTGGGCCTGCTTCGCGCGGCCGTGGACGAGCGCGGTGGCCGCGAGGTCAAGAGTCTTGGCGACGGGCTCATGGTCGCGTTCACCGGCGCGGCGGACGCGCTTGCGTGTGCGGTCACGATGCAGCAGGCGATCGATGCCGCCCAACGTCGCGGCGAGGAGGGCCTGCCGCTCCGCGTCGGCGTCTCCTCGGGTGACGTGACGGTCGCCGACGACGGCGATCTCCACGGGACGGCGGTCGTGGAGGCGGCGCGGTTGTGCGCGGCTGCGGCGGCTGGTCAGGTCCTTGGCACCGAGACGGTCCGTGTCCTTGCCGGCTCGCGCGGCGGCCATGCGTACACGGCGCTGGGGCCGGTGGAACTCAAGGGACTGGCTGAGCCGGTACCTGTGGTCGAGGTGGGCTGGGCGCCACTGGCGGAGGACGGGGGGCTGGCGCCGGTGCCGCTGCCGCCGCGGCTGGCGTTCGAATCGGCGTGGGCGTTCGTCGGCCGCGCGAGCGAGGTCGAGCGCCTCGAAGGGTTGTGGCGGCAGGTTGTCGGCGGTGTCCGCGTCGCGCTGCTGGGCGGCGAGCCGGGGGCGGGCAAGACGCGGCTGGCGCAGGAGATGGCGGTGCGCGCGCACGAGCAGGGCGCGCTGGTGCTCTTCGGACGGGTGGATGAGGATCTGGCGGTCGCCTATCAGCCGTTCGCGGAGGCGCTCAGGCATTACCTGGCCAGCGTGGACGAGGCGACGCGCGAGCGGGTGCTGGAGCTGCGGGGCGGCGTGCTCGCCCGGTTGGTGCCGGAGCTGGTCGACGAGCTGCCGGCGGGGCAGGTCGAGGCGTGGGCGATCTTCGAAGGACTCGTCGACTGGCTCGCGATGGAGGCCGCGCAGCGGCCGGTGGTGCTGGTCCTCGACGACGTGCACTGGGCCGCCAAGCCGACGCTCCAGGCGCTGATGCACCTGGTTCGCAGCACGCGGTTGTCACGGCTGCTGATCGTCGCCACGTACCGCGACACCGAGCTTGCTCGCACGCATCCGCTGGCGGAGGTTCTGGCCGATCTGCGCCGCGAGGAGGGCGTCGAGCGGCTCGCCGTCCGCGGCCTTGACGCAGACGGCGTCGAGGCGTTCGTCCAGGCCGCACGCGGCGATGTGCTCGACGACGCCGCGCGGGAGCTGGCGGGTCTGCTGAGCGAGCAGACGCAGGGCAACCCGTTCTTCGTCGGGCAGGTGCTCCGCCACCTGGTCGAGTCCGGGGCTGTCCAGGAAGTCGACGGGCGCTGGGTGCGCGCGGAGGGCACCGGCGAGTTCGTCGTGCCCGAGGGCGTGCGCGAGGTCGTCGGCCGCCGCGTGTCGCGGCTCTCCAACCGGGCCGGGGAGCTGCTGACCGTCGCGGCCGTCACGGGGCCGCAGTTCGACATCGCGATCGTGGCGGAGGTCGCCGGGCAGCCGATCGCCGAGGCGCTCGACAGCCTCGACGAGGCGCTCGACTCGCGCCTGGTTTTGGAGGCTGCCTCACCCGGTCAGCTGCGGTTCGCGCACGCGCTGGTCCGGCAGACGCTAGAAGACGAGTTGTCGACGATGCGCCGCCTGCATCTGCACCAGCAGATCGGGCTGGCGCTGGAGCGTCGATTCGGCGACGCCGAGAGTGCGGTCGCCGACCTGGCGCATCACTTCGCCGAGGCCGCGGTGCTCGGCGAGGGCGAGCGCGCCGCCCGGTATGCCGAGCGCGCCGCGGTGCAGGCGTTGGATCGGGGCGCTTCCGAGCAGGCTGTCGATCTGTTCGAGCGGGCGCTGGACGTGCTTCCGGCTGACACCGATGCCGCAGGGATCCAGCGCGACGAGCTCTATGCCCAGCTCGCTCAATGCTGTTGGGTGGCGTTCGACCAGTCGCGGCTGGAAGCTGTCAGCCACCGGTGGCTGACGCTGGGGCGTGAGCTCGATGACGACGTCGTGCGCGCAAACGCGGCGATGTGGCTGGCCAGCTCGTTCCTGTTCCGGGCAGCTCCGGGGCCGGCGGACATCGTGGCGTTCTCGGAGGCGCTGAAGGTCGATCCGTGGAGCCTCGAACTGGTCGGTCGTCGGCGCTACTCGTTGCGCGGGAACTGGTGTGCGACAGATGCGCCGGGGATGCGTGCGCGGCTGCTCGGCGGATTCGCCTTCTGCTGGGCATGGGGCGTACCGTTCGACGGGCTCGGCGATGAACTTCCCGAGCGCACGCCGCTCGCGCTCGCGGTCGAGGCGCAGCGCCTGGCCGGGGAGAGCACCGACCCTGAGATCGCCGACGACGTCCGCTTCAACCGCATCTCGCCGCTGAGCGGCAGCCCCGATGCAGGACTGCTGCTGCAGGAGGCCGAGCGCACCGTCAGCGGCGGGTACCGCATGGGCGGCGGGGGTTGGCTGCAAGTCGGAATTGCGCTTGCTCGGCTCGGCCGGCTGGATGACCTGCGCACCCTGACCCGCAGGATGCTGGAGATCGCCGAGCAGAATGGCGACCGGATCCTCCAGGGCCAGGCGCACATTCAGGGCGCGACAGAGGACCTGTTGCGCGGCCGCGTTGAGGACGCGGAGATCGGAGCCGAGCAGGCGCTGCGGACCAACCCTGACCAAGTCGCAGTCCAGCTGCTCAATGCCTTGCTGCGTGTCGCGCGCCTGCTCATGTCGGGGCAGCCGGACGCCGCGCGACCGATCGCCGAACTGCTCGATTCCAGCCCCGCCGTGGACAACTCGCACCTCGTCGGTGTGGTCGCCGCCGCCCAGGGAGATCTCGACACCTCCCGAGCCGTGCTCGAAGCCTGGCACGCGTCAGACCACCGGCTGCCCGTCGACGCATCGCTCCCCGGCCGGCTGTGGGGCCTTGCCACCTGCGCCCACGCGGTCGGCGATCGCGCTGCCGCCGACCACCTCTACGACCACCTGGCCCCGTACGACGGGCAGCTCCTCTACTACGGGATCGCGTTCGTCCCGGCGAGCACGGCGTTCATCCTCGGCCTGCTCGCGGAGACGCAAGGCGATCGCAGTCGCGCACTTGCGCACTACAGCGACGCCCTCACCTTCGAGGAGCGCATCGGCGCCACCGCGCTCGCCACGCGCACCCGCGAGGCCCTGGCGCGCGTCAGCTAGCAACGGCTCCCGCGGAGTTCGAGCGCGGCGGTCGCGGTCGCGCTACCGCTCCGCCGCCGGGCACACGATGCGGAAGTCGCACCACGAGCAGGCCGAATAGGACGGCGTCGGCTCGAAGCCCTGGCTGCGGATCCCGTCGGCGACCTCGAAGACCGTCTCGCTGATCCAGTCGCGGTCGATCTCCTCGGCCGGCACGCGGATCTTCTCGTCGTCGAGCACGTAGTGGTAGCTCTGGCGCTCGGACTCGACGTCCCAGGACTCGCGCGCGGCCACCGCGTAGAGCGACAGCTGGACGTCCTCGCGCAGCTGCGCGGCGGTGCGCGGGCGCCCGGTCTTGTAGTCGATCAGCTCGTAGCCGCCGCCCGGCAGGCGGTCGACGCGGTCGACGCGGCCGCGCAGCGTGTGCTCGCCGATCCGGAACTGGAACGACTTCTCGAACCAGACCGGCTCGCCGTCCTCGCCCTGCAGGCGATCCTGGTACTTCGCCAGCGCCGCCTCGGCCTTGACGTGCAGCTGCTTCTCCTCCTCGGACGACCCGAACCCACCGCGGCGCCAGCCGGCGTCGAGCAGCCCCAGCAGCTCGTCCACCGAGTGGCCGCCGGTCTGGTGGTAGCGCTCGAGCACCTGGTGGATGAGGATCCCGAAGCGCTGGTTCATCGTCGGCTCCGACGGGATCCGGAAGACGCGCGCGAACTTGTACTTCAGCGGGCAGGTCCGGTAGGTCTCGATGTCCGACGCGGACAGCAGCAGGCCGTCGCCGCGGCGCGGCAGGAAGGCCTCGAGCGACGGCTCGGCGCTGCGGGTGATCGCCGCGGCTCGGGCTCGGGCGTCCTGCTCGGCGCCGATGATCAGGCCGTCGAGCTGGCTCGTCTCCAGCACCTCGCGCTGCTGCGCGGTCGCGGCCTGGACGAGCGCGGCGTTGGTCGTGCTCAGCGCCTCGGCGACGCTCTGGCCGGCGGGGCGGTTCATCACGGCCGTGAGCTTCAGCAGCTCGAGGTACCGCACGACGCCGTGGGTGATGTCGAGGTCCGTGTCCAGCCGCAGTTCGCCGAGGCTGCCGGCGATCCGCGGGACGCCGCCGAGCAATTCGTCGCGCAGCTCGGTGAAGGCCGCGTGGAGCGCCTCGTCGGGGCCGAACAGCTCCTCGCCGCGGTCCTCCCAGTGCCCCCCGACGGCGGTGAGCGCCTCGTCGGCGAACGGCGACGGCGGCTGCAGCGCGCCGCGCTCGGTGCGCTCGACGTACGCGAGGGTCAGCCCGTCGCGGGCGCGGGTCATCGCCAGGTGCAGCAGCCGGCGCATCTCGGCGACGTGCGCCTCGCGCGTGTCCGGCGGCAGCTCCTCGTGCAGCAGCGCGTCGGGGATCGGCTCGACGGCGACGCGCCGCGCGCCGGGCATGCGCGAGGACTGCAGGCCGAGGACGACGACGTGCGCGAACTCCCGGCCCTTGGCGGTGTGCATCGCCAGGACCTCGACGGCCTCCGGGCGCCCGCCGGTGCGGGGCGTCGTGCTCTCCTCCTCGCGCACTCCTGCGTCGGCGACGGCGGCGACGTAGCGGGCGAACTCGCGGCCGGATGCCTGCGGCGCGCGCCGGGCGTACTGCCCGGCCATGTCGCTCAGCCGCGCGAGCGCCTGGAGGCGCTCGACGACGTCGGCCTGGGCGGCGAACAGCTGCTGGCGGCGCAGCCCGAGCCGGTCGACGAGCCGGTGGACGAAGAGGTCCGGCCGGGTGGCGTCGAGCTGCGCGGCGACCTGCCGGTGGAGCTTGAGGAACGCCAGGACGCGGTCGCGCGCCTCCGGCGGCAGCTGCGGCGACTCGGTCGCGGCGGCCAGGGCCGAGACCATGTCGAGCTTGCGCCGCCGGGCGATCTGCACGCAGCGGGCGATGTCGACCGACCGCAGCTCGATCGGCGGGCGGGCGAGCGCGCGGACGACCGCGCCGGCGTCGGCCGGGTCGACCAGCAGCCGCAGCCACGCGAGCACGTCCTTGACCTCGGAGCGGTCGAACAGCGCGGTTGACCCGGTCAGGCGGTAGGGGACCGCGCGCTCCTCGAGTGCCGCCGTCACCGCGCCGCCCTCCTGGCGGACCGAGCGGACGAGGACGGCGATCTCGCCCGGGGCGGCGCCGCCGCGGACGAGGTGCTCGACGTGGGCGGCGGCGGCCTGGGCCTGCGCGCGATCGCTCGCGCAGCGCCAGAAGCGGACCTCGCCGCCGGGCGGCGCGGCGACCGGGGCGCCGCTGTGCCCGGGGAGCGGGGCGACGACCGCGGCCGCCGCGGTATGGATGGCCGCCCGCGAGCGCTGCGAGGCGTCCAGGCGGGCGGTCGTCGCGCCGGGGAACCCGCTCGCGACGTCGTCGAGGTTCTTCGCCGCCGCGCCGCGGGCGCGGGTGATCGCCTGGTCGGGATCGCCGGCGATCGTCAGCCCGCGATGTTCCCGGGCCAGCGTCAGCAGCAGGCGCAGATGCGCGTGCGGCAGGTCCTGGCCGTCGTCGATCAGCAGGTGGCGATAGCGCTCGGCGGCACGGGCGCGCACGTGCGGGCGCTCGAGCAGCGCCGTCGCGAGCAGCACCAGGTCGCCCTGGTCCAGCGCGTTCTCCTGCCGCAGCATGCCGTCGTGGGCCGCATAGACGGCCGCGAACTCGCGCTCGCGCTCGGCGCGGTCGTCGCCGGGGGCGAGCTCCTGGGCCCAGGCGGTCATCTCGGCGGCGGTGACGGCCGCCTCCTTCAGCCGGTCGATGCGCGCGACGACGCCCGCGAGCATCGCGGCGGGGTTGCCGCGGAAGTCGTGGCGGCGCAGCGACAGTTCGTCCACGCGCTCCAGCAGCATCGCCAGACGGTCGGCGGTCGAGACGGTGGCGACGAACGCGTCCAGGCCGGCCTCCGTCGCCTCCTCGCGCAGCAGCCGCGCCGCGAACCCCGGCGCGGTGTGAACGTGCAACTCGGCGAACCCGCGCTCGATGCCCGCCTCGATCTGCGCGCGCAGGCCGTCCACGGCAGCGGCGCCGTGCGTGATCGCCAGGACGTGCTCGGGCTCCAGGCCGCCGTCCGTCGCGAGCCACGCGTGACGTGCGGCGATCGCCCGCGTCTTCCCCGTCCCAGCGGCGCCGAGAACGACGAGCGCGCCGCCGCGATGGGTGACGACCTCGTGCTGGCGGGCGGTCAGCCCGTCGAGCGGACTCGGCACGCTCCTAGAATACGTGGCTCATGGATCCGGCGACCGCTCTGCTCGAGCACGACTGGCTCGGCGCCTGCCGGCGGTCGGCACAGGGACTGCAGCGCATCCTGGCGGACCATCCCGAGCAGGCCGACCGCATCGCCGAGACGGGCTCGATCGGCGCCGGCGGCGATCGCACGCTGACGATCGACGCGCTCGCCGAGGAGGCGGTCCTGGCCGAGTTGCAGCGGCTCCACGACGCCGGCGCGCGGTTCACCGTCGTCACCGAGGAACGCGGGATCATCGACTTCGGCGACCCGGGCGTGCTCGTCGTCGTCGATCCGATCGACGGCTCGCTGAACGCCAAGCGCGGTCTGCTGCACTACGCCGTCTCGATCGCCGTCGCGACCGGCCCGCGGATGGCGGACGTCGTCTTCGGCTACGTCTTCGACGCGGGCCAGGGCGAGGAATGGCGCGCCGTGCGCGGTGGTGGGGCGTGGCTCGACGACGCCGTCCTCGATCCGGCGGCTCCGGAGCGCCTGACCGCCGCGGGCCTGTTGGAGATCGTCGCGGTCGAGGCCGCCGCCCCGGTTCGGCTCGCCGCCTCGTCGGACGCGCTGCTCGCGACCGCGCACCGCGTGCGCGCGCTCGGCACGATCGCCGTCGCGCTGTGCCAGGTCGCCGCCGGGCGTGCCGACGCGATGGTGTCGCTCGGCCCGTGCCGGTCGGTCGATGCGGCGGCGGCGCAGCTCATCGTCCGCGAGGCCGGCGGGCTGGTCGCGTTCGTCGGCCTCGACGACCCGGCGGGACCCGAATTGGCGGACCTCGGCGCCGGGCCGCCGGTCGCCGCGGCCCGCACACGCGTCGGCCTGGAGCGCGCGGCGACGATCCCGGTGCGCCGTTGATCTCCTGGGGCGTCGCCGAGCGGATCAGCGCCGCGATCGCCGGCGACGGCGCCGGCTTCGCCGAGCTGCCGGGTGATCTGGACGCGCTCGGCGGTCGGTCGGTCGCCGCCGTCCTGCAGACGACGGGCCTGGAGCCCCGGTCGCCGCTGCCGCCGCCGACCGCCGTCGACCGGGCGGCCTGGACCACCGCGAACCTCGCGATCATGCGCGCGACCATCGGGCCGCTCGAGGCCCAGCTGGAGCGTCAGGTGGCGAGCCTGCCCGGGCCGCTGCGCAGCGCCGCGGGGTCGCTCGTCGCGGCCGAGGCCGGCGCCGTCGTCGGCTACATGGGGCGCCGGGTCCTCGGCCAGTACGAGGTCGTGATGAGCCCGGAGCCGACCGGCACGCCGCGGCTGCTGCTGGTCGCGCCGAACATCCACGAGGCGGCCGCGCGGCTGCTCGTCCCGCTCGATGACCTGCTCGCGTGGGTCACCGTCCACGAGGTCACCCACGCCGTGCAGTTCGCCGCCGCGCCGTGGCTGCGCGGGCACCTCGCCGGGCTGCTCGGGGAACTGCTCGCCAGCGCGGAGGTCGACCTCGCGAAGGGTGCGCGGGCCGCGATCCCGTCGCTCGACGACCTGCGCGGCGTCTGGGACCGGGCGCGCACCGACGGCATCCTCGCGCTGGCCGCCGGACCCGAGCGGACGGCGATCCTGGACCGCATGCAGGCCGCGATGGCGCTCGTCGAGGGTCACGCCGAGTACGTCATGGACGCGGCGGGCGTCGCGCTCGTCGCCGACCTCCCGCGGCTGCGCCGTGCGCTCGACTCGAGCCGGACGGAGCGCAGCCCGATGGCGGCGATGCTCGAACGGCTGCTGGGGATGGACCTGAAGCTCCGCCAGTACCGCGACGGGCGGGCGTTCTGCGACGCCGTCGTCGCGCGAGCGGGCATGGACGGGCTCAACGCCGCGTTCGCCGGACCCGAGCAGCTCCCGACGCTCGGCGAGATCGCCGACGCGGAGTTGTGGCTTTCTCGCATCTCCGCGTAACCGCTGCGGCGAACAGGGGTACGAACAGGTGTACGCCGAACGCATGTTCGGCTTGGACCGCAACTTCTCAGGACCCGAACCGAAGGACACCCTCATGGCCACCACCACCGCCAAGACCCCCGCCGCCAAGCGCCCCGCTACCGCGAAGCGCACGACGGCCAACCGCAGCGCCGCCGCCAAGCGCGCCGCCGCTGCCAAGACCCCCGCCGCACGCACCACGGCCGCCCGCAAGGCCGCCACGACGCGCGGCGTCAACAGGACCAAGGCCGACGTCAAGGCCGTCCGCGGCGACGCCAAGGCCGTCCGCGCCGACGCTGGCGTCGTCGCCGACGACGCGCTCTCGACGGGCCGCTCGGCCGCGCTGCTCGCCGGCAACTACGCCGAGCGCGCCGCGTACGTGCAGGTCGGCGCCGTCCTGACGGCCCGCGACACGGTCGTCGAGACGCTCGACGAGCTGCGCACCAAGTACGGCACGCGCGACGCCGCCGAGAAGGAGATCAAGAAGCTCGAGAAGCGCGGCGCCGGCGCCCGCACGCGGGCCCAGCGCGAGGTCAAGAAGAACCGCACCCGCGTCGAGCGCGAGCTCAAGCAGCGCCGCAACCGCGTCGAGCGCGAGCTCAAGAAGAACCGCACCCGCGTCGAGCGCGAGCTGCGCACCTTCCGCAAGGACGCCGAGGCGCAGGTCAAGACGCTGCGCGCCGACGTCGAGCAGCTCCCGGTCAACCTGACCACGAACGTCCAGGACCTGATCGTGCCGGTCATCGACCGCGCCGCCCAGGTGGCCAAGGACGTCCAGGACCGCGTCATCACGCTCGCCGCGTAACGACGTAACGGCTTCCCCGCGCCCGGCCTGAGAGGGGCCGGGGCCGCGGGCGCCCTCCGGCCCGCTCTTGGCCGGTGGACTGACCCTCTCCCCCGAGGGGTCCCGCAGCCGGCCGACGTGGCCGGCGGGGCGGGCCCCTCACCCCGAACACCCAGAGCCGGACACGACGGGCCGCCCCCAGGGGCGGCCCGTCGTCGTTGCGGCCTCAGGGCCCCGCGGCTGCTTGAATGAGGGCACGATGCCCACGCACGACGAGATCCTCAAGAGCCTCGAAGCCGTCATCGATCCCGAGCTGCGCCGCTCGATCGTCGAGCTCGGCATGGTCCGCTCGATCGACCAGAAGCCCGGCGGCGCAGTTGACGTGACGGTGTCGCTGACGACGCCGGGCTGCCCGATCCGCAGCACGTTCGAGACGGCCGTCCGCAGTGCCGTCGGCCCGCTCGACGGCGTCACGTCGGTCAGCGTCGCGTTCGACGTCCTCTCCGACCAGGAGAAGTCGGGCCTGCAGCAGAAGCTCGGACGCGGCTCGCTGCCCGCCGGGGCGCTGGCCCAGGTCGCCAACGTCGTCTGCATCGGCTCCGGCAAGGGCGGCGTCGGCAAGTCCACGATCACCGCGAATCTCGCCGCGGCGCTCGCCGCCGAGGGCAAGCGCGTCGGCGTGCTCGACGCCGACGTCTGGGGCTACTCGATCCCGCGCATGTTCGGGGTGCAGGGCCGCCCGCCCGTCACGCCCGACCGCAAGATCCAGCCGTTCGAGGCCGGCGGCGTGAAGATCATGTCGATCGGGTTCTTCGTCGAGGAGGACTCGGCCGTCGTCTGGCGCGGCCCGATGCTCCACAAGGCGCTGACGCAGTTCCTCGAGGACGTCGCGTGGGGCGAGCTCGACTTCCTGCTGGTCGATCTTCCGCCGGGCACCGGCGACGTCTCGATGACGCTCGCCCAGCTGCTGCCGCAGGCGAAGTTCGTGATCGTCACGACGCCGCAGGCGACTGCGCAGAAGGTGGCCCGCCGCTCGGCCGAGATGGCGCACAAGGTGCACCTCGAGGTCGGCGGCGTCATCGAGAACATGACCGGCTTCGTCACGCCGTCCGGCGAGCGCTTCGCGATCTTCGGCGAGGGCGGCGGAAGCGAGCTCGCCGACGAGCTCGACGTGCCGTTGCTGGCGCGGGTGCCGCTGACGATGCCGCTGCGCGAGCAGGCCGACGCGGGGGTTCCGCTGGTCGTCACCGACCCCGATGACCCGGCGGCGCAGAGCATCCGGCAGGCGGCGCGCGGGCTGATGGCGATGTTCCCCGTCGAGCTGCCGGTGTTCCAGCCGGCCGCACCGGCGGGCGACGCTGCGGGCGCCGGGGTGCCCGCGCCCGTCGGCATCAGCCTGCCGATGGCCTGAAAGCCGTCCAGAGCGGCCGTCAGGGGTCGAGATTCGCGCGCAGCGCGCCGATACCCAGCGGGAATGTCCTCTGGTGCGCCATCCCGGCAGGACGACCTGCGCCGCGAAGCGATCGACGCCGCGCGTGGTCTGGCTGCCGGTGATGAGGCGCTGGTCGCGGTCCTACGGGACCTGGAGCGCGAGCGCACCCGCGCGAGCGCCTCTGCGCGCTCGGTCGTCCAGGCCCTGGCCGCGACGCTCCAGGCGCGCGACGGCTACACCGGCGACCACTCGGGGAAGGTCCGCGACCTGGCGCTGGCGGTCGGCGGCCGCCTCGGACTCGATCGCCGGGCGATCGAGGACCTGTCGATCGTCGCGCTGCTCCACGACGTCGGCAAGATCGGGATCCCCGACGAGGTCCTGCACAAGGCCGGCCCGCTGAACGAGGCCGACTGGGAACTCATGCGCGAGCACCCGCTGATCGGCGAGCGGATCCTCGCGTCGGTGCCCGGACTGGACCGCGTCGCGCACGCCGTCCGGCACGAGCACGAGAGCTGGGATGGCAGCGGGTATCCCGACGGTCTCGCCGGCGTGGCGATTCCCCTGGAATCGCGCATCGTCCTGGCCTGCGACGCGTGGCACGCGCTCGTCAGCGACCGCCCGTACCGGCGCGCGCTGCCCCCCGACGCGGCGGCTGCCGAGCTGCGCCGCGGCTCCGGCAGCCAGTTCGATCCGCGCGTCGTGGACGCGCTGTTCGACGCGCTGGCCGACACCGGGACCGAGCGGCAGGACCCGGCGGACGCCGGCGTCCTCGCGGACGAGCCGGCGCTCGAGGCAGAGATCCTGGCGCTGATCACCGTCGCCACGGCCGTCGCGTCCGCGTCCTCGCTGGACGAGATCCTCGAGATCGCGGCGCACGAGGCCCGGACCGCCATCGGCGCGACCTCGCTCTCGGTCGATCGCTGGCACCGGGACTCCAACATCCTTCGCGTCGTCCTCAACACGGGCGATCTCGGACCGGGCGAGGAGCGCTACCCGGCGAACGAGATCTACGCCCTGGCGTCCGACCCGTGCGCACGCACCGTGCTGCTGGACCACCGCCCGTACGCATCGTCCCTGGAGGACCCCGACCTGGATCCGATCGAGCGCGAGATCCTCGTGGGCTTCGGCAAGCACGCCGTCTGCGTCGCGCCGATCGTCTTCGGGGGTGAGGCGTGGGGCCAGCTGTGGGCGTCGCGGACCGCCGATCAGCCCCGCTTCAGCGATCGCGAGGCGCGTCTGCTGCATGCAGTTGCCGGGCAGGTCGGGTCCGCCATCGGCCGCGCCGAGCTGTTCGTCCACATGTCCGAGCTGGCGCGCTCGGACGGGCTGACCGGGCTGGCGAATCGCCGCACGTTCGACGAGGCACTCGAACTCTCGCTGCTCGCCGCGCGCCGCGACGGCCACGACGTCGCGCTCATTCTGCTCGACGTGGACAACCTCAAGGAGATCAACGACACCGGCGGCCACGAGGCGGGGGACGACGCGCTGTGCGCGGTCGCCGAGACGCTCGGGTCGATCGGGGCCAAGCACTCCGGGTCGCTCGTCTGCCGCATCGGGGGCGACGAGTTCGGGGTGCTGCTCCCGGACTGCGATGCCGCGCGGGCGCGGGCGATCGCAGAGTCGGCGCTCGATGCGATGTCATCCCGCCCGACGCCGGTCGGGCTGTCGTGCGGTGTCACCTCGCTTCCCGCTGGAGCCGGCCGGCCCGCAGACCTGCTGCGCGCCGCCGACGCCGCGCAGTACGCCGCAAAGCGCGCCGGCCGCGGCCGCGTCTACGTCGCCGACGTGGACGGCGCGGTGGCGCCGACCCCGCAGCGTCGCGGGCGCCGCGACGCCGACCGCGTCGATCTGGGCGGCCTCATCGCCACGACGCTCGCGATGCTCGACGGCCCGCGCGCCGGCCGCGACCAGGGCGAGCGACTCGCCGACGTCGCCCGCCGCTGTGGCGATGCCACCGACGCCATGGGCTGGACCGTCTCGCTCGCGTCACCGGCGAGCGACCCCGCGGCGATCGCGGTCGGGGGCCGGCCCGGAGCACTCGACGGCCTGCTGCGGGCGAGCGCCTGGCTCGAGCGCCGCGACCTGGCGGCGCTCCGGCTCGCCGCCGGTCCGGGCCGCGCCTGGATCGTCCGCGCCGATGGCCGCGACGCCTCCTCGGCGCTGCGCGAGCGGCTCGCCGCGGACGACGTGCTGGCGCTCCTGGCGCTGGCGGTGGAGAGTGCGGACGGCCTGTGGCTGATCGAGCTCGCCGCCGACGGGCGCACGCGCGACCTGCGCAGCGTCGAGCCCGCGCTGCGCCTGCTCGCGCCCGAGGCGCTCCGGCCGGGGACGACCGACGCGCGCGTGGCGCGCGGCTCCGTCTAGACGACTTCGCGCAGGCGACCGGTCTCGACGTCGTAGATGAAGCCGCGCACCTTGTCGCGGTGCAGCAGGAACGGGCTCGCCTGGATCCGCTCGATCGACGTGCGTACGTCGAGCTCGATGTCCGAGAACGCCTCGACGTCCCACGGCACCGGGACGCCGGTGCGCTCCTCGAGCATCGTGCGGAACTGCTCGTCGGAGAAGGCCTGCATGCCACAGTCGGTGTGGTGGATGAGGATGATCTCCTCGGTCTGCATCACGTGCTGCGAGATCGCGAGCGAGCGGATCTCACCGTCGGTGATGACGCCGCCCGCGTTGCGGATCATGTGGGCGTCGCCCTCGCGCAGGTTCAGCAGCGAGAACGGGTTGATCCGCGAGTCCATGCAGGTCACGACCGCCAGCTTCATCGCCGGCGGGCGCGGCAGCCGGCCGCGCTCGAAGACGTTGGCGTAGGCCGCGGCGTTGCGCAGCAGGTCGTCGGTGACGCTCATCGGCCGGAATCCTATGGCCCGGCGTGGCGGCGGCTCAGCGGCTCGCGAAGTAGTCCGCGTTGATCTGCGCGAACTTGTTCCACTCGTCGGGGAGCTGGTCCTCGGCGAAGCAGGCGTCCACCGGGCAGGCCTCGACGCACGCGTCGCAGTCGATGCACTCCTCGGGGTCGATATAGAGCATCTCGACCTTGTCGTAATCGGGCTCGTCGGGCGTCGGGTGGATGCAGTCGACGGGGCAGACCTCGACGCAGGAGTTGTCCTTGGTGCCGATGCACGGCTCGGCGATGACGTAGGCCATGTGGTGCTGTTCCTCGGTTGCGGATGCTGGATTGGAGGAGGTCGAAGACTACAAGTTGCGTTCACGCGACCCGCTTGTCACCCCGATACGCTGCGCGGAGCGATGCTCCTGCTCACCGGCGCCACCGGACTCGTCGGCTCGGCGCTGCTGCCGCGGCTCACCACGCGCGGGCAGCCCGTGCGCTGCCTGGTCCGCGACCCGCGCCGCCTGGGTCCCGAGCGCGTTCGCGTCCAGATCGCGCTCGGCGACCTGACCGATCCGCCCTCGTTCCGCAACGCCCTGCGCGGCGTCACCACCGTCGTGCATCTGGCGGCCGCCGTCCGCGATCAGGCCGAGGGCTCGATCGAGGAGCTCAACGCGATCGCCACCTGGCGCATGGCCGAGGCGGCCGAGCGGGCCCGGGTCGAGCGCTTCATCTTCTTCTCGGCGCTGGGCGCGACCGCGCACGACCGGACCCGGTTCCTGCGCACCAAGGCGCTCGCCGAGGACGCGGTCGCGGGCGCGGAGGCGCTGCGGACGACGATCGTCGCGCCGTCGCTGATCTACGGCCCCGGCTCCCCCTGGCTGCGCACCGTCGAGCGGGCATCGCTGCTCCCCGTCGTGCCGATGTGCGGCCGCGGGCGGAGCGTGTTCCAGCCGATCTGGGCCGATGACGTCGCCGACTGCGTGATCGCGGCGCTCGACCGCGGCCAGGCCGAACAGACCGAGCGGATCGAACTCGCAGGGCCGCAGACCATGAGCGTCGAGGAGCTGCTGCACCTGGGCCTGCGGGCAGCCGGTCGCGATCGCCCCGTGCTGCCCGTCCCGGCCCGGCTCGTCCGCGTCGGCCTGCGGTCGGCGGAGGCGCTCCTCGGTGAGCGCCTCCCGGTGACCTGGGACGAGGCCGAGCTGCTCGAGGTCTCCCGCACCGCTGACCGCGGCACGCACGACGTCGAGGCACTCGGCGTCACCCCGCGCCGGATGGCCGAGGTGCTCGGCGTGCCCGCGGATCCGGCCTAGGCGACGGGCGCCCGCCGGCCCGCCCATGGCAGCGCCTGCTCGAGCTGCGCGGAGAGCGCCAGCAGCGCGCCCTCGCCCTCGGGCTGGCCGATGATCTGGATGCCGATCGGCAGGCCCGTCGCGTCGTCGTGGTCGAGCGGGACGCTGATGGCGGGCGAGCCCGTCAGGTTCGACACCGCCGTGAAGGGCGTGAAGGTCGCCGATCGGGTGAAGGCGCTCATGGGGTTCGCCGTGTCGCACGGATCCATGACGCCGAGCTCGACCGGCAGCTCGGCGAGCGTCGGGCACAGGAGCGCGTCGAACTGCGCGGTCCACTGCACCATCGCGCGCCCGACGCCCTGGAGCATCATCTCGACGTTCAGATAGGTCAGCGCGTCGACCTGCTTGGCGGCGTCGAGCATCGCCATCGTCAGCGGCTCGACGTCGTCGGCCGTCGGCTCGCGGCCCAGGAGCTGCGCGCCGAACGCGGTCTGCGTGGAGATCATCGGCGCCCACAGCACGCTGAACTGCTCGAGCAGCCCGGGAACCGCCCACGGCGGGTCCTCCTCGATGACCTCGTGGCCGAGTTCGCGGAGCAGGACCGCGGCCTCGGCGAGCGCCTCGAGGACGCGCGGCTCGACGATCGCGCCGTCGACGGGGACCTGCGAGGACATGGCGATGCGCAGCTGCCGCGGCTCCTGCGCCATCTGGCTGAGGAACGGCGTCGCGGGCGGCGTCGCCCAGGCGACGTCGCCGAGCGCGTGGCCGGCGAGGACGTCGAGCCCGACCGCGCTGTCCCGCGTGGTGCGCGAGACGACGCCGTCCACCCCGAGGAACGAGTACCCGAGGATCGGGCCGGCTGAGATGCGCCCGCGGGCCGTCTTCAGGCCGACGAGCCCGCAGCAGGCCGCCGGGATCCGGGTGGAGCCGCCGCCGTCGTTGGCGTGGGCGATCGGGACCATCCCCGCCGCGACGGCCGCCGCCGAGCCCCCCGAGGACCCGCCCGCGGTCCGACCCGGGTCCCACGGGTTGCGCGTGGCGCCGAACCTGCGCGGCTCGGTCGTCGGCAGGATCCCCATCTCCGGGAGGTTGGTCTGGCCGACGATGATCGCTCCGGCCTCGCGCAGCCGGTCGACGCCGACCCAGCTGAACGGCGCGACGAAGTCGCCGAACAGCGACGAGGCGAAGGTCAGGCGCTTGCCCTCGATCGGGCGGTTGTTCTTGATCGCGATCGGCACGCCGGCGAGCGGGCGGTCGTCGCCGGCGCGGATCTCATCGGCGGCGGCCAGTGCCTCCTCGTGGAAGACGTCGATGAACGCGTTGTAGGTCGGGTTCAGCTCGTCGATCCGGCGCAGCGAGCTCTCGACGAGCTCGCGGGCCGTCACCTCCCCGTCGCGCACGAGGCCGGCGAGTTCGGTCGCTGGACGGAACATCAGGTCGGCTGCGGTGGCACTGTCGGGCACGGTCGTTCCTCCGGTAGATCGGCCCGGGAGCCTATGTCAATAGTCTTGTCCGGACGCGTTTGGATCCGACACCCGGGAGTCTCCGTTGAGCGACGTTCAGTCAGGCTTGGAAGGCGTCGTAGCCTTCGCCACCGAGATCGCCGAGCCCGACAAGGAGGGCGGCGCCCTTCGGTATCGCGGCGTCGACATCGAGGACCTCGTCGGAGCCGTCAACTACGAGCACGTCTGGGGTCTGCTCGTCGACGGCAGCTTCGATCCCGGTCTGTCACCGGCCGAGCCGCACCCGCTGATGGTGCGCACCGGCGATCCGCGCGTCGACGTGCAGTCGGCGCTGGTCCGGCTCGCCCCGGAGTGGGGCATGCGCCAGCTGCTGGACATCAGCGACGAGCAGGCGCGGTCGGACCTCGCGCGCTCCTCGGTGATGGCGCTGTCGTTCGTCGCCCAGTCGGCGCGCGGCATCGGCCAGCCATGGGTCCCGCAGTCGGTGATCGACGACGGCTCGACGATCGCCGAGCGGTTCCTTCTGCGCTGGCGCGGCGAGTGCAACCCGGAGCATGCCAGGGCGATCGACGCCTACTGGATCTCCGCCGCCGAGCACGGCATGAACGCGTCGACCTTCACCGCCCGCGTGGTGGCGTCCACCGGTGCGGACTGCGCCGCCGCGCTCTCCAGCGCCGTCAGCGCCCTGTCCGGCCCGCTGCACGGCGGCGCGCCGTCGCGCGTGCTGACGATGCTCGACGAGGTCGAGGCGCTCGGCGACGCCGAGCGCTGGGTCAAGGACGCGCTGGACCGCGGCGAGCGCCTGATGGGCTTCGGGCACCGCGTGTACCGCGCCGAGGACCCGCGCGCCCGCGTCCTGCGCCGCACCTCGAAGGAGATCGGCGCCGGCCGCTACGAGGTCGCCGAGGCGCTCGAGAAGGCCGCGCTCGCCGAACTGCACGCGCGCAAGCCCGACCGCGTCCTGGCCACGAACGTCGAGTTCTGGTCGGCGGTGGTGCTCGACACGGCAGAGGTCCCGCCGGAGCTCTTCACGAGCATGTTCACCTGCGCACGCGTCGCGGGCTGGTCCGCGCACATCCTCGAGCAGAAGCGCGAGGCCCGGCTGATCCGGCCGACCGCCAAGTACGTCGGCGAGGCGCCGCGGCCGCTGTCCTCGGTGAGCGGCACCCCGACCAGGGTGTAGCCGCGGGCGGGCGCGGCGGGCCGGGTATGCCGTCGCGCTAGGTTCCGGCGCATGGCCTTCCACGACAACGGCATCCGCGTCGAGGGGCTGCGGCGCGAGTTCGAGGGCGGGATCGTCGCGGTCGACGGGATCGACCTCGAGGTCGCTCCGGGCGAGATCTACGGCTTCCTCGGACCCAACGGCGCAGGCAAGTCGACGACGGTGCTGATGCTGACGACGCTGCTCCCGCCGTCGGCCGGCCGCGCGTCGGTGGCGGGGCTCGACGTCGTGACGCAGGGTGCGGACGTCCGCCGGGCGATCGGGGCCGCGCTGCAGGAGGCGGCGCTCGACGACTTCCTGACCGGCTGGGAGCACATCCACCTGCAGGGCGGCCTCCACGGGCTGACGGCCGCCGACCGCCGCCGCCGCGGGGAGGAGCTGTTGTCGCGGGTCGGGTTGACGGACGCGGCCGATCGCAAGGTCGGCGGCTACTCGGGCGGCATGAAGCGCCGGCTGGACCTCGCGCTGGCGCTGATCCACGAGCCCGCCGTGCTGTTCCTCGACGAGCCGACGACGGGCCTGGATCCGCAGAGCCGCAGCGCGCTGTGGGAGGAGGTCGAGCGGCTCGCACGCGAACGGGGCGTGACCGTGTTCCTGACGACGCAGTACCTCGAGGAGGCCGACGTCCTGGCCGACCGCGTCGGGATCATCGATCGCGGGCGGATCGTGGCCGAGGGCTCGCCGGCGAGCCTGAAGGCGGCGATCGGGCGCGTCTCGCTCGAGGCCGTCCCCGCCAACCCGAACGACCGCGAGCGCCTGCGCGGCGTGCTCGCCCGATTCGGCACGCCGGCTGCGTCGGGCCCCAAGGGCGAGGCCGTGCGCCTGGCCGACGGAGCCGAGCAGATGGCCGAGATCGTGCGGGCGCTCGACGGCGAGGGCATCGTCGTCGCGGAACTGCTGCTGCATCAGCCCTCGCTCGACGACGTGTTCCTGGAGCAGACGGGCCGCTCGCTCGAGGGCGCCGAGGAGCAGGACGCCGCCGCCGAGGCGGCGGCCTGATGAGCGCCGTCGCGGGAGCAACGGCCGCGGCGGGCCTGAGTCACCGCGTGGGGGTCGCCCGGCAGGTCCGGCTGATGGCGCGGCGGTCGGTCAACCGCACGCTGCGCCAGCCCGCGCTGTTCATCCCGGTCGTCAGCTTCCCGCTGATCCTGATGGCCGTGAACTCGGCCGGGCTGTCGTCGGCGACGAAGCTCCCCGGGTTCCCGACCGACCGCTACGTGAACTTCGCCGTCGTCGTCTGCTTCATGCAGGGCGCGCTGTTCGCCGCGATCACCGCGGGCACCGAACTCGCCGGCGACATCTCGCGCGGGTTCATCGACCGCCTGTCGCTGACGCCCGCCAGCCGCGTCGCGGTGCTGCTCGGGTCGATGGCCGGGGCGATCGTCCTGGCGCTGGGCGGCGCCGTGCTCTACACGGTCGTCGGCGTGCTCTTCGGCGTGACGTTCCAGAGCGGGCTGCTCGGGGCGCTGGTGCTGATCGTGCTCGCGATGTACATCGCCATCGCATTCATCGGCCTGGGCGCCGTGATGGCGCTGCTGACGGGCTCGGCCGAGGCGGTCCAGGGGCTGTTCCCGTTGCTGTTCGTCGTGCTGTTCCTGTCGACCATGAGCCTGCCCCGGGAGTTCATCAAGCAGGACTGGTTCCGGACGATCGCGACCTGGAACCCGCTCTCCTACCTGATCGACGGCATGCGCAGCCTGATCATCACCGGCTGGGACGCGGGCGCGCTGGCGGCCGCGTTCGGCGCGGCCACCGCGATCCTCGTCCTGTCCTACTGGTGGGCCGCCCGGCTCCTGCGCACGAGGATGACGCGGACATGAGCGCGCGCGACCGCAAGGCCGTCGCCGCGATCCTGCGCCGCAGCCTGATCCACACGTTCAAGAACCCGACGATCATCCTGCCCGCGACGCTGTTCCCGATGATCTTCCTGATCGCCTTCGCCGGCGGGCTGTCGGCGGTCGGCGACGCACCGGGCTTCGACTACGCCCCCGGCTACACGACGTTCCAGTTCGTCTTCGTCGTGATCCAGACGGCGGCCTTCTCCGGCCTCTTCACCGGCTATGCGATCGCCGTCGACTTCGAGAGCGGGTTCCAGCGGCGGCTGATGCTCGCCGTCCCGAGCCGGACGAACATCCTTGTCGCCTACGCCGTCGCAGGCACGATCCGGTTCGTCATCACCGGTGCGCTGATCACCGGCGCCGCGCTGCTGACCGGCATGAACGTCGACGGCAGCCTGTTCCAGTTCCTCGGGCTGGTCGTGCTCGGGACGCTCGTCAACATCGCCTGCATGCTCTGGTCCAGCGGCCTGGCGTTCCGCTTCAAGTCGATCGTCATCGGGTCGTTCATGCAGACGCCCGTGTTCGCGCTGCTGTTCCTGGCGCCCGTCTATGTCCCCGTCGCGCTGCTGACCGGGTGGATCAAGCCCGTGGCGCAGATCAACCCCGTGACCGCGTTCTTCAATGCCGGCCGGGGGTTGCTGGCCGGGGTCCCGGAGGACACCGTGCTGGCGTTCGTGTGTGCGCTGGGGTTGGTGGGGGTGATGTCCGTGTGGGCGGTGACCGGGCTCCGGCGCGCTGAGCGCGGGCTGTAGCGATGGCCCCCGACGCCGTCGCCCCGGGGCGCTACCGGCACTTCAAGGGCGGCGAGTACGAGGTGCTGTTCGAGGCGCAGCACAGCGAGACGCAGGAGCCGATGGTGGTCTACCGCGCGTTGTACGGCGAGTGTGGGCTGTGGGTGCGGCCGCGAGCGATGTTCACCGGGGCCGTGACGGTGGACGGCGCGCCTGTCGCGCGGTTCCGGCGGGTGGATCCCGGCCGCGCGCCTGGGTGAGCGTTCAGGAATGCAGGCAGAGGCGGCCCAGTCAGCGAACGTCCCGGGCTACCTTGCGGGAATCGAGCCAGAGGACGGCGGCGGGGCCGGCGCCCTACATCGTCCAGCGAGCGATCGACGCCGCGTACCACCTGAGCACGAGTGCCGCGACTTCGCGAACGTGTTCGGCGCCTGCCAGGGCCCGGTCGAGGCCCATCTGTTCTTGCTCGACCTGGACGAGGTAGTCCGCTACCGCTTCAGCGTCGGTGCCTTGGCGAAGCAGCGACAACAGCGGGTAGGCGTACGCGTCGTACTCCCCTGCGGTGAACGGGAAGTCGTCTGTGACCGAGATCGGATCCCATCGCCACTAGAGCAGCTGGCACAGTTCGGGGAACCCGCTCGTGCGCAGCCAGTCAGCGTGCCGTTCTGGCGAGCGTTCTTCGTCTGGGGTCAAGAGGGCCGCTCTGGGTTGAACCAGCCGAGCGAGTCTCGTTGGCCGGTGGACCGTCCCGGAGCGAGCTTCGAGCTTCGTGCAGTGTGCCGTCTCTGGGACGGAGAAGTGCACGCGCCTCGACCGTGCCGCCGGTCGGCGCGAGGCGCTCGGCGAACACGCCGCCGCCTGGGCGAGCGTTCGGGGATGTCGCCAGCGCCGGCGCGGCCGAGGTGTCCCGTTCAGACCCCGGCATGCGGGTACAGGATGGGACACTCGCGGAGAGGACACGCCGCCGCCTGGGCGAGCGTTCGGGAATGTAGCCAGCGCCGGCGCGGCCGGAGTGTCCCGTTTCGACCCCGGCATGCGGGTACAGGATGGGACACTTGCGGAGAGGACAGTCCCGCCCTGGGCCAGCGTCCCTACCGCTTGTCCCAGTCCGCGGCGAGCATCTCGGGCATCGGGCGCTGGGCGGCGTAGAGCGCGAGGACGACGTCGGTGTGGAGGGCGGCGGTGAGGATGCGGTCCTCGCGGGCCGGCGAGTTGACCATCTTGTGCAGGCGCTCGCGCGGGACCTCGAGCAGCACGCTGCGCTCGCGGGCGCGCACGGTGACCGGCGAACTGCCGGGGTCGATCACGCCGAGGTGCGCCGCGGCGCGGCCGGGCCCCGCGAGGCGCAGGCGCTGGACGCGCTCGGCGCGGCGGATCGTCGTCTCGAGCGCACCGCGGAGGATCAGCAGCAGCGCGCGCGGCCGCTCGCCCTCGTGGACGACCAGCGCGCCGCGCTCGGCGTCGAGTTGCTGCAGCCCGCCGGTGAACTCCGCGACCGCGGCCGGGCCGAGGCCCTGGAAGAACAGGATGCCGGCGAGGTAGTCGGCGTCGGTCTCGGGCTTCAGCGCCGCGTGCAGCCGCGCGGGCTGGGACGGACCGAGGCGCGGCGGACCCATGCCGACCTGCTCCTCCAGGTTGCGGGCGATGCCGATCGTCCGCTCGCGCAGGCGGCGCACCGCGCCCTCGCCGATGCGGCGGATCAGCTCGACGGCGACCGGGCGGCCGTCGGAGCGCAGCCGCGCGAACGTCCCCGCCTCGAGCTCGTAGGCGACGGTCGGCGCCGTCGTGCGGACCGTCGCCGAGCGCGGCTGGCCCGAGACGAGCGCCATCTCGCCGAGCGCCTCGGTCGCGCCGACGGCGGCCAGCGCGAGCTCGCGGCCCGGAAGGCGGCGCGCCACCTCGACGGCGCCGGAGTGCAGGATCAGCATCGACCGGCCCGGGTCGCCCTCGCGGAAGAGCGTGACCCCGGCCGGCAGCTCGCGGCGGAAGAACAGCGGCGCCAGCTCCAGCAGCTGGTCCTCGGGCAGGCCGCGCAGCAGATGCGTCTCCGCCAGGGCGGCGGCGTGGCCGGTGAGCGCGGGTGCGGGGGCGACGCTCACAGCGCCAGCTCCCGCGTCTGCAGCGCCAGCTCGTCGCCGGCGCGGTCGATGATGAGCATCGAGTACTCGGGAATCTCCAGCCAGGCGCTGCGGTCGGTCGTCAGCGGCTCGGAGGCGACGATCGCCGTCGCGGGCGCACCGGCGACCGGACCCCACTCGCCGGTCGCGTCCGCGGCGAACGCCGATGCGAGGGTGAACCAGAGTGTCGTGAAGTCGTGCTCGCGCTCGCCTGCGAAGAACGAGTCGTCGTCGGGGTACCACCCGTAGTCGAACGCGAACCGCGTCGCGACGAGGCTCTCGCCGTCGGAGGCGACGACGTTCACCGGCGACTGGGTGTTGATCTCGCGCTCGTCGCGCACGGCGCGGATGATCGTCAGGGCGCGTTCGACGGCGTCGGCGATCATGACGGCCGGCGCCGGGCCGAAGGGGTCGTCGAGCTGGGACAGCACGAGCGCGTAGAGCCACTCCGTGTCGGTCGTCCCCTCGATCCGCCGCGACAGCGCCGGGTCGATGTGCTCGAGCAGGTCGTAGCGCATCCGGCCGAAGTCGAACAGGTCCCCGTTCTGCGCCAGGACGATCGCCGCCCCGGGAAAGCGGAACGGGTGGACGTTGTGCGGCCCGACCGTCTCGCTCGGCTCGTAGACGACGCCGCGCACGTGGGCGATGGCCGTCGTCGTCCAGGCCTTCTCGGCCAGTGCCTTGAGGTTGCGGTCGTAGACCGGCAGATCGGCAGTCCGGTAGGTGAAGGGCATCGACGGGTCGCGCGACTCGCGGTCCCAGGCGATGACCCCGAAGCCGCCGAGGTTCAGCAGCGACATCAGCGCGGGATCGACGGACTGACGCACCAGCGCGCGGTCCGGTCCGAACAGAAGGTCGTCGAGCCGGACGGGCCGGCCGACGTATGCCATCACCCTGCACATGTCGAGCGGCGATCCTCGCTGCTGGCGGCTCCTGACGCATTGGACAGGCGTCGAAAGATCGCGGCCCGCCGCTCGCCCGTCCGTCGGGACTTGCTCGCATACCACACGTCTGCCATACTCATCGTATGCGCACGACGCTGGACCTCGACGACGACCTGATGGAGCGGCTGCTCGCGCAGTTCCCCGACACGTCGAAGACGAAGGCGGTGGAGTCGGCGATCGAGAGGTACCTGACGCGGCAGGCCTACGACCGCATCATGGAACTCGGCGGTGCCTTCCCCGACATGGTCGACGTCTCCGAGGAGAACAGGCGGCTGGAAGAGGAGCGCTTCCAGCGCCTGTGGTCGTGACCGGTCCGGTCCTTGCCGACACGTCGGTCTGGGTGGGCTTCCTGCGCCGCGGACCGGCGCTGGCCCCAGCCTTCGCGAGGGCCCTGGAGGAGCGTCGCGTGGTGACGGTCGGCCCGGTCGTCGCCGAACTCCTGCAGGGCCTGGCGGCCGAGTCGCGGACCGAGATCGAGCAACGCCTCGGAGCTCTGCCATTCGTACCGCTCGGTCGCCGCGAGTGGATCATCGCCGGCCACGTCGCCGGAGCGCTGCGTGGGCGCGGGACGCCCGTGAACCTCGTCGATGTCGCGATCGCGGCGGCCGCGCGATCAGCGGCGATCCCCGTCCTCACCGCCGACCGCGACTTCCTGAAGATCGCGGATGTCTTCGGCGACCTCCAGGTCGAGCTCGTCCACTGACCACACGCGGCAACCTTTCGTGGGGTGGTCCGCAAGGACATCGATCTGTGGGGTGATGACGGGCCACCCTCTGCCGGGGCCGGGTCGAAACGCCCGAGAACGACCGAGGGCCCGGTGCGAACACCGGGCCCTCGGGGACAGCTCAAGCGCCTGAAGCGGCGCGAGGGCTGGGCTACATCATGCCGCCCATGCCGCCCATGTCGGGCATGCCGCCACCGCCGCCCTCGTTCTTGTCGGGCATCTCGGCGATGATCGCCTCGGTCGTCAGGATGTTCTTCGCGATCGACGCTGCGTTCTGCAGCGCGGAGCGCGTGACCATCGCTGGGTCGATGACGCCGGCCTCGACGAGGTCGACGAGCTCGCCGGTGGCCGCGTTCAGGCCGGTGCCCTTCTTGGACTTGGCGACGTCGGCGACGACGACGGAGCCCTCGTGGCCCGCGTTCTCGGCGATCTGACGGAGGGGCTCCTCGACGGCGCGCAGGACGATGCGGGCGCCGGTGCGCTCGTCGTCATCCTCGATGGCGTCGACGTTGATGCCCTTGGAGGCCTGCAGCAGCGCCACGCCGCCGCCGGGGACGATGCCCTCCTCGAGGGCAGCGCGGGTGGCCTGCAGCGCGTCCTCGACGCGGTGCTTCTTCTCCTTCATCTCGGTCTCGGTGGCCGCGCCGACCTTGACGACGGCGACACCGCCCGAGAGCTTCGCGAGGCGCTCCTGGAGCTTCTCGCGGTCGAAGTCCGAATCGGTGTTCTCGACCTCGGACTTGATCTGGCTGATGCGGCCCTTGATGGCGGCCGTGTCACCGGAACCGTCGACGATCGTCGTCGTGTCCTTCGTGACCACGACGCGACGGGCGTGACCGAGCTGGCTCAGCTGGGTGTTCTCCAGCTTCAGGCCCATCTCCTCGGTGATGACCTCGGCGCCCGTGAGGATCGCGATGTCCTCGAGCATGCGCTTGCGGCGATCGCCGAAGCCCGGGGCCTTCACGGCGACGCCGGTGAAGGTGCCGCGGAGCTTGTTGACCACGAGCGTCGCGAGCGACTCGCCCTCGACGTCCTCGGCGATGATGAGGATCGACTTGCCGGACTGGATGACGGCCTCGAGGACCGGCAGCACGTCGCGGACGGAGCCGATCTTCTGGTTGGCGATCAGGATGTACGGGTCGTCGAGGACAGCCTCCATGCGGTCCTGGTCGGTGACCATGTACGGCGAGATGTAGCCCTTGTCGAACTGCATGCCCTCGGTGAACTCGAGGTCCATGCCGAACGTCTGGCCCTCCTCGACGTTCACGACGCCGTCCTTGCCGACCTTCTCGATGGCGTCGGCGATGACGTCACCGATCTCCTCGTC
>JBKJRO010000113.1:0-7033 GCA_046594555.1 Solirubrobacteraceae bacterium
CACAGCGCGCGCCGCTCGGCGATCCGCCGGTGCAGCCGGCCGCGCGCGGCCGCGGGGAGCCCGTCGTAGAGTGCGCCGGCCACGAGCACGTGGACGAACGCCAGCGATGAGCCGTGCTGATCGGCGGGCGCCAGCAGGCCGGCATCGCCGGCGCGGGCCAGGTCCGCCTCGACGGCGCCGAGGTCCTGACCGGTGCACCCCGCGATCAGCTCGGCGTCGAACGCGCCGCCCACGACCGATGCGGCCTCCAGGGCGCGCGTCGCGCCGTCGCCCATGCTCGTGACCCGGCGATGCACGACCTCGCGCACCGAGGTGGGCCAGCCGTACACGGCGATCGACCCGCCGGCGGCCGCGCGACCTTCATCGCGCTCGGCGATGTGCCGGAGCACCTCACCGACGAAGAGCGGGTTGCCGGCCGTGCGGTCGGCGACCTCACGTGCGACCGCCGTCCGCGCGGCCGGCGCGAGGCCGGCGACGAAGTGCTCGACGCAGCCGGCGACCTCGTCGTCGGCCAGGCCCGCGAGATCCACGCGCTCGACCCGCGGCTCGCCTGCGAGATCGCTCTCCAGGCCGCGGAGCGGGTGGTCGGCGTCGATGTCCGTTCCCCGCCATGCGAGGAGCAGCAGCAGCGGCATGTCTCCGCTGCGCTCGATCAGGTGTCGCAGCATCAGGACGGTCGGCTCGGCCGCCCAGTGCAGATCGTCGAGGACGAGGACCAGAGGCGCATCGGCGGCGATCGATGCGACCGTCGCGGTGACCGCACCGAACAGCACGTAGCGCTCCGATCCGGCCTCCGTGAGCGTCGCCGCCGCCGCGCTCCGGTCAGCGTCGCCCGGCGCGGCCAGCATCCGGTCGACGATGCGGCGATCGGCGACGTGACGTGCCCGCGCGCGGGACGGCAGGCTGGTCAAGTGGTCGCCGAGCGCGTCGACGAACGGCTGGTAGGCGACGCCGACGGCATGCTCGGCCCGCCCGTACAGGACCTGCGCACCGGCGGCATGCGCCACTGCGGCCGCCTCGGCCGCGATCCGGGTCTTGCCGATGCCCGGTTCGCCGGTCACGCACGCGACGACGCGGGCACCCGCGGTTGCCTGCTCGAGGCACCGTTCCAGCACCGCCAGCTCGGCGGTGCGGCCGACGAAGTGCTCGTCACGCCGGGTGGAGAGCCGGCTGGGCATCGCGAGCGCCGCGGCCGGGTCCGGGTTCGCGGCTCGGCGCAGGCTCCGGGGCAGCCGCGTCCGCCATGACCGCGTCTCATCACGCGCCGTCGTGCGCGACTCAACTCCACGGTCAGTCGCATCGCTGCCCATTGCGGCGCCAGCCTAGACCGCCCGCCGCGTCCGTGCACGAAACGAGAGACGCCGGCGCACCCATCCATGGGTCCCCCGGGCCGGCGTCTCCCGTCGATCCCCCTATCGCGCGGAGTCGCGCCCGTCCCCCAGACGGTCGCGGGCTCCTCCCCCCGAGGTCAGCGGGCCCGGTGACTCGCGCTCGCTGATCGCAGCCCGGTCCAGGGCGATCAGGAGCTCGGCGGCCTCGATCAGGCAGAGCCAGGCGAGTTCGAGCTGGTCGGCATTGCCGTCCTCGGAGTCTTCGAGCAGCGCGCCGCAATGGCGCAGGACGGCACAGGCCCAGGCGAGCGAGTCGATGGCCTCGTGGATGAGGTCGTACCGCGCACTGGGGCCGGTCGCCTCCAGCTCGTCCAGGGCCTGCTCGCCGAGCGCTCCCGCGGCGGGGTCGTGGCGGATGGCCTCGGCGATCAGCAGGCGCGAGACTGCGGCCGAGCGCGCGACGGATCCGGTGACGGCACCGGCGGCGGTGACGTGGGCCAGCTCCGCGGCCGCGAGCGTCAGGGCGATCGCGGGCGGGTCGGGAAGTTCTGTGCTGCGCGCCAGGACGTCCTGGATCGTGGCGGCGCGGGCGCAGGCGAGCTGCAGGTAGAGCTGGCGGAGGGTCAGGTCCTCGTACCTCAGCTCGGTGGCGGCGGATGTGGGGTCGTTGTGGCGCATCACCCCCTTGTCGAGCCGAACGCCGATCCTCCCCCCTGCGAATCTCGGCCCGCGCGCGAGCTCGCGCACGCGGCCTAGTGCTCGAAGCCGAATTCCTGGGCGCCGTCACGGGTGGTCCGCGTCGGCGGGGGCTGCGCCACCGTCGGCGTGACCGTGGTCGTGACGGGCACGGTCGGCGTCGTCCTCACCGGTGCGGGCTTCGGCTTGGGCTTGGGCTTGGCCGTCGTGCTCGCGCGCTTCGGCGCGGGCGGCGGCTTCGGCGCGGGGGCAGTCGTGACGACGGGCGTCGTCGTCGCGGCGGGCTTGCCCTTGTCGTGCGAGGTGACCTGGTAGGCACCGAACCCGCCGGCCGCGACCGCGACCGTCGCCGCCGCGGCGATCCCCGCCGTGCCGATCCCGCCACCCGCGCCCCCGGCTCCCGCCGCGGCCCCGCCGGCGCCTGCTCCCGCGGCGCCTCCGGCGGCGGCCGCGCTTCCCGCCGCACCGAGGCCGAGCGCGCCGAGCAGCCCCAGCATCAGGCCGACGGGCGGCGTGACGGCCGCGACGCCGCGCAGGCCCCGCACGTAGCCACGGCAGCCCGAGCACTCCTGCAGGTGCGCGTTCGCGAGCGCCCAGCGCTCGCCGTCGGGGTCGAGCAGACCGAATGCGTAGGCCTTCATCAGCGACTCGCGGCTGTCGCACCACGAGCCCTCCTGGATGTCCTCGACCAGCGCCCCGACCTTCTTCGAGGCCCCGTCCATGAGCTTCTCCATCCGCTCCGGCGAGACGCCGAGCAGCTCGGCCGCCTCCGGCCGCGTGCAGCCCTGGAGGTAACAGAGGGTGACCGCGGCGCGCTCGCGCTCGCTCAGGCGGTCGCGCATGCCCTCCATGAAGTGGCGCAGCTGGGTGCGATCGTCCAGCTGGGCGGGCAGGTCGACGTCGCTTCCGAGCGCGGCCAGGTCCACGCCCTCCGCGCGGCGCTCCGGATGCAGGCGGCGCACCTCTTCGATCGCGCGGCAGTACGCGGCGTGGACGAGGAAGCCCCCGTGGTTCTCGATCTCGTCGCCCTCGGCGAGACGCAGGTACAGGCCGTGCCACGCCTGGTTGTAGAACGCCTCCAGGTCCACGTCGTCGAAGCTGACGTTGCGCGTGCCCAGCTTCGTGCGCAGCGCCGTCATCGTCGGGCGGCGCAGCTGGTCGTACTCGCGATCGAGCACGTGCTCGGCGCGCTCGCGCCGGCGGCCGGCGAGCAGCGGCATCAGGGCGCGACCGCCACGATCACGGGTGCCGAGTTCGCGGTCGGCCACGGCCACACGTCGCCCGCGCGCTCGACCCGCACGCGGAAGCGATACAGCGCGGGCCGCGTCGTGCCGCGGAAGCGGTAGCGCCAGACCGCCGAGCCGTCGCGGCGCGCCTGCAGCGAGGCGACCGTGGACCACGCGCCGCCGACGATCGACTGGACCAGCACGACCTTGCCGGCCGTGCCGGCTCCGGCGCCGCCGATCAGCGCGCGGAGCGTCATCCGCGACCCGTTGTGCAGGCTGCGGTCGGGCACCTGCACGGTGATCTTCAGTCGCTGGAGCAGATCGACCTCGATCGGGTCGACGGCACGGTGGGTCGTGTCGTCGACGTCGAGGCGCAGGATCCGCGACGGCGCCGCGACGGGGAACGAGAAGCGCCCGGCGGCGTCGGTCGTGAGTTCGCGCTCCCTGCGCACGACCGAGCGGAACACGCCGAATGCGCGGCTGCGGACGACGACCTTCGCGCCGGCGACCGAGGCGCCGGCGGGCGTCCGCACGACGCCCGTGACCTTCGGGCCGGCGCCGCCGAGGTCGACCGTGGCACCGGCCGTGGTGATGACGACGGGCGCCGGTGCGATCGGCACGGGCCGATCGATCGTGACCGTCGCTCCGGGCCGCGCGGCGGCGGCGAGCGCCATCGGGGGGCCGGTGATGATGTTGCCCGCGGCGTCGACCCCGCGCACGCGCACGTCGTGCGTGCCGGCCGCGAGTGCGCTCGCGTCGATCACGAAGCCCGCGGCGACGAGGCCCGGGCACGGCGCCGGCAGGGTGTAGGGCTCACGGCAGGTCCGGGTGGCGGTGCGCTCGACCTCGACGCCGTCGACCTGGAGCGCGACCGCGGCGACGCCGCCGCCCGCGTCGCTGACATCGGCCGCGACCGTCGCCAGCGCCGTGGCCGCGTCCGTCGTCACGGTCCCGGGCGCGACCGCCGGCAGGGCGTCGTCCCGAAGGTCGACGCGCGAGCGGAACAGGCGCACCTGGGCGCGGGGCGCGGTGTCGTCCTCGGTTCGCGGGCAGCCGACGACGCCGCCGCAGCGCACGCCGACGACCAGGCCGTGGCTGTCCGCGTCACGCGTCAGCAGGTTGCCCGGGTCCAGCGGTGATCCGAGGGTCCCGAACGTGCACCCGGATGCCGGGCAGCCCGCGTCGATGCCGGCGACGGCGAGCGGCGCGTCGGCGGCGACGCCGGCCTGGAACGCCGCGGGATTGCCTGACGCCTCGGTCGACGCCGCGAGTTCCAGGCGGTAGCCGCTGATCGTCGTCCCGGCCGGCAGCAGGAAGCGGAAGCCGCGGACCAGTCCCGACTGACTGTCGCCGGCGAGCAGCGTGGCCCGCAGCGATCCTGCATCGGCGCACGTGTCCGACGTCCCCGCGGGGTCCAGCCCCGCGGACCAGGCCCGCGTCGGCAGCGCCGTGCCCTCGGGACCACGGCACGACCAGACCGCGTACGACGCCGCCGGCGCACTCGCAGGAACGAGCGCGCCGAGGCCGATCACGGCGGCGCAGACGCTGGCGGCACGGACGACACGAGGACCCATGGCGCCCATCCTCCCCGCAACGCGGCTCCAGCGCCAGCGGGAACCGGAGCGTGTACCCGCCGAGCAGGCGCGCTGACTCAGCGCTTGGCTCGAGACCGGTTCAGGGTCACGGCCGCGCGAACGAGCGTCTTCAGCGCCTCCTCGTCGATCATCTCACCCTCGTGGACGTCGATCGCACGCCGTGTGTTCCCTTCGAGACTGGAGTTGAAGAGACCCGTCGGATCCGGCAGTCCCGCCCCTTTGGCGAAGGTCATCTTCACGACCTTCTTGTACGTCTCGCCGGTGCAGATCAGCCCGTCGTGCGACCACACCGGAACCCGCCACTTCCACTCCTCGATGACCTCGGGATCGGCGTCCTTGACCAGGCCGCGGAGCCGGCCGAGCATCTCGCCCCGCCAGTCGCCCAGCTCCTTGATTCGCGCGTCGATCAGCTCAGAAGGGGACTCGCTGTTCTGCGACGCGCTCGTCTTCATGCCCACTGCTCTCCCTTGGTCCCGACGTTCCGACGTGGGGCGACCGCCACCGTCCTCCGATTCTACGGGAGGCCCGGAGCGCCGCGCCCGTTCGACAGGCCGGTGAAGAACCGGCCCACGCCGGCATCCTGCGCGCCGGTCACGGTCCACTGACGCGGCGACGCGCCAGACTCACAGCCCCAGGCCCTGGACTCCCAGCTCGTCGAAGCCGATGTGGTGAGCGAGCTCGTGGCGGACGGTGATCGTCACCTGCTCGCGCAGCAGGTCGGCATCGTGGCCGAAGTCACGGCGCAGGGTGTCGCGGAAGATGATGATGCGGTCCGGGTAGTCGTCGCGGGTCGCGCCGTCGCCCTGGTACAGGCCGTACGCGCGGTGGCGGCGCCCCTTGTCGCTGATCACGACGGCGACGTTGCGGTTCAGCACGTTGCGGAGCAGGTCGGGCAGGTCGTCGAGTGCCTCGCGCACGAGCTCGTCGAAGTCCGAATCGATCAGCGGGTCGAGGTCCATGAACTCGAGCTCGCCCGGGTCGGCGGCGACGCCGTCGCGCGCCAGGCGCTCGCTCTGCAGCACCAGCTCCTCGAAGTCACCCTCGGACTCGGGGTCGCTCCAGTCCGCCAGCCGCACGCCGATCGCGATCGCGCCGCCGAAGATCACGAACACCACGAGCCCGATCACGCCCGCCGTCTGGATCATGCTGACGAACCCATTGGTGCTGAACCCACCGAGCAGGGCCGCCGCGGTCAGTCCCGCGCAGAGCGCGGCGGCGGCGGCGAGCAGGGAGCGGCGGGTGGAGTCCATCAGCTCATGTAGCGCGAGATGACCAGGCGCTGGATCTCGTTGGTGCCCTCGTAGATCTGGGTGATCTTCGCGTCGCGCATCATCCGCTCGACGGGGTACTCGCTGACGTAGCCGTAGCCGCCGAGCACCTGGACCGCCTCGGTCGTGACCCACATCGCCGTGTCGGAGGCGATGAGCTTGGCCATCGACGTCCACTTGCCCAGCCCGGGCTCGTTGCGGTCCGCCGCGCACGACGCGCGGTAGGTCAGCTCGCGGGCGGCGGCCGTGCGGGCCTCCATCTCGGCCAGCTTGAAGGCGATCGCCTGGTGCTGGTTGATCGGCTTGCCGAACGTCACGCGCTCCTTGGCGTACTGATTGGCGTAGTCGATCGCGCCCTGCGCGATGCCGACGGCCTGCGCAGCCGCGCCCAGGCGGGTGCGCTCGAGCGTGCCGAGCGCCACCTTCAGGCCGCCGTCGACCTCGCCGATCACGTTCTCCTGCGGGACGCGGACGTCCTCGAGGACGGGCGAGCCGGTCGGCGAGCCCTTGATGCCCATCTTCTTCTCCAGCTTGCCGACGCTGAAGCCCTCGCGGTCCTTCTCGACGACGAACGCCGTCGTCTTGCGCCCGTCGCGGTCGGTGCTCGCCATCACGACGTAGAAGTCGGCGATGCCGGCGTTGGTGATCCAGGCCTTCTGGCCGTTGATGACCCACTCGTCGCCGTCGCGCTTGGCGCTCGTGCGCATCGCGGCGGGATCCGACCCGGCCTCGGGCTCGGACAGCGCGAACGCCGGCGACCACTCGCCGGTCGCGCACTTGGGGAGGAACCGGGCCTTCAGCTCGTCGGAGCCGAACAGCGTGATCGGGAGCGTGCCGAGCTCCTGGACCATCAGGATCAGCGAGCTCGACGCGCAGGCCTTGGCGATCTCCTCGACCGCGATCGACTGCATCAGCGT
>JBKJRO010000078.1:0-7760 GCA_046594555.1 Solirubrobacteraceae bacterium
CCCGATCCTCGGCGAGGAGGAGCTCGAGCTCGTCATGCGCGCGCGCGGCGGGCGCCCGCTGCTGCTCGTCGACATCGCCGTCCCGCGCGACATCGACGCCGCCTGCGGCGACCTCGAGGGCGTCACGCTCTACGACATGGACGACCTCCAGGCGCGCGTCGCGCTGACGATCTCCGCGCGCGAGATCGAGGCCCAGCGCGCCGTCTTCATCGTCGAGGAGGAGATCACGCGCTTCGCCGAGTGGCTCGGCTCGCTCGCCGTCCAGCCGACGATTCGCGCCCTGCGCGACTACGGCGACGCGATCGTCGCCCAGGTGCTCGACGAGAACGCCGACCGCTGGGAGACGATCTCCGACCGCGACCGGGCCCGCGTCGAGGCCGTCGCGCGCCCGGTCATGAACCGCCTGCTGCACGAGCCGACGTTGCACCTGCGAACGCTCGGCGAGGGCCGCAGCCACGGGCGCCTGCAGATCATGCGCGAGCTGTTCGGCCTGGAGGGCGCGCCCGACACCGCCGCGGCGCCGCAGCAGCCGGCCGCCGCGCGCGGCAACGTGCGACCGCTGCCGCGCCGCGCCTCCGGCCAGTAGCGGACGCATGCGGATCGGCACCCGCGCGAGCCCGCTGGCGCTGGCGCAGTCGCAGACCGTCGCCGAGCTGCTCGGCGACGACGCGCGGCTCGTCCCGATCACGACCGGCGGCGACCGGAAAGCCTCCGGCGCCCGCGACAAGGAGCGCTGGGTGAAGGAGCTCGAGCTCGCGCTGCTCGCCGGCGACATCGACCTCGCGGTGCACAGCGCCAAGGACGTGCCGAGTGAGCTGCCCGACGGCCTCGAGCTCGTCGGCGCCCCGCGCCGCGCGGACCCGTTCGACGCGCTCGTCGGCGCCGGCTCGCTGGCGGCGCTCGCGCACGGCGCGCGCGTCGGCACCGCGAGCCCGCGCCGCGCCGCACAGCTTCGTGCGCTGCGCGAGGACCTCGACGTGATCGTCGTTCACGGCAACGTCGACACGCGCCTGGGCCTGCTGGCCGACGGCGACCTCGACGCGCTCGTGCTCGCCGCCGCCGGCCTGCGCCGGCTCGGCCGCGCGGACGAGATCGGCTGCGTCCTGTCCGAGCTCGTGCCCGCCGCCGGCCAGGGCACGCTCGCGCTCGAGGCCCGAGTCGGGGACGAGCGCGCGCTCGCCGCCGCCCACGCGATCACCGACGCCGCGAGCTGGGACGCGCTGCTCGCCGAGCGCACGCTCGTAGCGGGTCTGCGGGCGAGCTGCAACACGCCGCTCGGCGCGCATGCGACGATCGCCGGTGCCGGCATCGTCCTGCGGACGTTCGTCGGCCTGCCCGACGGATCGCAGTGGCTGCGCGACGAGACCCCGCCGGCGCCGACAGCGCGCGCGGCCGGCGAGCTCGGCGCACGGCGACTGCTCGCGGCCGGCGGCGCGGAGCTGCTGCGCCGCGCCGAGGAGCTCGCCGGCTTCGACGAGGATCCCGTCCGATGACCGCCTACCTCGTCGGCGCCGGCCCCGGAGACGCCGGTCTCATGACGACCCGCTCGCTGGAGCTGATCGCGCGCGCCGACGTGATCCTCTATGACAAGCTCATCCCCGACGGTGCGCTGGACGGCGCGCGCGCGGACGCCGAGCTCGTCGACGTCGGCAAGGTGGGGGGCGGGGCGCAGGTCGCGCAGGAGGCGACGAACGGGCTGCTGCTGCGCCACGCGCGCGCCGGCCGTGAGGTCGTGCGGCTGAAGGGCGGCGACCCGTTCGTCTTCGGCCGCGGCGGCGAGGAGGCGCTCGCCTGCCGCGAGCGCGGCATCCCCTTCGAGGTCGTCCCCGGCATCACCGCCGGCATCGCCGCGGCCGCCTACGCCGGGGTCCCGGTCACGCAGCGCGGAATGACGAGCGCGGTGGCGTTCGTCACCGGCCACGAGGACCCGGGCAAGCCTGAGACGCAGGTGGACTGGCCGGCGCTTGCCGCCTTCCCCGGCACGCTGGTCTTCTACATGGGCGTCCGCCAGCTGCCGCGCATCACCGAGCAGCTCGTCGCCGGCGGGCGCAGCCCGGACGAGGCCGCGGCGGTGATCGAGCGCGGGACGCTCCCCGGCCAGCGCGAGATCGCCGGCACCCTGGCGACGATCGCCCAGCTCGCCGCCGACGCGGGCGTGCAGGCCCCGGCCATCACCGTCGTCGGGGCCGTCGCCGGGCTCGGCGAGCAGCTCGCCTGGCGCGCCGCCGCCCGCCCGCTCGACGGCGTCAGCGTCGCCGTGACGCGCGCCCGCGCCCAGGCGAGCGCGCTTGCCGCCCGGCTCGAGGGCCTCGGCGCCCACGTCGTGCAGGCACCCGCGATCCGCATCGAGCCGCTGCCCGCCGACGTGCCGGACCTCGCCGGCTACGACCTGCTCTGCGTCACGAGCCCGAACGGCGCCGACCAGCTGCTCGATCGGGTCCGCGACGCGCGGGCGCTCGCCGGGCCCGTGATCGCCGCGATCGGCCCGGGCACCGCACGCGCCCTGCTCGCCCATGGCATCGAACCCGACATCGTGCCCGAGCGCTCGATCGCCGAATCGCTGGTCGAGGCGCTGCGCGCGGTCCCGGTCACCCGCGCGCTGATCGCCCGCGCCGAGGAGGCGCGCGACGTGCTTCCCGACGCCCTGCGCGAGCGCGGCGCGCACGTCGACGTGCTCGCCCTGTACCGGACGGTTGCCGAGCCGCTCACCGACGACGCCCGCGCCGCCGCGCTCGGCGCCGACTACGCGACCTTCACCAGCGCCTCGTCCGTGCGGTTCTTCCACGAGGCCGCCGGGACGCTCGACGGCCCGCGCCTGATCTCGATCGGCCCGATCACGAGCGACGCGCTGCGCGCACTCGGCCGCGAGCCCGACGTCGAGGCGACCGACCACACGCCCGACGGGCTCGTGGCCGCGCTGCTGGCCGACGTCGCAGCGCGCTGACCCTGCCCGCTAGGTTCCCCCAATGCGCATCCTGATCATCGGCGCCGGGGGCGTCGGCACCGCGGTGGCGGCGATCGCGCGGCGTCGCGACTTCTTCGACCGTCTCGTCCTGACGGACGTCGACCACGACCGTGCGGCCCGGGCCGTCGCACGCCTCGGCGACCCCCGTTACCGGTCGGCTGCGCTGGACGCCTCGAACGTCGAGGCGATCATCGACCTGGCGCGCATCGAGGACGCAGACGTGATCCTCAACGCCTGCGACCCGCGGCTGAACCCGCCGATCTTCGAAGCGGCGCTGCGGGCCGGCTGCACCTACCTCGACATGGCGGCGACCCTGTCGCACCCGCACCCCGAGAAGCCGTACGAGCTGACCGGCGTGAAGCTCGGCGACGCGCAGTTCGAGGCGGCGCCGCTGTGGGAGGAGAAGGGCGGGCTGGCCATCATCGGGATCGGCGTCGAGCCGGGATTCTCCGATGTCGCCGCCCGCTACGCGGCCGATCACCTGTTCTCCGAGATCGACGAGGCGGGCGTGCGCGATGGCGCCAACCTCGTGATCGATGGGTACGAGTTCGCGCCGACGTTCTCGATCTGGACCACGATCGAGGAGTGCCTGAACCCGCCGGTCATCTGGGAGCAGGACCGCGGCTGGTTCACGACGCCGCCGTTCTCCGAGCCCGAGGTGTTCGAGTTCCCGGAGGGCATCGGGCCGGTTGCGTGCGTCAACGTCGAGCACGAGGAGGTGCTGCTGATCCCGCGCTGGGTCGACTGCAAGCGCTGCACCTTCAAGTACGGCCTCGGCGACGAGTTCATCACCGTGCTGCGGACGCTGCACAAGCTCGGGCTCGACGGGACCGACCCGATCGACGTGCGCGGGCAGTTCGTGAGCCCGCGCGACGTCGTCGCCGCGGCACTGCCCGACCCCGCCGAGCTCGGCGACCGGATGACGGGCAAGACCTGCGCCGGCCTGCTCGTCACCGGCACCGGCAAGGACGGCCGGCCGAAGGCGACGTACATCTACCACGTGGTCGACAACGCGGACACGATGGCGCTCGACGACTGCCAGGCGGTCGTCTGGCAGACCGCGATCAACCCGGTCGTCGCGATGGAGCTGCTCGCGAACGGCACCTGGTCGGGCACCGGCGTGCTCGGGCCCGAGGCGTTCGACGCCGTGCCGTTCCTGGACCTGCTGGCCGAGTACGGGTCACCGCACGGAATCAGCGAGCGCGACCCACAGAACCCGCAGCGCCCGCTGGAGGCCTGAGGCACCACCGTGGCCGCGCCGATCACATTCCTGTCCGACTACGGCCTCGGCGACGACTTCGTCGGCGTGTGCCACGCGGTGATGGCGCGGATCGCTCCGCAGTCGCGCGTCATCGACCTGTCGCATGGCGTCCCGCGCCACGACGTGCGCAGCGGCGCGCTGATCCTGCGCCGCGCGCTGCCGTATTGCGCGCCCGGCGTGCACCTGGGCGTGGTCGATCCGGAGGTCGGCGGCGAGCGCGCGGCGATCGCGCTGCGCACGGCCGAGGAGGACCGGATCCTCGTCGGCCCCGACAATGGCCTGCTGTCCCTCGCTGCGCGGCGGTTCGGCGGCGCGATCGAAGCCGTCGACATCTCGCACTCGCCGCTGCGCCTGGAGCCGACGTCCAAGACCTTCCACGGCCGCGACCTCTTCGCGCCGGTCGCCGCGCACCTCGCCGCCGGCACCGTGCTGGCAGCGGCCGGCGTGCCGATCGACCCGGACGAGATCGTGCAGATCGAGATGCCGCTCGCCCGCGCCGAGGACGACGACCTGGTCGCCCACGCGATCGGGTTCGACCGCTTCGGCAACGTGACGCTCGACGTCGAGCACGACGAGATCGCCGGGTTCGGGCTGAAGCTGGGGCAGCGCGTCCGCGTGCTGGACCAGGACGCCGTCTACGCGACGACGTTCGCCGACGTGCCGCCCGGGCAGCTCCTCATCTACGAGGACGCCTACCGGACGCTGGCCCTGGCGGTGAACCGCGGGTCGGCCGCCGAGCAGCTCGGGCTGGAGCTCGACGGCGAGGTCCGCATCTCCGTCTGATGGCGACGCTCGGCTCGCCGCACCTGCATCTGCGCGCCACCACGTCGACGAACGACCACGCGCGGGCGCTCGCCGCCCGCGGCGCGCCGCACGGCACGATCGTCACGGCGAGCAGGCAGACCGCCGGCCGTGGGCGCCAGGGCCGCACCTGGTCGGCGCCGCCGGGGCACGCGCTCCTGCTGTCGGTCGTCGTCCGCCAGCCGCTCGACCTGCTGCCGCTCGCCGCGGGCCTCGCCGTCGCGCGCGCCGTCGGCCCGCAGGCCGCGATCAAGTGGCCCAACGACGTGCTCGTCGACGACCGCAAGATCGCCGGGATCCTGGCCGAGGGCCGCCCGCAGGAGGGCTGGGCGGTGATCGGCATCGGCCTGAACGTCGCCGTCCGGCTGGCGGACCTGCCGCCGGAACTCCACGCGACGGCGGCGACGCTGGGCCTGCAGCCGGCGGACATCGGGGCCGTCCGCGACCGCGTGCTCGACGAGCTCGCCGCGGCGCTGGCACTGGACCCCGGCGCGCTGCTCGCGGCCTATCGTGAGCGCGATGCGCTGCTGGGCCGGCCGATCACCTGGGCGGCCGGGAGCGGCACGGCAGCCGGCATCGACGGCACCGGCCGCCTCGTCGTGCGGCTCGACGACGGCGGGCAGGCACAGCTCGACGCCGGCGAGGTGCACCTGGGCGCGGCCGCCCCGCCCTCCTGAACCGCATCGAGTTGTGCCCGCATAGCGGGCACAACCGCATGCGGTTCGCGGGTGCTCGTGGTTCGCGGGTGCTCGTGGTTCGCGGGTGCTCGTGGTTCGCGGGCGCTCGTGGTTCGCGGGCGCTCGTGGTTCGCGGGTGCTCGTGGTTCGCGGGCGCGGAGACGTACCGCAGCGCTGGACCGCGGCGCTGGACCGCAGCGCTAGGCTGCCGCGGCTTCGTCGGGCGGCTCGGGTGCGCCGCCGTCCCGCCCGCGCTCGTCGGCGCGATCCTCGTCGCGGACCTTGACCGGCCGGCGGCTGCGGCGCGACCTCGCCGACGTCGTCGCCTGCGGCGTTGCCGCTCCGCCCTCGCCCGCCTCGCCGCCGCGCTTCTTGCGCCGGCGGCCGCGGCGGCCCTTCCCCTTGGGGAAGTTGCGCAGCAGCTCGCGCGCGAGCGCGCCGGGCTTGCGCGACAGGCGCATGCGCGCGCCGTCGATGACCTCGCGCGCCTCGGGCGTGTGGGTCTGCGCCGCCGCGAGGACGGCGGCCTGCAGCCGGCGATCCTGCTGCCGTGTCGCCTGGACGAGCTTGCGCGCGTTGCGCGCGTGTGCGGCGCCGGACGAGTTGACGAGCAGCCCGAGCAGGCGCTTGGTCTCCGGCCAGCGCTGGACGGCGTACTCCTCGTGCAGTTCGGTCGTGTCGTCGGCGAGGCTCCAGATCCAGCGGTTGGCCTGATCGCGGCTGCCGATGCGCTTCTCGGCCAGCGCGTGCAGCAGCACCTTGGCGCCTTCGCGGCGCTCGTCCTTGGTCCACGTGCCGACGAGCTCGACGGCGAGGTCGAACGCCTCCTCGTCCTTCAGCGCAGCGATCTCCTGCAGCGCGCGGACGCGCAGCTGGGCGTTCTTGTTGCGCTCGACGGCGGTCAGCAGGAAGCGGCGCTTGAGCTCCCCGGTGCGGTCGAAGTGCAGCATCGCGCGGGCGCGGCGCCAGCCGCTGGCCTGCACGCGTGCCCCGGCGAGCGCGGCCCACATGTGCTGCTCGCCGTAGTCGAGATGCTCGACGGCGATCCGCCATAGCTCGCGCTCGAAGACCTCGTGCCGGCGATCCTCGTCCGCGGTGACGGGGATCACGCGGCGCTCGACGCGGATCCGGCGCCCGCGGCCGCGGCGCACCGGGCCGACGACGATCGCGCCGCCGCGATAGACGTCGCGCTCGAGCAGCGAGTGCAGGGTCACGACGGGGTCGTCGTGCTTGGTCGCCGGGTGGACGAAGTCGACGACGACGCCGGCCTCCTTGCCGGGGTGCCGGCGCGTGACGCGGCCGACGCGCTGCTGATAGATCCGCTTCGACGCGGTCGGCGCCAGGTGCATGCAGACCGTCGCGCGCGGCGAGTTCCAGCCCTCCGCCAGCAGCTGCGCATTGACGAGCACGTCGATGTCGCCGGCCTCGTAGCGCGCCAGGATCTCGGCCAGCTCGCGCTTGGGCGTCTCCCCGGAGACGGCCTCCGCCTTGATGTCGAGCGCGCGGAACGCCTCCGCGACGTTGTACGCGTGGCGCACGCCGGCCGTGTAGATGACGCCCGGGACGCCGAGGAAGCGCGTCTTGTAGAGGTCGGCGATCGCGAAGTTGAACGGCGCCTGGTCGAGCAGCTCGGCCAGCATCTCCTGGTCGAACTCAACGTCGACCTCGCCCTTGCGCAGCGGCACCTTGGCGATGGTGCGCACGCCCGGGCCGGGCGGGATGCGGATGCAGCGCAGCGGTGAGATGACGCCGCGGCGCGCCGCCTGCGCGAGGTCGAAGCGCGAGGTCTGGGTAGGGAAGAGGTCGGTGACGTGGCGCGCGATCAGCGCCCCGGTCGCCGTCATGCCGACGAAGATCGGGCCGGTCCACTCGCGGATCGCGGCGCTCGTCTTCTCCCCGAGCGCGGTGTGCGCCTCGTCGCAGATGACGACCGTGTAGACGGCGGAGATCTGGCCGGCGTTCCGAACGAACCACTGGTACGTCTCGACCGTGACCGGGCCGTCGGCCCGCAGGTTGTGCTCCGACCCGAGCAGCGCCGGGCACACGCGATCGCCGT
>JBKJRO010000107.1:0-20169 GCA_046594555.1 Solirubrobacteraceae bacterium
CGCGGCCTCCCCGGAGGTGCCGAGGAGGCTGCCGATGAACGCCCATGAGTACCGGTGTGCGCGCGCCTCGTCGACAGCTGCCTTGATCGACCGTTCGGCGTCGGAGCGCGACAGCACGGCTTCGCGCAGCGCAGCGTAGATCTGGGGGTCACGCTCGTCCTCGGGTGCGGGCTCGTAGTGCTCGAAGCGTTGAGCCAGCTCGTCGGCGTGATCGAGAATGTCTTGAACCGAGCGCGGCATCGTCATCACCTCAGCAACGTGTCGCGGGCTCCGCGCTTGCGGGCGCTTGGCGCGAGGACCAGACAGGCAGCCATCGATACAAGTTACCTTGCAGCCCAGCGTCTCACAAGCGCCAAGCGTGTCCGTCTGTGCTGAGACGGGGCACGAGGCTCGTGAGACCGGGACGAGCGCCGTCGGGCCGCAGTCAGGCCGCAGTCAGGTGAGCGTTGCCAATCTCCGGCGCATGACGACGATTGCGCAGCCGGCGACGGCAACTTCACGCGGCAGGCAGATGCTGAACAAAGTCCCCGAGGTCACCCTCTACTGCTGGATCATCAAGATCCTCTGCACGACGGTCGGCGAGACGTTCGCGGACAACCTCAACCAGAAGCTCAACCTCGGGCTCACCAACCTCACGTACATCATGGGCGCAGCGCTCCTCATCACGCTGTTCTTCCAGTTCCGCGCGCGGAAGTACATCCCCGGGGTCTACTGGCTCGCGGTCGTCCTGATCAGCGTCGTCGGCACGCTCATCACCGACAACCTGACCGACAACTTCGGCGTCGCCCTGCAGACGACGACGATCATCTTCAGCATCGTGCTGGCGATCGTCTTCGCCGTCTGGTTCGCGATCGAGAAGACGCTGTCGATCCACACGATCTTCACCACGCGCCGCGAGGCGTTCTACTGGCTGGCGATCCTGTTCACGTTCGCCCTGGGCACCGCGGCCGGCGACCTGACGGCCGAGAAGCTCAACGTCGGCTACCTGAACTCGGTGTTCATCTTCGCCGGGCTGATCGCCGCGATCACGTTCGCCCACTACCGCTTCAGGCTGAACGCGGTCCTGGCCTTCTGGCTCGCCTACATCCTGACGCGCCCGCTCGGCGCGTCGATCGGCGACTACATGTCGCAGAAGCCGGCCGACGGGGGACTCGGGCTCGGGACGACGACCACGAGCCTCATCTTCCTCTCCTCGATCCTGGGCATGGTCATCTTCCTGACGATCACGAAGAAGGACCAGCCCACCTCGAGCACCGCACCGCAGAGCCACGGGTCACCCCGCCCGCCGGCGGCGGCGCTCGAGGGCGCTGACGCGTAGCGCCGCGGCAGCGCGGTCATGCCCTGCGGTGCCGGCATGACGCCGGCACCGCAGGTGCTCAGCGCGCCGGCGACGCGGGACCTAGGCTGATGAACGTGCCCGCTCGCATCCTCGTCGTCGAGGACGACCCCGACCTGCGCGGCCTGCTCGCGCAGGGCCTCGGGGATGAGGGCTACGACGTCGTCCTGGCGCACGACGGCGCGGAGGCCCTCCGGGCGGCGGCCGAGCACCCTGACGCGATCGTCCTGGACATCGGCCTGCCCGACGCCGACGGACGCGACGTCCTGCAGGCGCTGCGTGCGCGCGGCCTCGCGGCGCCCGTGATCTTCCTGACCGCGCGCGACGCCGTGGCCGACCGGCTGTCCGGGTTCGCCGCGGGCGGCGACGACTACCTGACCAAGCCGTTCGTCCTCGCCGAACTGGTCGCCCGCCTGCAGGCGGTGCTGCGCCGGTCGGGTGCCGACGGGAGGACGGTGGTCGGCGGGCTGACGCTGGACCCGGCCGCCCACGCCCTGATCGGCGACGGCTCCCGCGTCGAGCTGACGCCGACCGAGTTCCGCCTCCTCGCCGCGCTCGCGGCCGCGCCCGGCGACGTGCTGCGCCGCCGCGACCTGGTCCGCGCCGGGTGGCCCGAAGGGGCGATCGTGCACGACAACACGCTCGACGTCTACCTCGCGCGACTGCGGCGCAAGCTGCGCGAGGTCCCTTCAGGCCCGGCGATCGAGACGGTCCACGGCGTCGGATACCGGCTCGCATGAGGCGGCTGCGCCCGGCGACCCTGCGCGGGCGTGTCGTGCTCGGCGCGGTCGCGGTCGTCGCGGTCGGCCTGTCGATCCTGGTCGTCGCGTTCAACGTCCTGCTCGCGGGGAGCCTGCGCGGCGACGTCGACAGCAGCCTGCGCTCACGCGGGGCCGCCGCCCTGACGACGGTGGCCGTGCAGCGCGGGCGGCTGGTGACCTCGGAAGGCCCGGGCGATGCCGCGCTGGACAACGGGGTGTGGGTCTTCGACGGCGCGACGGCGATCGAGCAGCCGCGGGCGAGCGGCACGCTGCAGCGCAGCGTCGCCGCGCTCGTCGCCACGGGGGGGCGCTTCGGCAGGACGGCGGACGCCGGCTATCGCCTGCACGCGCTTCCCGTGACCGGCAGCGGCCGCCGGGTCGGCACGGTCGTCGTCGCCGGGTCGCTGTCCGCCTACAACCGGACCACCGACCTGGCGCTGATCGGCTCGCTGCTGTTCGCCGCGATCGTCCTCGCGGCGATGGCGGCGGTGATGTGGATCGCCGTCGGCGGGGCGCTGCGGCCGGTCGAGGCGATGACCGACCAGGCGGCGGACTGGGGTGATCACCAGATCGACCGGCGCTTCGGGCCCGGCGAGCGCCCGGCCGAGCTGCAGCGGCTCGCCTCGACGTTCGACGGGCTGCTCGACCGCGTCGCCGCGAGCCTGCGGCACGAGCAGCGGCTCTCCGCCGAGTTGTCCCACGAGTTGCGCACCCCGCTCGCCGGCATCGCGGCGCAGGCCGAGATCCTTGCGCGGCGGCCCCACGAGCCGGACGAGCAGCGCGCCGCGGCCGAGCTGACCCTGCGCAGCACTGCGCGCATGACCGCCATCCTCGACACGCTGATGGCGGCTGCGCGCGCGGAGGCGCGGGCGACGCCCGGCATCTGCGAGGCCGGGGATGTGACCCGGCATGCAGCGCAGGCGATCGCGGCAGACGCGGCGCGCGGCGGGGTCACGGTCCTCGTGCGCTGCGCCTCGGCGGTCCGCGCCGGCGCCGACGCGGACCTGACCGAGCGCATCCTGGCGCCGCTGCTGGAGAACGCGGCCCGCTTCGCGCGCGCGGCCGTCACCCTCGAGGTCGCGCGTCGCGGATCGCAGGTCGTCATCGACGTCCGCGACGACGGCCCGGGCATCCGGCCGGAGCGGCTGGACGCGATCTTCGAGCCCGGCGTCCGTGACACGCGGACTGCGGATGCGCCCCACGACGGCGCCGGGCTGGGCCTGCCGCTGGCCCGGCGACTGGCGCGCGCAGCCGGCGGCGATGTCCGTGCGGTCCCCTCGAATGCGGGGGCGCACCTCGAGGTCACCCTGCCCGGCGGCTGACTCCGCCTGCCCGCCATCAGTACGGTCGGCCTGCATGGCGAACGCGCGACAGCTGACCGGCGTCTTCGCCACCGCCGCGCGCAACCGCCGCCTGCTCCGCATCGGCATCGCCTTCGCGGCGTTCAACGGCGCCGAGGTCGGCGTCTGGGTGTCGCTGCTCGTCTACGGCTACAACCAGGGCGGCGCCACCACCGCGAGCCTCATCGCGCTCGTCCAGGTCGTCCCCAGCATCGTGCTCGCACCCTGGGCGGGATCCTGGGCCGACCGCCGGCGCCCCGGGCGCGTCCTGCTCGCCGGGTACCTTGCGCAGGGCGCGGCGATGGCGGCCGTGGCGGCCGTGATGGCGGCGGGCGGCGGGATCGCGCTCGTCTTCGTCGTCGCGCCACTGGTCAACCTCGCCATCGCGGTGACGCGCCCCGCGCAGGCCGCGCTGCTGCCCAGCGTCGTCGCGTCGGCCGAGGAGCTGGCCGCGGCCAACGCAGGGCAGAACTGGCTGGAAAGCGCCGGGACGATCGCCGCGCCGGTCGCCGCCGGCGTCCTGCTCGCGCTCGGTGGCCCGCAGCTGGCGATCGCGGGGATGGCCCTGCTCGCCATCTGGGCGGCGGCGCTCGTCCTGGGCATCGACGGCCCGCCGCCGTTCGCCGGCGAGGAGCAGTCGCACGGGAGCGTCGCCCAGACGCTCGCGGGGGTCCGGACGATCGTGGCGGATCCGCCGACGCGGACGCTCGTCGGCATTCTCGGCGCCCAGTACGTCCTGCTTGGTGCACTGGACCTGCTGTACGTCGTCCTGGCGATCGATGTCCTGGACCTGGGCGACGCGGGCGCCGGATACCTGACGGCGGCCTTCGGCACCGGCGGATTGCTGGCGATCGCGGTCACCGCGGCGCTCGTCGGCCGCGCGCGGCTGACCCCGGCGCTGTTCGCCGGCGGCCTGATCGCTTCGGGGTCACTGCTCATCATCGCGATCTCGCCCTCGCGGGTCGTCGCGTTCGGGCTGATCGGCGTGGCCGGCGTCGGCCGCGCGGTCTTCGACGTGGCCGGCCGCAGCCTGCTGCAGCGCACCGCGAGCCCGGCGGCGCTGGCCGCGGCATTCGGCCTGCTGGAGTCGCTGCTGAACGCCGGCCTCGCCGGGGGCGCGCTGATCGTGCCGCTGCTCGTCGCCCTCGGCGGCCCGACCGCCGCGCTGGCGGGCACCGGCGGGCTGATGTGCGCTGCGCTGTTCGCCGTGCTCCCGCGGCTGCGATCGGTGGACGCGAGCGCGATCGTGCCACTGGTCGAGCTCAGCCTGCTGCGCGGCATCCGGCTGTTCGCCGCGCTGCCGGCGCCGGCGCTGGAGAGTCTCGCGCGCGGCCTGGAGCGCCTGCACGTGCCGTCGGGCGACGTCGTCATCCGCCAGGGGGACCACGGCGACCGCTACTACGCCATCGCCCGCGGCGAGCTCGACGTGGCGATCGACGGGGACCATGTGCGCACCTGCACCGCGCCCGAGGGCGTCGGCGAGCTGGCGCTGCTGCACGACACGCCGCGCACGGCGACCGTCACGGCGCGCACGGACGCCGACCTCTACGCGCTCGAGCGCGAGCCGTTCCTGCAGGCGCTGACGGGGCACGTCTCGCACCGGTACGCCGAGTGGGCGCCGGCCGAGCCGGCCCCCACGCTCACGTGAAGATGATCTCGCCGCCCGCCGCCATCGCGTAGAACTCGCCGACGGTCATCACGCTGTCCACCTGCTCGACGAAATCCGCCTCGCTCAGCTTGAACATGTCGACGGTCGCCTTGCACGCGTGGATGCCGGCGCCCGAGTCCGAGACGAGCTCGACGAACTCCGGGATCGGCGGGATGTCGAGCCGCTCCATCTCGCGCTGCATCATCCGCGTCGCGACCGCCGACATCCCGGGCAGCGCGCCGAGCAGCGTCGGCATGTGCATCCCGGGGTTGCCGACCGTCGCGACCTTGATCTTGGACTGGTGGTCGCGGCGGATCGCGTCGAGGCCGAAGAACGTGAAGAAGACGTTCGCCTCGATGCCCTCCATCCGCGCGCCGTTGGCCATGATCAGCCCGGGGTAGACGCCCTCGAGCGAGCCCTTGGAGATCACGATCGCGACCTTGCTCAGTGCGTCGGCCATCAGATGCAGCCGCGCGGCTTGGGGATCCCGCCGATCTTGGCGGCGAGCTTCGCCGGGCCCTTCGGGAACAGCTCGTAGAGCTCCTTGACCGGCACGCCCGAAGCCTTGCCCAGAGTGCGGATCGACGGCGCGGTGCCGGTCTCCAGGTACGTGTCGCGCATGTACGTGATGACCTGCCAGTGGCGCTCGGTCAGCTCGTCGATCCCGCTGTCGCGGGCGATCGACGCGCCGAGGTCCTTCGTCCAGTCCTTCGGATCCAGGAGAAAGCCCTCGGGGTCGACCGCGACGGCCTGCCCTTCGGACGTGTGGGATGTCATGGTGGTCCTCCTTCGTTGGCGGCGAGCAGATCGGTGTCCTTGCCCGCCATCTGCATCCGGGATCCGATCCCGGGAAGGTCGTGGCCGGGGAGCAGCACGTTCCAGTAGACCCACTGGAACGCGAGCTTGGCCAGGTGGTTCAGCCGCGACTGCTCGAGCAGCGGCAGCGGCCCGACGTGCGGCTCCGGGTAGCGGCCCGGGAGCGGCTCGACCTCGTAGTTGAAGTCGATCAGCAGGGCCTTGTGGAAGCCGGTCTCGATGAAGCAGTTGGCGTGGCCGTCGAACGTCCCGGCCAGCGGCTCGCCGGCCAGGTGACGCCGGACGTTCTCGACCAGCGTGTCGCCCTCGAAGTGCGTGACCGACCCGGCCTTCGACGTCGGCAGGTTCGTCGCGTCGCCGATCGCGAACACGTTCGGCGCGGCCGCGGCCTGGAGCGTCGCCGGGTCCGCCCTGACGAACCCGAGCTCGTCACCGAGGCCCGGCGAGCGCTCGACGAACGCCGGCCCGCCGTGCAGCGGGATCGTCACCAGCAGATCGAACGGGACCTCGCGGCCGTCGTAGCTCAGCAGCCGCCCGTGCGCACCATCGACCTCGCCGGTCGCGAACTCGGTCTCCATCCAGATGTCCTTGCTCGCCAGCAGGCCGGCGAGGTGCTCGGCGGCGACCGGCTTGGTGAACGCCGCGTCGAGCGGGGTGACGAGCGTGATGCGGACGGCGTCGCGCACGCCGCGCTCGCGCAGGTGCCAGTCGGCGAGGAAGCAGAACTCCAGCGGCGCGACCGGGCACTTGATCGGCAGGTCCACGAGGTTGACGACGAGTTCGCCGCGGTCGAAGTCGCGCAGCGCGTCGCGCAGCGCGGTGGCCGATTCCAGCGTGTAGAAGGTGAAGACGCTCTCGCCCCAGCCCGGGCCGAGCAGCCCCTCGGTCTCCTGCGGCTGCAGCTCGGCGCCGGTGGCGACGATCAGCACGTCGTACTCCAACGGCGTGGCGTCCACGAGGTGCACCGCATTGGCGGCGGTGTCGACGTGCTCGACCTCGGCGATCCGGAAGTGGATGCGCTCATGCAGCTGCTCGTGGCGCGGTCGCACGATGTGCTCCGGGTCCGCCAGCCCGAACGGCACGAACAGCAGGCCGGGCTGGTAGACGTGGCGGTCGTCGCGATCGACGACGACGATGTCGGCGTCGTCGCCGTACAGCCGGCGCAGGCGGTTGGCGGTCAGCGTCCCGCCCGTTCCGGCGCCGAGGATGACGATGCGATGCGGCATGGACGGGGAGCGTTGCGCGTCGCGAACGGCCGCGCATCAGGTGGGTTCCGCTCCGTGACTGCGGCTTCCCCGCGGGCTGCCGCGCATGCTGCGCGGACGCCCCCGTCGTGCCGGCGGCGTATCGTCGCGGTCTGATGCCGGCCACCCGACATCGCCCGACCGTGCTCGCGACCGCAGCGACGCTGTGCGTCCTCGTCCTCGCCGGCTGTGGCGGCGGCAGTTCCGCGCCGCAGTCGGACGCCGCCAAGGTGAAGACGACGATCGGGTCCTACCTCGCGGCGCAGGCCGCGGGCGACGGCACCGCGGCCTGCGCGCTGCTGACCCCCGCCGGGCAGCGCCAGCTGATCGGCGTGGTCGCCAAGTCCTCGAAGGGCCTGGTCACCCAGCCGACGTGCGAGGACGCCGTCGGCCTGGTCCGCACCGCCGCGACCCCGGCGCAGCTGACGGCCCTCGAGCACGCCGACGTGTCGAACGTCGCCGTCAGCGGCGACCGCGCGACGGCCGACGTCTCCGCCGGCAGCGGACTTCCGAACGGCTCGGTCACGCTCGTCCGCGCAGGATCCGCGTGGCTCATCAGCGGCGCCCCCGGACTCACGGGGTAGGCGGCAGTGCTGCACCTCGTCGCGGTCGACCTGCGGCGCCACGCGGCCCGGACCGCGCTGACGGCATGGGGGATCGCGATCGCCGTCGCCACGATCGTCGCGCTCCTGTCGCTCAGCGCGGGAATCGAGCGCAGCGCGTCAGGCCTGGTCCATCTCGGCGGATCCGACCTCGGCCTGTTCCAGGGCGGCGTCGGCGAGCTGACGGCATCGACGCTCCCGCTCGCGCTCCTCCCGCGGGTCAAGCGACAGGAGGGCGTCGCCGACGCGACGCCGATCGCCGTCGCGACCGGCGAGCTGCGCTCGGCGCGCTCGTTCCTGGTCTTCGGCATCGAGCGGGACGGGTTCATCATGCGACGGCTCGTCTTCCTGTCCGGCCGCGCCCCGCGCGGCCCCGGCGAGGCGATCGTCGGCGACGCCGCGTCCCGGCAGCTCGGGCTGCACACCGGCGACCGCCTGAGGCTGGTCAGCGGCCCGGTCCGCGTCACCGGCATCTACCACGCGGGCGTGCCGTTCGAGGACCAGGGCGCGGCGCTGCTGCTGCCGGCCGTGCAGCGGATCCTCGGGCGCACGGGCGACGTGACCACGATCGCGGTGCAGCTCGCCCGCGGCGCGCGCGCGGCACACGTCGGGCGGCGCCTGGAGCGCACCTTCCGCGGCACCGTGGCGATCAGCCAGCCGGGGCAGGTCGCCCGCGTCGACACGAACACGCTCCTGATCCGCAAGGCGGCCGTCGTCTTCGTCGCGCTGGCACTGATCATCGGCGGGATCGCGGTGATGAACACGATGCTGATGGCGGTGTTCGAGCGCCGTCAGGAGTTCGCGCTGCTGCTGGCGGTCGGCTGGCCGCGGCGGTTCGTCGCGACGCTGGTGCTCGCCGAGGGCCTGCTGATGACGCTGGCCGGCGCCGTCATCGGCCTCGGCCTTGGCGCCATCGCGGGCGAGCTCATCGTCCGCGCGTTCGGCGCCTCGTCGCTCGTGGCGCCGCACGTCACCGCGTGGATCCTCGGCCGGGCCGTGCTCGTCGCGCTCGCCACGGGCGCGCTCGGGAGCATCTACCCCGCGTGGTGGGTCACGCGGCTGCGCCCGGCGGAGTCGCTGGGCTGATCCGCGTCGCGCCGGGGCCGCCGGGCTCCTGCGCGACGATCCGGCCGTCGCGCAGGTACAGCACGCGATCGGCGTGCCGCGCCGCCCCGGGGTCGTGGCTGACGAGCAGCACGGTCATGCCGTGGGCGCGGCGCAGTTCGTCGAGCAGATCCAGGGTGTGCTCCCCGCTGACGGAGTCCAATGCGCCCGTCGGCTCGTCGGCGAGCAGCAGGCGCGGGCGGCCGACGATGGCGCGCGCGATCGCCACGCACTGGCGCTCGCCCCCGGACAGCTGCGCCGGGCGGTGCGTGCGGCGGTGGGCCAGCCCGACGTCATCGAGGGCCGCCCGTGCGCGCGCCAGGCGCTCCGCGCGCCCCAGGCCGGACGGGATCAGCGGGACCTCGACGTTCTCCTCGGCGGTCAGCCCCGGAAGCAGGTGGTGGAGCTGGAAGACGAAGCCCAGGACCTCGCGGCGAAAGCGCGCGGGATCGTCGATGCCGGACACGGACCGCCCGTCGACGAGCACCGTCCCGGTGTCCGGCTCGTCCAGGCCGGCGACGATGTTCAGGAGCGTGCTCTTGCCCGATCCCGATGCCCCGGTGAGCAGCACGAGCTCGCCCGGCGCGACGGCGAGGCTCACATCCCTGAGCGCCGGGACCAGCTCGCCGAAGCTCTTGCTGACGTGCTCGACGACGACGCCGGCCCCCGCATCGGGGCGGACGTCCGGCGCGGAGCCGGGGTCGGGGTCAGGGTCGGTGTGCCGCATCTCGGTCATGGCCAGGGACGACCGTAGACGGCCGCGGACCGTCGCGCATCGTGGCGGTCCGCAGCGCGTCACGTAGGTCCCCCCGGCGCGGGAACCCCCGATGCGACCTGCGGGCAGCTGCTGATGCGCCGCCGCCCCGTCACGGGGAGGATCGTCCGATGGTGTTCGTGGATCGTCGCGACGCCGGCCGCCGGCTGGCGTCACTGCTCGCGGACCTCGCCGCAGAGCGGCCCGTCGTCGTGGCGCTGCCACGGGGCGGCGTCCCGGTCGCACTCGAAGTGGCGCGCGCGCTGCGCGCGCCGCTCGACATCCTGGCGGTCCGCAAGATCGGCGCCCCCGGGAATCCGGAGCTCGGCGTCGGCGCGATCGCCGAGGACGGGAGCGTCGTACTCGACCAGGACCTTGCGGCGCGCGTCGGCATGACGCAGCGCCTGCTCGACGAGACCCTCGCCGCAGAGAGCGCCGAATTGCGCCGGCGCGTCGAGGCCTACCGCGACGGCCGAGCCGCGATCGACGTGCGCGGCCGCACGGTGATCGTGGTCGACGACGGCCTGGCGACGGGCCTGACCGACCTCGCGGCGGTGCGCGCACTGCGCGGACGCGGCGCGACGCGCATCGTCGTCGCGGTGCCCGTCGGCTCCCCGCAGGCCGTCGAGCTCGTCGGGAACGAGGCGGACGCCGTCGTCTGTCATACGACGCCCGAGGACTTCCGCGGCGTCGGCCGCTGGTACGACGACTTCCGGGCGGTGTCCGATGCCGAGGTCCTCGCCGGGCTCGCCAGCGCGATGCCGGCGCCGGGGCCGCCGGCCGGGCTGCCCGTCGAGCGGGCGGTCGAGCGGGCGGTCGAGATCGACGTGGGCGAGGCGACGCTGTCGGGCGACCTGGTCATCCCCGACGGCGCCCGCGGCCTCGTGATCTTTGCCCACGGCAGCGGCAGCAGCCGCCGCAGCCCGCGCAACCGCGAGGTCGCCGCAGCGCTGCAGCGGGTGGGTCTCGCGACGCTGCTGTTCGACCTCCTGACCGACGCGGAGGCCCAGCGCCGCGAACTCGTCTTCGACATCCCGCTGCTCGCGCGGCGCCTCGGGCTCGTGACAGGCTGGGCGCTCGGGGATCCCGTCACGAGCACGCTCCCGATCGGATATTTCGGCGCCTCGACAGGCGCGGGTGCAGCGCTCCTCGCGGCGGCCGGCGCGGGGGTCGCGGTGCGGGCGGTGGTGTCGCGCGGCGGCCGTCCCGACCTGGCCGCGGACCGGCTGCACGAGGTCACCGCGCCCACGCTGCTGATCGTCGGGGGGGAGGATCGCGAGGTCCTGCAGCTCAACCGGTTCGCCGGATCGCTGCTGCGCTGCCCGAACCGGATCGCCGTCGTGCCCGGTGCCGGGCACCTGTTCGAGGAGCCGGGCGCGCTCGAGGCCGTCGCGCGGCTCGCCGCCGACTGGTTCACCGACCACCTCGAGCACGCTCCGGCGCCCCTCTCGGGAGCGGCGGCGTGACCGTCCCCGGCCCGGCCGCGCTCCCGCTGGGCGAGCATGAGGTCCTGGCCGCGATCCGCCGCCAGGCCTTGCCCGTGACCGGCGATCCGCGCGACTACGACGCGCTGCTGGCACGGATCGGCGACGCGCGGATCGTCCTGCTCGGCGAGGCGAGCCACGGGACCCACGAGTTCTACCGCGAGCGCGCCCGGATCACGCAGCGGCTCGTGCGCGAGCTGGGATTCGCCGCCGTCGCCATCGAGGGCGACTGGCCCGACGCGCACCGGGTCCACCGCTACGTCCGCGGCGCCGACGACGACCACGACGCCGAGGAGGCGCTGCGCGGCTTCCGTCGCTTCCCGACGTGGATGTGGCGCAACGCGGACGTGCTCGAGCTCGTCGGCTGGCTGCGCGCCCACAACGACGGCGCCGAGTCACGCGTCGGCTTCTACGGCCTGGACCTGTACAGCCTCAACGCATCGATGGACGCCGTGATCCGGTACCTCGACGCCGAGGACCCCGCGGCCGCCGCCCGCGCACGGCGGCGCTACGAGTGCCTGCAGCCCTACGCCGGGGCGGGCTCGGCGTATGGCGAGGCCGTGCTGCTGGGCGTGGGCGAGCCGTGTCGCAGGCGGGTGATCGAACAGCTCGTCGAGCTGCGCCGGAAGGCCGGCGAGTACCTGCAGCGTGATGGCGTCGCCGCCGAGGACGAGCAGTTCTTCGCCGAGCAGAACGCCGCCGTCGTCGCCGACGCGGAGGAGTACTACCGGACGATGTTCGGGGACCGGGCGGGCTCGTGGAACCTGCGCGACCGGCACATGGCCGACACGCTCGACGAGCTGCTCGCCCATCTGGACCGCCGCGGGGAGACGACGCGGGTCGTCGTCTGGGAGCACAACTCGCACGTCGGCGACGCACGCGCCACGGACATGGCGCAGCGCGGCGAGCTCAACGTCGGCCAGCTGCTGCGTGAGCGCCACGGCGACGCGGTGGTGAACGTCGGCTTCACGACGTACGACGGCACCGTCACCGCCGCGACGGACTGGGGGTCGCCCGCTGAGCGCAAGCGCGTTCGCCGGGGCATGGACGGCAGCTACGAGGCGCTCCTGCACGAGACCGGCATCCCGGCGTTCCTGCTGTGCCCGCTGCGGTCCGGGGATGCTGGGCGGGCGCTGGCAGAGCCGCGGCTGGAGCGGGCGATCGGCGTGATCTACCGCCCGGAGACCGAGCGGCAGAGCCACATGTTCGGGGCCAGCCTCTCGCGCCAGTTCGACGCGCTCGTCCACATCGATCGCACGCGCGCGGTGGAGCCGCTCGAGCGCGACCGGCCGTGGGACCTGGGCGAACCGCCCGAGACCTACCCGACCGCGCTGTAGCCGCGCCGGCTAGACCTGGTCGACGTAGAGGTCGACCTGGAGGTCGGCGCCCTCGACGTAGCTGTAGGGCGACAGGTCGGTCACGCCCTCCTCCGCCAGCACGTCCTCGCAGAGGTACGTGTTCCCGGTGCACGCGCGGCTCGGGCGGTTCAGGATCGCGTACGCGGCGTCGGCGTAGACCTCCGGGCGCCGCGCGCGGGCCATCGCCGCGTCGCCGCCGAGCAGGTTCTGCACCGCGGCGGTGGCGACGAGCGTGCGCGGCCACAGTGCGTTGGAGGCGATCCCGGCCTCGGCGAACTCCGCCGCCCAGCCGAGCGCGAGGATGCTCATGCCGTACTTGGCGAGCGTGTAGGCGACGTGCGGGCCGAGCCACTCGGGACGCAGGCCGATCGGCGGCGACAGGGTGAGGATGTGCGGGTTGTCGCCGTTGCGCAGGTGCGGCGCGCACGCGCGCGTCACGGCGAACGAGCCGCGCACGTTGATGTTCTGCATCAGGTCGAAGCGCTTCATCTCCGTCGCCTCGGTGCCGCTCAGGCTGATCGCGGAGGCGTTGTTGATGCAGATGTCGATCCCGCCGAAGCGCTCGACCGCGGCGCCGACGGCGGCTTGGACCTGCTCCTCGTCGCGGATGTCGCCGACGATCGGCAGCGCGGCGCCGCCGGCGGCCTCGATCTCCGCGGCGGCGGTGTAGATGGTGCCCTCGAGCTTGGGATGCGGCTCGGCGGTCTTGGCGACCAGCGCGACGTTGGCGCCGTCGCGCGCGGCGCGCAGCGCGATCGCCAATCCGATGCCGCGGCTGGCGCCGGAGATGAAGATGGTCTTGCCCGAGAGGCTCATGCGGTCTCCTGCTGAGGTTGGGAACGGGCGCCCGCGAGACGGCGCCGCCGCGGATCTTCCACCATCGCGCCGCGCGGCGGCCCGCCGCGGCTCACCCCGGGCCCGGAGCAAGCGCCGGCGGGCGCAGGCCCGCGTCCGCATACAGCGCCGCGACGAGCCCGTCGAGGCGTCCCGCCTCGAGGTCGGCGATCGGGTCCGGCGCATACGGCTCCAGGTCGGCCCACTCCATGCCGAACGCGGCGCGCATCGCGAGCAGGCGCCGGCGCTCGGGCTCGACGACCGGTGCGAGGACGCGCTGCGCATCGGTCAGCCGGCGCACCTGGCGGATGCGGCGCGGGAGGATGACGACGAGCAGCGTCAGCGCCGGCAGCAGGAACGTCACCCAGCCCAGGACCCTGGCCGTGTCGTCGACCGCCCGCTCGCCGGCGCGCCCGGCGGCGACGACGTTGCCGCCCGTGGCGCCGCCCGCCTGCTGGATCCCGTCGCGCAGCTGCCCGCCGACGATCGGCACGCCGGCCACCGCGGTGGCGACGTCGGCGAAGCCGGCCTGGACCGACGTTCCGGCTTCCTGCACGCCGCGCGAGATGGTGTTCAGGTCGGTGACGGTGCTGTGGACCTTCATGCCGGCCCACGCGAACAGCAGGATCAGCAGGACCGCGGCGACGTCCTTGGCGATGGTCGCGTTACGGGGACGGGGGAGCTGCGGATAGAGGCGCATGGCGCACTTCTACCGCGGCGCGCGGCGCAGTCAGCCGCCCACCGGGACAACCGGCTCGACCCGCCGGCCGTCCTCGGGGCTCTCGCCGTGCACTGCTCCGAGGAGTTCGCGAACCTCGCGGCCCTCGTGCCGGAACTGCACGCGCGCCACGGCACCATCAGCCGCGCATGAACGAGACGAGCTCGAGGACCTGACGCGGCCCGGGACCGGCGAGCTGCTGCTCCTTGACCGTTGCGATGCCGCGCACGTCGTACGTGGCGGCTCACGACCGTCCCGCTCGCGCCGAGCGCCGCCGTGTCCTCCCCGGATCTCTCAGCGTCCTCACAGGCGCCGCGGCGTAACCTCGGCCCGCCGTGGTTTGATGGTCCCGCGCCCATGCGCCTGCTGCTCGCCGAAGACGACGCCAAGCTCGCGGCGGCCCTCGCCAGGGGACTCCGCGCGGAGGGATACGCGGTCGACGTCGCGCCGACCGGCGACGAGGCGCTGTTCCTCGGGCGTGTGCACGAGTACGACGCGGTGATCCTCGACGTCATGCTCCCGGGCCACGACGGAATCGCCGTCTGCCGAGAGCTGCGCGCCGGCGGTTGCTGGTCACCCGTGCTGTTCCTGACCGCCCGCGACGGGATCGCCGACCGGATCCGCGGGCTCGACGTCGGCGCGGACGACTACCTGATCAAGCCGTTCGACTTCGGCGAGCTCGTCGCGCGCCTGCGCGCGCTGCTGCGGCGTGGTGCACGGGAGCGTCCGGCCGTGCTGATCGCCGGCGACCTCGAGGTCGACCCCGCCGCGCGGACCGTGACCCGCGCCGGTCGCCTGGTCAGCCTGACCGCGCGTGAGTTCTCCGTCCTCGAGGTCCTCGTCCGCCATGCCGGCGAGGTCGTCACGCGGACGACGCTCCTCGAACACGTCTGGGACCAGCACTACGCCGGCTCGGGCAACGTCGTCGACGTCTACATCGGGTACCTGCGGCGCAAGCTCGAGCAGCCGTTCGGGCGGCCGCTGATCCGCACCGTTCGCGGCGCGGGGTACGTGGTGGACGCCGAGTGACCCGCGCGCCGATCCGGGTCCGGCTGACGGCCTGGTACGTCCTCGTGCTCGCCGCGGTCCTGGCGGGCCTGACGGTGTTCGTCGTCACGCGCCTGCGCGCCGATCTGACTGCGGAGCTCGATCGCGGCCTGCGCTCGTCGGCCGCCCGCATCGCCCAGGGGTACCGGGCGGAGGGCGAGCCGGAGTTCCGCGACGTCACGCGCACCGTCCTTCCCGGCCCGCGCGGGGCGGGTTCGGGCGCACAGGTGCTCGACGCGCGCGGGGCCGTGCTCCACGCCGACGGCGACGTCCCGGTCGCGACCCCGCTGATCGGCTCCGCGGCGCTCGCGCGCGTCCTGGCGGGCGAGCGCCTCGTGACGACCCGGCGCGGGTCGCGCGCGGTCGAGGACGTGCGCGTCGTCGCGCTCCCGGTACGACGCGGAGGACGCCGGCAGGTCGTCGCGGCCGTCGTCTCGCTCGAGGAGGTCGACGACGCGGTCCATCGCGCGCTCGTCCTGCTGCTCATCGGCTGCTCCGGCGCCCTGGCGTTCGTCGCCCTCGGCGGCTGGTGGATCGCGCGCAAGGCCCTGCTCCCCGTCGAGGAGATGACGACCCGCGCCGACCTGATCGGCATCGACGACCTGACCCAGCGGATCGAGGCGCCAAGGACCCAGGACGAGGTCGGGCATCTCGCGGCGACGCTCAATGCGATGCTCGACCGGCTCCAGGGTGGTCTCGACGCCCGCGAGCGCCTGGTCGCCGACGCCTCGCACGAGCTGCGCGCGCCGCTCGCCGCCATGCGCGCGGAACTCGACGTCAGCCTGCGGCTGGACAGCCTCGGAGCGCAGGCGCGCGCGGTGCTCGAGAGCGTCCGGGAGGAGGCGGTGCGCCTCAGCACGACCGTCGACGACCTGCTGACGCTCGCACGCGCGGATGCCGAAGGCCTGGTCCTGCAGCGCACGCCGCGGGACCTGCGCGACCTGGTGGAAGGGGTCGCCGACGGCCAGCGCCCGACCGCGCGGGACGCCGGTGTCGACGTCACGGTCGTCCCCGGATCGCCCGTCGCGGTCGTCGCCGATGGACCGCGGCTCGAGCAGGTCGTGCGCAACCTGCTCGACAACGCCGTCCGCGTCACGCCACGCGGCGGGCGCGTCACCGTCACGCTGCGCGACGACGCGGCGGGGCCCGGGCTCGCGGTCAGCGACGCGGGCCCGGGCATCCCGGCTGCCGATCGCGCGCGGATCTTCGAGCGCTTCGCGACACTCGACCCGGCGCGCGGCCGGGCCGGCGGGGCCGGGCTCGGACTCGCCATCGCCCGCGAGATCGTCCAGGCGCACGGCGGCACCATCCGCGTCGAGGACCGCGAGCCGCACGGAAGCACGTTCGTCGTCGTCCTGCCGCCCGCCGCGCGACCGCGCGCCTGACCAGTCCGGCCGCCGCTGCAAGTCGCGCTGCAGCGCAGCGGGCGGCGCGCGTCGCTCTGGCGCGCCGTGCGCCGCGTGATCGTGCGGCCGGCGGTGCCCTGGCCGCGGCGACCGGCGGCCCCTGCCGGGGGACCGGTCGAGGCGCTCGACGGCGTCCTCCGCGATGCCGACCGATCGGTGGTCGACCATACGGCCACATCGCTCGCGGCGTGTGCAGGAGGCGGTCATGGTGGTCGCCCGTTGCCCGCCGAGTCAGGCCGGGAGACGACCCTGCAGGGTCCCCGCCGCGGGTCGTCTCCCGAACCAGGAAGGCGCCGTCATTCTCACGCTTCCCCCGCACCACACCCCCCGTCGCCGCACGAGCGTCGCCGCACTCGCGGCGACGTTCGCGGTCCTGCCCTTCGCGCCGGCCGCCCACGCAGCCGACGTGCTCGTGCTCGACAGCGAGACGGTCACCCTCTCGGGCGCGCAGACGTTCGGCTTCGTCTACGTCGACGGCGATCTGCGCCTCACCGGCGACACGTCGATCAAGGCGGCGTCGATCTACTTCGGCCCCAACTCGTCGCTGCGCACGTGCTACGTCGAGGGCACCGGGAACGACGGCTGCACGAACGGCCGCGCGCTGACGCTGCAGTCGACGGGCCCGCTGACGGTGTCCTCCGGCATCGACCTCACGGGCGGGACCGGGGCACCGCAGAACGGTGGCACCCTGGTCCTGCAGGGCTCCCCGGTCGCGGTCGGCGGCGACATCAACACGTCGGGCAGCGGGGGCGGCGCGTCCGGCGCGGTCACGATCGCGTCGGGCGGGACGGTCAGCGCCGGCTCGATCTACGCCTACGGCGCTCCGGTCAGCGTGACGGCGACCGGTTCGATCGACGTCGGCGGCGACATCCAGGCGCAGGGAACGAACGCCATCGCCCAGCCCGACCAGTTCCGCGTCGCGGCGGCCGGCCCCGTCACGGTCGCGTCGTCCGCCGGTGACGCGCGCATCGGCGGCAACATCAACGCCTCCGGCCGTGACGCCCCCGCGAACGCGGGCGCCGGCCTCGGCGGCGGCGTCGGCGTCGGCGTCGAACTGACCGGGACGAACGTCCGCGTCGGCTCGATCGACGCCACCGGCGGCACGAGCGCCGACTCGGGCGCCGGGCCCTCCGGCCCGATCAACCTGACCGCCCGTGGCGCACTGACCGTGCTCGGTCGCCTGGATGCAGGCGGCCAGAACAGCACCAGCGGCGGGGCGACGCCCGGCGCCGCGATCAGCGCGACAGCGGCAGGACGCCTCGTCGTCGCGGGTGGCGCGTGGACCAGTGGCGCCGTCGGCCCGACGGGCGCCACCCCGGGCGGCACGATCTCGCTGCAGGGCGGCACGGTGGACGCGGGCACGCTGTACACCCCGGGCGCGAACGGTCCGAGCACGCCGGCACCCCTCGCCGGCGCCCCCGGCGGGGCGGTGACGGTGACCGCGACGGGCGACGTCTCGATCAGCCAGATCCAGGCCTACGGCGGCAACGGCCCCGCGGGCTCGACTCCCGGCCGCGGCGCGCCCGTGTCCGTGACGAGCAGCAGCGGCTCGATCGCCAGCGGGCGCATCTCGACCCGCGGCGGCTTCCCGAACAACGGGCCGGGAGCCGACGGCGGCGCTGTCGCGCTGTCGGCGCAGACCGACCTGACCGTCGGTGGCTCGCTCGACGCCAGCGGCTCGAACGCCAGCGGCGACGCCGATCCCCCGCGTGCCGGCGGCAACGCGGGCAATGTCCTGCTCCGCGCCGCGACCGGCACGCTCGCGCTCGGCGACAACGTCGACGCGGCCGGCGGCTACGGCGCCGGGCACCCCGTCAACGGGAAGGCCGGCGGCGCGGGCGGGCGCGGCGGTCGGATCGACGTGGTCGCACACGCGATCGGCGCGGTCGTCGCCATCTCGACGCACGGCGGCGGGGGCGGCGACTTCGGCGACGACCAGGGCCCTGGCGGCGCCGGCGGCCCGATCTACGCGTGGACCGAGGCCCCGCTGTTCGACGACCAGAAGGTCGTCGACACCGATGGCGGCAGCGGCCATCCGGTCGGCGCATCGGGCGCCAAGGTCAAGGAGACCATGCCGACCGCCGTGGCGGTCGACGCCGCCACGGGCCAGCTGAGCTTCACCTCCAGAAGCCCCGACGCGACCGCCTACCGCGTGCTGCGCAGCGTCGCCGGCGCTGACGCGACGCAGGTGCTGGAGACCACCAAGACGTCCGGCCTGACGCCGGACGCGCCGATCTGCACCCCGGTGACCTTCACGGTCATCGCCGTCAACGGGCCGCTGGGCTGGGCGTCGGACGCACCCGCCGCGGCGACCTACCTGCGCCCGCCATCCGCCTCGCAGCTGTGCGGCGACCCGCCGACGCTCGAGGCGCTCGCCCGCCTGCGCTACTCGAAGCGGACGCTGCGCAAGGCGAAGTGGAAGCTGACGCTGAAGCTGCGCTCCAGCGGGATCGGCCAGGCCGACATCTCGTTGGTCGGCCGCCGCAAGGTCGGCCGCCGGAGCAGGCCTGTCGTCGTCGCGAAGCTCAGCGCCGCGCTGACCAAGCCGGGCGACCAGGCGCTGCGGCTGTCGCTCCCCGTCGCCGCACGCAAGCTGGGCCGGTACACGCTGCGGGTCGTCACGACGGCACCCGACGGCAAGACGCAGACCACGAACACCCTGAAGCTGGAGGTCAGGCGATGACGAGGATCACGCCCACGGCAGGAGTCGCCGTGCTCACCGCACTCGCGCTCGCACCCGCCGCGCAGGCGGCGTGCCTGCGCGTCGGCATCTACCAGGACGACCCCGCGCGGAGCCTGCCGGCACTGCGCAAGCACGTCGGCTCCGGTGTGACCGCGATCTCGACCTACCTGACCGCCGGCCGGCCGCTCTCGCCGGCGCTCGTGCGCACGGCGAACCGCAACAAGGCCCAGCTGGTCGTCACGTGGCTGCCGGACGGCGGGCGCGACGGCGCGACCCAGCCCGCGTACCGCCTCAAGGCCACCGCAAAGGGCAAGTTCGACGGCTCGCTGCGCAAGCTCGCGCGGCAGCTGCGCAGCGTGCGCAAGGGCGCGGTCCTGCGCCCGATGCCGGAGATGAACACGCCGTGGTACCCGTGGTCGGGCAGCATCAACGGCAACGCGGCGGCCGACTACGTGGCCGCATGGAAGCGCGTCCGCAAGGCCGTCCGCTCGGTCCCGGGCGGCTCGCGCGTGAAGCTGCTCTGGTCGCCCTACGCGCGCAGCATCCCCGACAGCGGCGCCAACGGCATCCCCGCGTACTTCCCGGGCGCCGTTCAGGTCGACCTGGTCGGGGCCAGCGGCTACAACTTCGGCGCCCGCCCGCCGCTCCTGTGGAGCGAGCCCGGGGCGCTGTTCGGCTCGGCCTACACGACGATCCAGGCGCTCGCCCCCAAGCCGTTCTGGCTCGCGGAGACCGGCTCGGCCGCCGCCGGCGGCGACAAGGCCGGCTGGATCAACACGCTCGCGTCGCTGCGGGCGACCTCGATGCCCAAGCTCGCGGGCGTCATCTGGTTCGACGCGAAGGACCCGTACGGGGACTTCCGCCTGCAGGGCGCCAAGGTGACGACCGCGCTCAAGGGCCTGCTGAAGGGCGCCTGCCGATGAGCCGCCGGACGAAGCGCCGTGCCAGGCCTGCCGCCGCGGCGCCGCGGCGCCACCGCCTGAAGCTGCCCCCCGCCACCAGCGTGGCGCAGGTCGTCGACATCGCGTCGATGA